>JAFRJB010000017.1 GCA_017432485.1 Clostridia bacterium
GTTAGCCCTCAAATCGCATCTTTTTCGCCATAATTGCATTAAAATAGCCACTTAGGCGTCAGCCTTAAGTGGCTATTTTGCTTTATTCTGACAAAAAATCTGCCGATTTTAGGGTGCGCAGCAGTTATAGCCGACAAGAGCCAAACGCAAATAGGTTTTGGTTACCTCTTTTTCCCAAATGCATCGTTAAAACGCCTCGCAATGCAGGTGCATTCTTTCGTTGTTTTGCCTTGCCTTTGTAAAAAATAGGTTAGCCCGACGGGAGCCGAACCCGAACAGCCTCTCGCGTAGAAATTTTTGTGATTATTTGTGCGATTTTGAAGAAGTTTGGCTAGCGCCAAACAATGAAAAATCGGATAAATTAGCCAAAAAGGGCAAGCGAGAGGCTGTTTGTGATTGACTCTTGTCGGCTATGCTAAGTAGTTTTATTCGAATAAGGGAGATAATTTTTCTTG
This sequence comes from Clostridia bacterium, assembly GCA_017432485.1. Classification (GTDB taxonomy): domain Bacteria; phylum Bacillota; class Clostridia; order Oscillospirales; family Acutalibacteraceae; genus RUG714. Next base: position 456 of record JAFRJB010000017.1, read on the forward strand.
CATACTTGCCGTATTCAAGAGGAATTATATCACTTAGGCGGATGAAAAAACAACGCAAAAACCAAACTTCGTTACAGGCACTCACCTTGCCTTTATGATGTGCTGCAAAGCGGCACCACTACAACTCAACATTCAAAATTCAACATTCAACATTATAATGCTAAGTAATGCTTTGCCACCTCTAACCCCGCATGATTTCGACTTCCTCATTGCGCATTTGCAGTTCTATATACTCCCTCTCGCTGCCTTGGGTCAGCTCGATGCAGAGGTTCCCGCTTTGGAAGCGGCAGCCGCTTTGCGCGCCGCCGTTAACTTCGACATAGGGGGTCTCCCACTCGCTTGCAGGTGCACCATACTCTGCTATGAGTGCCTCGCGGCACTGTTCGAAACTAAGTTCTTTGGAGTTGACAAAGACCGTATCGGCAACCTGCTCGTCCCCCACTGCTTCGCCGGCAAAATACACCCAACCGTAGGCGGTTTTGCCGAAAAGGACAGTATCAAACGGCAGCACCTGCCAACCGCCTTTAACTGTAAAGTACTTTTCATTTACACCGGTTTGAGAAGGTGTTTTGCCTAAAAAATCGGCAATTTCAAACGCATCACCGAAGCGGTAATAATCTCCCGGATCTGCGGGGCTTACGGGCAGCTGCTCTGCCGTTTTTTTACCGGTGCGGCGACCTTTAAAGTAGAGCACCAAAAAAGTAATACCGATGGCTAAAAACAGACCGATAAAGAGAATAAAGAAAATATTCCAATTACTCACAAAAGATACCCCCCTCTCTCTATTCTGTTATCACTATAACAAAGATTGCAATAAATTGCAACAAATAAGGATTTGGCAGCGCCAAATCCTTATTGTCATTATCTGAGTTCATTCAGTCTTCTCTTCACCTTTGCCGGAATCATATCCTTTGCCATTCTGACCATGTGGTCTTTGGTGTGCTGCTTATAGCCGCGACAAAATGCCGTATAGCCATCTTTCAGGTAGCCGTTTAACAGTGTTTCGTGCTCAGGCAGCGGCACACTCGGGCTTGTCAATTGCTTGTTTCTCTTGCGCACACTTTGTAAATCAGACGGTGCCAGAGCAATTGCCGGCGCTATCTCTTTAAGCCACTGCTTGCCTTTCGGGCTGTTGACCAACACGCAGGAAATGCCTTCCTCCGGGTCAGCGCCGTCAAGCTTTGCCGCCAGCGCCAACCGCACGCCCCAATAGTCGCCGAGGGTGATATCTCCCTGCCTGTTTTCGGTCGGAAAGCGGCAGTTATAACAACTTTCGCGATACACTTCCCCTTTAAGGAAGTAGAAATAGTAGGGCGAGGTGCCGGCTGTATACTTAATTTTACTATCACCGGTCATCAAAGAACCCTTTACACCCCAGCCGCGGGATTTGTCACGGAATTTAATATCGCACAAAGCCCCGTATTGGTCGCCTGCCACAAATTTCAAGTCATCCCGCAACATCTTCATGCTCGGCACCCCGTGGCAAACAAGGTCAATGGTGAGCAGTTTTTCCTCCTCTTTACCGAGAAACGCTTTGAGCCCCGCAATTTGGCAGGGTGTACCGCAGTAGCACACATAGCGCCCGGCAGCGAGCAATTTTTTGACTTGCAAAAACGCATCCCCGGTGGCGCTTTGCACATATTTGGAGCCGCGCAGTTTTGCAAGGTCTGCTTTGTTCTCCACACAGATGTGCGCAAGGCTCATATCTTTAGTCCACGCCGCGCCGAAAACAGCACCGCCTTTATCTAAGACTGCAGCCGCCAGCGCACTGAAAATGCCGCCGGAAGAAGAGTTTTTTAACACTGCTTTATCTTTTATGACTGCAGCATATACCGCAGGCTTTTCACCGGCGCCTGCGCCGGGTTTGGTGAACACACAGCTCTCGATACACCTGCCGCACTCCACACACTTTTCTTCATCGACCATAGGGAAAATAAAGCCTGCCGCATCCTCTTGCATGGTAATCGCGCCGCGCGCGCAGCTGTTGGCGCAGGCACCGCAGCCGCAGCAATCTGCCGGTCGGTCAATTTTGATGTTTTTTTTCATAATTCCCTCTCTCATTTATGTGATTTTTACCCAATTTTTAATCGGATTTTTATTGATTATTACTTATATATATGATATAATATTATGTTGTTCGACAAATTACAGTTATTTTATATTAATAAGTTTTCTTATGAAAGGGTGCTTCCCGCCGATGTGAAGCGCATAGGTTTACAGTATGAAAATAGCAATGCTCGGTCAAAAACGCATCCCTACCCGCAGCGGCGGTGTGGAAGTCGTGGTAGAAGAACTCTCTAAGCGCATGGCGCAAAAGGGTCACGAAGTGGTGGTCTACAACCGCTACTGCGGTGAAGAAAAACTCAAGCAGTGCGGCAAAGTCAAAGTGGTTGAAGTGCGCACCTTCCGCCACTCGGCACTCAATGCGATGGTCTACTCGCTGTTTGCGACACTGCGCATCGCTTTTAAGCACTACGATGTCGTGCATTACCACGCCGAAGGCCCCTGCGCGATGATACCGCTTGCCAAGCTCTTCGGCAAGAAAGTGGTTGCCACCATCCACGGCTTAGACTGGCAACGCGATAAATGGGGCGGCTTTGCTTCCAAATACATTTTCTTTGGTGAAAAGATGGCGGCAAAACACGCCGACAAAGTCATTGTGCTTTCGCAAAATGTTAAAAACTATTTCAAAGAAACCTACGGCTGCGATGCCGTATTTGTTCCCAACGGTATTAATCCCGTTACGCCCGAAGCGGCAGATATCATTCGCGAAAAGTTCGGGTTGGAAAAAGACAGTTACATTCTGTTCTTGGCGCGCATCACACCGGAAAAAGGGCTCGATTACCTGCTTGATGCTTATAAGGGTCTGCAGACCGATAAGAAATTGGTCATTGCCGGCAGTATCGACCCGCAAACCGATTACATCCGCTCTGTTTTAGAGAAGGCAAAGAGCTGCGAGAACGTTATCTTTACCGATTTTGTCAGCGGCAAAACGCTTGCCGAACTGTTTTCCAACTGCTTTGTGTATGTGCTCCCGAGCGATATTGAGGGCATGCCTATGACCTTGCTCGAAGCGGTCGGCTACAATGCGCGCACGGTTGTCAGCAACATTGAAGAAAACACCGCCTGCCTTGACGGTTACGGCAATACCTTTACCCACGGTGATGCTGCTTCTTTAAAAGAAGTTCTCACGCACTGCCTGCAAAACGAGGCACTCAAAGACTGCGACTTTAAAGCGGATTGCACCGCCGCACAAGTGCAGCAAAAGCGCGAAGAATTAATCGCAAAATATGATTGGGATAATATCACCGACCAAACGATTGATATTTACCAATCCGTAAAAAAGAAATAATAATCACTTTTAAATTTAATTGCAAGGCTCTGCCTTGCCACAATTAATTATGCATTCCGGATGATAAAAATCGGGTGCGGGTGTCCCGCCCGCTAATTCCGAATTCCTCATTCCGCATTCCGCATTATCATAAGAGGTCTTATGGCAAAAAAAGCAACCAGAACACAACATGCACGGCGCAACATCATCACGTCCGTAATTAACAAGTTGGTCATTATGCTTACCAACTTCATTCTGCGCACCGTTTTGATCAAATTTTTAGGGCAGGAGTATCTCGGGCTGGACAGTCTGTTTGTCTCCATTCTGCAAATACTCTCGCTCACAGAGTTGGGTATCAGCTCCGCAATGGTTTACAGTATGTATAAACCGCTTGCCGAAGGCGATACGCCGGCTGTTTGCGCGCTGCTCAAATTATACCGCACGGTCTACCGCTGGATTGCGCTGGCAATGACAGTTATCGGCTTGGCAATCACACCGTTTTTACCGCTGATTGTCAAAAAGGATATGCCGGAGGGAATGAACCTTTACCTGCTGTACTTCATCAACCTCGCCAATACGGTGCTCTCCTATGTGCTGTTCGCTTACCGCTCTTCCCTGTTTACGGCAGACCAGCGCTACTCGGTCAATAATAATCTCTATTCGATTTTCAAAATCGGCGGCACCGTGTTACAAGTGCTCGTGCTGGTTTTACTGCGCAACCAATTCAGCTATTACTTATATTCGCTCATACTGCCGCTGACAACGGTGCTCAAAAACCTGGCGCTGTACTTCCTCTCCAACAAGATGTACCCGCAGTACAAATGCGAAGGTACCGTGCCCAAAGAAGAAATCAACAGCATCAAAAAGCGCTGCGCGGGCATGTTTTTACACAAGTTAAGTTTTGTGTTCCGCAATTCGTTTGACTCGATTGTCATTTCGGCGTTTTTAGGTTTGGCAATCCTCGGGCAGTATAACACCTATTACTACATCATCAACGCCATCTCCGGCATTATGATATTGGTTTCCAACAGCGTAACCGCCTCGGTGGGCAATTCCATCGTGGTGGAATCCAAAGCCAAAAACTATGCCGATTTCAATAAATTGCAATTACTCTATATGTGGTTGACCTCGTGGCTGACAGTCTGCCTGGTCGCCTGCACCCAGCCGTTCATCAAGCTGTGGGTGGGCGAAAAGATGATGTTCAGCGATGCGGTGATGATTGTGTTCTGCATTTACTTCTTCACCACGCATTTCAGCCGCGTGTGCCACCTGTACCGCCAGGCAGCGGGCTTGTGGTGGCAGGACCGTTACCGCCCGATTGTGGAAACCGTTGTCAACCTGGGTTTGAATATTCTACTGGTGAAATATCTCGGCGTAATCGGTGTAATGCTTTCCACTATTTTCTGTATTGTGGGCATCGAATGCACCTGGGGCACCGCGATACTCTTCCGCCACTACTTTACGGAGCAGAAGCAGTCGCGCTATATGCTCCGGCTTCTGTGGGCTTGTGTTCTCACCGCGATTTCCGGCGGTCTGACTTACTTCATCTGCCACAAAATCAGTCTCACGGGAATTCCGGCGCTGATTGTTTACGGCATTATCGGTTCGGTTATTTCCATTCCCGTTTTCGGTGTCGGCAGCATCTTCCTGCCGGAGTTTCGACCGGCAGTGGCGTTTGCCTTCAAGATTGTCGGCATGAAAAAAATTATGGCGAAAATCGAGAAACCCGCCGCAGTTCCCGCCGAAAAAGATTAGTCAAACAAGCGGCAAATCGCCTCGAAATTGCGCCGGCAGTTTTCGGTATCATTATACTTAAAGAATGTATTCATTCTCTCTAAGTACATCTCATCCGGCTGCAGGTTATTCTCGAGAAAACGGTGCAGGGTCTCGACCACATCTTCTTGCGTGGCGGCAATAGGGCCGAAGCCGTCTCGCCCGTATTCAAAATAGCCCTGCTTATAATGCCCTTCGCGGAACTCCGCTTCATTGTATTGGTAATACACCAGGGGCTTGCGCATATAAGCATAATCAAAGAAAATGCTCGAGTAGTCGGTGATGAGCACATCGCTGTTGATGAGCAAATCCTGTACATCATTGTTTTTAAAATCGGCAATTTTCACCCGCGCATTATTTGTCTCGAAGCAGTCCAAAAAGCGGTGCACTTCAAAGTGCGGGTAAAAGATTAATTCGTAGTCATATTTTTCCAACAGCCCCGCAAGTGCCTGACTGTTTAAAAAGCTGTTGTAGGTATTAAAGTAATCGCTTTGGGCAAATGTTTTTTTGTTGCAGGTGCGCAAAGCGGAGCGCCATGTGGGCATAAACAGCAGTTTGCGCGTCGGCTGCCCCGGCTTTTTGAGATTATCATAACGGCACAAGCCGGTTAACTGCACAATGCCGGGCTTATAGCCGAAATTCTTTTCCACATATTCAAACTCCGGCACTGCCGAGCAGACAAAGATATCAATATTGGTTTGCTCTGCGTGGCAAAACGGCAAATCATCTTTAATAATACCGTGCTGCAAAAAGATTTTCTTGGCGTGGTCGGGAAAGAGCTTGCCGAACTTGTGGAAAAAGAGAATGTCCGGCGAATAACCGTCAATATGTGTGCTCACGCGCACTTTGGCAAGCAAGTAGCACAGGTAGTGGCGAAAGCTGCCGTACTCGACCAAGTTGCCGAGCGAAGCAACCTTCTCCCTATCGGGCGAATCCCCCGAAATGATGTAAACGGCATTCAATTCCGGGTGCTCTCGGCGCAAATACTTAAAAAAGTGGTAGGCGTTATCGCGCGCATCCACACCGCGTTCGGAAACAATCCAAAGCTCTTTGTACTCCGGGCGGCGCTTGACAAAAAGGCTAACTACCACAGCGGCAAGTGTCACAATAATAACGCGTATATAAATGAATAATCGCTTAAGTTTATACATCTTTTTTCTCCGTTTTTTCAAGACTTAATGAAAAAATTATAGCGTAGCAAAAAGTGATTGTCAAGTTTTCTCACATGCCGTTGCGCCCTGCCGATAAGCGCGTTTTATTCCTTCATTAATTAATAATAAATTATTGATTTTTTAATAGAATCTGTTATAATGCTTAACGAAATTTTTAAAAATCGAAAACAGAAAGCGAGTGCCCCTTATGTCTATAAAACTGAGTATCGGCTCTGCCGTTTATAATATCGATGAACCCTTTTTGCGCGCCCATATTGAGGGCATTTTGCCGCAGCTGACAGAAGAAACGGAGCTGCTGCTCATTGACGACTGCTCTACCGACAACTCCGGTGCCGTGTGCCGGGAGTACGCCGAAAAAGACAGCCGCGTGCGCTACATCAACATGGGTGTCAACGGCGGGCTGAGCTGTGTGAGAAACCGCACCATCGAAGAAGCAAACGGTGAATGGATTTTCTTTGCAGATGCCGACGACTTAGTCTCGAAGCACTTTATCGAAACCGCGTTGCAATTTTGTGAGGTGCAAGCGGATATCATTATTCTGGATCGCTTAAAGTTTACCCGGCAAATCGAGCCGCAAGAGCCTTGCGCGGTCAAAGACTTGGTGATGCTGCCCGCAGAAGCAGGGCGCGCACTGAGCGTTTCCTGCCTGTGCCTTGACCCGCGCTTGAGCGCGCCGCTCGGTTTATCGGCGCGCGCTTTTTACCACGCGGCGTGGGGCGCGCTGTACCGCAAAGTGTTCTTAACAGAAAACAAACTGCTCTTCCCGGCAGGGCAAAAGAAAGCACAAGACTCGGTTTTCAATACCGAAACTTACTTTTATGCGAAGCACATTGCGTACCTGCCCTATGTGATGTATTACTACCGCTGCAACCCGAAGGGCATCACGCAGCGCTACAGTGCCAATTTGCCGGAAATTTTCGAGAAACTGCTACAGTTGCTGGACAATGACAGGCAAACGCTCTACCCAGAAGACAGCGATGTCATCGAGTGCTATGAAGGTAACCGCATTCTCTCTGTCGCGGTAGACAATATGCGCTTAAACATTTTTCATAAAGACAATCCAAAACCGCGTGAACAGCGCAAAAAGGAATTCTTGGAGTTTATTGAACAAGAGCCCTACAAAAGCGCGATTGCGCGCTTTAACCCCGCAAAAAGCGGCAGATGGGAGTGGCACTTGCCGGTCAAGCTGATGCAAAAAAAGCGCTTCGGTCTGCTTGACCTGTTTGTGGGTAACCCCACCGCGTTTCGCGTACTGTGCGGCGCCGACAAGCGGGTGGCAAAACTGTTCAAATAAGCAGGAGAGTGTATGAAAGAATTATACACAAAAAATTCAAAAGTCTTCATCGGGCTCTATATCTTCTTTATCTTCGGTGCCGCGATGGGAGACTGGAAGGTGCTCAATCAAGCCCTCGGTGCGCTGCCCAAAGTTATTTCGGCAGGCACATTGGGGCTTGCCGGCATCTACCTGCTGTGGTCGGGGAACTTTAAAAACCTCAAAGCCATCTCCCGCTTTGCGATACTGTTCTCTTCGATTATTATCGGCATTATCCTGTGCTCGATTATCATTTGGATTATGGATTTACAGTCTTTGAGCTACATTCTCAAGGGTGTTTCCAAAATCTCCTACCAGCTGTTAAATATCGCGATTCTGTGCGCCGCGGTTTATATGTTTGAAGAAAAGGCGGCAAAATACACTTTTATCGGCATTGCAAGCGCAAACTTCGTCATTATCATTTTGGGCGCGGCAACGACCGGTATCGGCGGTGCGATTCAGGATATGATTGCCAACATCACTTCCTTCGGTGCCAATGAAGTTATCACCAATTCCACCTTTATTCGCGCGATTGAAATTCATGATATCACCTTTGTGATGGGTGTGTTTTTCATCTACTTTATCTTCTTTTGCCCCGGCGAAAAATACCGCTATGTGTATGCGGGGATTGCGATGTTCTTATTTATCGCGGGTCTGAAGCGTATTGCGTTTTTGAGTTTGGCGCTGGGCGTTTTCTTTGCACTGTTTTGCATGCTGCTCGGCCCGAAAGGCAAGGCGCGCACGGTGATGCTGACCGCCGTGATGATTGTTGTCTTTTGCTACTTCTACATCTTCATTATTCAAAAAGGATATTTTACCCAATTCTGTACCGAGCACGAAATCGAGCTCAACGGCAGAGACAGAATTTATGACTACATTTCTCAGTTCTACGAAGTGTCGCCCTCTTACCGGGGCAAAGGCTACGAATTCTGCGTGCAGCTGCTTAAGAGCCTCAAAGGCACCGCAGGTCAGGTGGTTGACATCACCGCCGTGCACAACGACATTTTGAAAATGTATGTGGAAATGGGCTTTTGGGGGTTCCTTGCCTGGATTTTGGGCTACTATGTTTTCCAAACCCACTGGTATTTAAGCCGCTGCGGCGAAAAAGTTGCTGTTTGCTTTATGGCAATTAATATCTATATGCTCATCACCTATATGACCGACAATACGATGTTCTACTATTGGTCGAGTATGGTGATTCGCCTGATTCCGATGTGCTTCTTCTTTGCACCGGTCAAAGAAATTACATTGCGCAAAACCAATGTGCTGACAATGAATAAATACGAAAAATGGCTGTACAAAAAGCAACAAAAAGACAGAAAAAATCAAAGGAAGCCGCGCATGCAGGCTCCTTCGCAAGATAATGATTTATCTTTTAGTTAGGCAATGATTTCAAATAGATTTGAGGTAAATTATGATTAGAATTTTACACTCGGTAAGCAATATGGACCGCGGCGGCATTGAAACGATGCTGATGAATTTTTACCGCCATATGGACCATGACAAAGTGCAGTTTGATTTCTTGGCAAACAAGCCGGTTCCCGGTGACTATGATGAAGAAATCAAAGCGCTCGGCGGCAAGGTATATGTTTCGCCCGGCTTTATGAGCTACCGCCGCTACATTGCATATATGAAAGATTTGTTCCGCGAACATCCGGAATATAAAATCATTCACACCCATAACGGCTCGCTGATGCTCTATGCGCTCGAGGGTGCCAAAAAGAGCGGTGTGCCCGTGCGCATTGCCCATGCACACGCGACAGCAGTACCCGTCGGCTGGAAAAACCAGCTCAAAAAGCTGATGCGCCCGCTCATTAAATACGCCGCGACGGACTATTGGGGCTGTTCCGACGCCGCGGGAAAATTCTACTTTTCCGAAAAGCGCTGGAACAATAAGCACGAACTCATTCGCAACGCGATTGATGTCGATAACTTCACCTTTAACCCGGAAATAAGAGAGAGCATTCGCGCGCAGTATGATTTCGGCGATAAATTGGTCATCGGGCATGTCGGCAGACTTGCACCGCAAAAGAACCAGAAAAAACTTTTGGAGGCGTTTGCCTGCGTGCACCGCGAAAACGACCAAACCCATTTGGTCATTATCGGCACGGGCGAATTGGAAGAAAGCCTCAAGCAAACTGCCTTTGATTTGGGCATTGCCTCTGCCGTAACCTTTACGGGGGTGCTCAGCAATGTCAACGAATGGTACAGCGCATTTGATGTATTTGCGATGACTTCGCTTTACGAAGGTTTACCTGTCGTGGCGGTCGAAGCACAGGCGGCAGATTTACCCTGTATCTTAACCGATACCATTACTCCCGAAGTAAAGGTGACGGAGAAGGTTTCTTTCCTGGGGTTGCATGACAGCACCGAAACCTGGGCAAAGGCACTGCTTGCCGTGAAGCCTCAGGCGCGCGTTAACCGCAAGCAAGAACTGCAAGCCGCCGGCTACGATATTGCACTCGAAGCCAAAAGGATGCAGGATTTATATTTGGAACTCTATCAAAACTTAAGCGAGAAACAATTATGAAAATAGGCATTATTACCCACCACAGCATTAATAATTTCGGCGCTTTTTTGCAGGCTTGGGCTCTGCAGGAAAAGCTTAAAGCGCTGTTCCCCGATGATGAAATTTATATGGTCAATTACCGTATTCCGAAGCAGGACATCATCAATATCGGCGGTTTCTTCCGCTTTTACCCGGGCTCGGAAACACCCGGTTCCTGGCTGCAGAAAATTACCCAGCCGCTCATTTTTGCCAAAACGCGCAAGCAGTATTTACATATGACCAAGCGCGTCGGCAACGCCGCGCAAATCAATGCCCTCGGTATGGACTGCCTTGTGATCGGCAGCGATGAAGTGTGGAATTACCTTGACCCGAAGAGCTTTTCACTCGTCAAATACAGCGCCGGGCTGACAAGTAAGCGCATTATTTCCTACGCGCCGAGCACCGGCAAAGCCTCCGGCGAAGATGCACCCGACAATGTGCGCAGGGCAATGAAAGGCTTTACCGCCCTTTCGGCAAGAGATAAGGGCGCGCAAACGCTGTGCGAAAAAACTTTGGGCATTACCCCTCCCCTGGTCTGCGACCCGACCTTTTTGAGCAAAACCCCTGTGGTCGACAACGAAAAAATCAAAGCACTCACCGCAAAACCCTATGTGCTTTTCTATTACTGCAACGGCATCCCGCATGATTTAAAGAAAAAGATTGTCGACAACGCCCGCGCAAAGGGCTTTGAAGTGCTCGGCGCCGGCGAATATGATAAGCTCTATTCGCAGATGTCGGTCAAACTCAACCCGTTTGAATGGGTGGAACTGTTCCGCCGCGCGCAGTATGTTTACACCGGCACCTTCCACGGCGTTGTGTTTTCCATTCTCAACCGCAAGGATTTTCGCGTGTATGCTTCCATTGACAGCCGTGTCAGAAAAATCGGCGCGCTCTTAAAACAGTTTGGCATTGCAGACAGAAGCCTTACCGAAGCGACTGCCTGCAAGACAGATGACCCGATAGATTATGACGAAGTATACCGCTATGCAGATAAACTCAGAGAAGACAGCAGTGCGTATCTTGTGCGCGCTATCAAAGGAGAAAATAAATGATTCAAAGCAAAGCCGATCTCAAGCACTATTTGGAGCAGGACAGACTCGCTCTGTATAAAACCAGAAAGCGCCCGCGCATTGCCGGCGATGAGATTTGGCAATACGAGATTTTACTGCGCAAGACCGAATACTATATGAACTGCAAAAAGAACCCGCTGGGCAAAGCCATAGCGGTTTGGCTGCACTTTCGCCTGCGCAAAAAGGGCAGAAAACTTTGCGGTTTTCACATTCCGCCCAATGCGTTTGAAGAAGGGCTTTCGATTGCCCACTGGGGCCCTATCGTGGTGCACCCCTCGGCGCGCATCGGCAAAAACTGCCGCATTCATCAGTGCGTGACCATCGGCGCGACCAACGGGCAAACCCAAGCGGCGCACATCGGCGACAATGTCTTTATCGGCCCCTGCTCTTCGATTATCGGTGACATCACCATCGGCAGCGATATTGCTATCGGTGCCAACAGTGTGGTCACCAAGAGCTTTGAGCAAGGCGGCATCACGATTGCGGGCACACCCGCCAAGCAAATCAGCGGCAATAATTCTCACTCCAACCTGTCGCCGCAGTTAGATTTAGACGGAAAGGATGCATAACGCATGAGAAAAACAAAAGCAAAAAAGCCTGCTTCCCTCGGCACTAAAGTAGTGCGCGTAATTGCGCTGGTGCTGGCGGTGGTATTGGTGTTGGGCGTTACGGTCAATATCGTGCTCAACCAAAGCTTTACGGTGACATTTCACCAAATCATCTCCGAAAAGGTTTCGGACAATATCCGCATTGTCGAACTCGCCGACCTGCACAATGCCGAATACGGCAAAGGCAACAGTAAATTGGTTGCCAAAATCAAGGCGCTGCGCCCCGATTTGATTTTCTATGCCGGCGATATGATGAACTATAAAAACGATGATTACTCGGTGCTCTTCGACCTCTCTGATCAACTCAGCGAGATTGCACCGATTTACGCCTGTTACGGCAATAACGAAATCGACCAGTTCCTGTTTGAAGATAAACAGTTCCCCGACAAATTAAAATCACACCATGTCAACCTGCTCAGCAATGAAGCAGCCGATGTCAAAGTGCGCAATACGGTCATTCAGCTTATTGCCGTTTCGGATGATGTTAAGCAATATGACATCGAAACCAATAACGGCAAGAAGTTTGTCGACTCACTGAAACCGACGACAAACTGCCGCATTTGCCTGACACACTACCCCGAACTGTTTTTGTCGAAACTGCAAAATAAGGATATTGACATTGCCTTTTGCGGCCATGCCCACGGCGGGCATATTCGCTTACCGCGCATCGGCGGGCTCTACAGCAATGGCGAAGGCTTCCTGCCCAAGTTGACCGCAGGCGTAGAAGAAATGGACGACGGCACACAGGTTGTCATCAGCCGCGGCCTTGGCAACCACAACTTAATACCCAGAATTAACAATCAACCCGAATTAGTCGTTACCGACATCTGTTGGTATTAGGGTAAAAGAAGCTAAACCCCAACAGCCTCTCCCTTGCCCTTTTTGACTGATTTCTCCGATTTTTTGTCGATTGGCGCCAAGCCAATCTGCCTCAAAATCGAAAAAATTATCACAAAAATTTCTTCGCGAGAGATGCTTCGCAGTTTTGGTTTTTCATTTCAATAAGAAGAGATAAAACAGCAAAAAGCCAATACATTACTAAACATTTAATGATTAATATGGGAAAGAGTTGACCAAAACCTATTTGGGTTCAACTTCTTTTACCCTTCAAGATAGACGGAAAGGAGGAGCGGTGCATGGAAACAGAAAAAAGGCAACAACCCGAACAGACCCAAATTGTTAAGCCTTTAAAACAGAAACAACCCGCTCAGGAAAAGAAAGGCAGTCAGCCGCGCCGGGTGATGAGCATTAAAGACATCAAATCGCAATCCCGTGCAAAGGCACCCGTACAGCCGAAAACTGTAAAAAAGCAGGTGGAAGTAAAGAAAGAACCCGCACTGCCCAAAGAAACGGCAAAACAGGAGAAAACACCGTTTCTCTCACCGGCCGCCACGCGCAAAGAGAAAAAAAGCGGGCGCTTTAACTTTAAAAATATCAAAAAAATCTTTACACCCGTGAGCAATTTGCTCGATAGTATCCAAACCGATTTTTCCGACCGCTCTGCGATCAGGAAAACTCTCATTGCGCTCTTCAAGCTCAAAGTGCCAATTTGCATTTTGCTTGCTGTGGTCATTGTGCTCTCGGGCGGTTTGTTCCTATTTCAAAGTGAAGAAACGGCAACCACGGAAATGAGCCTTAACTACGAAGAAAGCGCTTACGGCTTAAACCCGAACTCCACGCGCTTTAATGTCTATGGGTTGGCAAGCCCCGAAGTAGTCCAAAAAGCGCTCAATTATGTCGGCGTGGAGCCCGACAATGTTGATGTGACGAATTTGATTAACAACATCTCTATCAGCCCGACCAATAAAAAGGCATTTAATGAAGAGGAATTGTTCATCACCACCACCTACCGCATCACCATTACAAAACCAAGCGATGTCAAGGGTGTCAGCACCGAAGAACTGCTGCATTTCTTATGCAAGGCATATAAGGACCACTTGTATACCAATTACACGGAGAACCGCTCCATTCTCGGCTTTGATATTGAAAAACTCAACGACGGTGAGTTTATGGAAGTCGCCGACCTGCTTGACCTCAAGGCACAGCAGATTGAAAAATACTTAAACGGCAGAGTTAAGCAAAGCAAAACCTTTACCGAGAAAGAGTCGGATGAAACCTTTAAATCCCTCGTGCAAAAAGTAGAGGACATTCGCAATTACGACATCGCCAAATACCGCGCCTTTGTCATTGAGGCAGGCTGCTCTCACGATAAGGTGCGCTACCTGCGCTCCCTTTCCTACATCAACCGCATGAAGGATTTGGACTACACCAAGGAAATGGCAGCCTACACGGTGCATAACGACGGTATAAAGATGTACAACGAGGCAATGATCAGCAACGTGCTCATCCCATCGATTGACCAAAACAAAAAAACCTATTATATGTCCAAAACCAAAACCGGTATGGACTATATGGCAAGCCGGGCAGACGATCACCTTGAAAGTGCGCAAGCCATCCAAAAAGAAATTGAGACCAACAATGAGCTGATGAAAAAAATGAGTGCCGGCACCAATGACAAAGCCGATATTGACAAAGCAACCGGCATGATTGAAAACATCCGCCAAAAATTTGCCGATCTCTCCGGTCAAATTGAAATTGTCGACAAGGCCTATATCAAATACAAGACTAAAGATTATTTAACCTTTAAAACCACCACACCTTCTTTGTTGCAAAGAATAGAGCCCTTAAAACTGATGGTGGTCGCAGCGGCGCTGCTGTTAATCATTTATCTTGTTATTTGGTATCGATTTAAAAACTACAACCAAGCAAAGTAACACCCATTACTTTTAGCGGAGGCTATAACCAGTGAAGGAATTTCAATTATTACGCTACTTGTCAAAAGGCAAGTTTATCATCTTAATTGTCGCACTGCTCGGCGCAGTGGGTGTGTATTTCTACGCCAGCTCGCAGCAGGTATATACGGCGACAACGGTGATTCGCTATGCAAATGATGCCATTGACCAAGGCTTAACGCCCAATGGCTCGAAGCTTGACGTTTCCGAGATTTACTCCTCTACCGTAATTAAAGGTGCGATTGAAGACTTGGGCTTAAACTGCTCAGTGGATGAAGTCCGCTCCAAAATCAAAGTCACGCCCATCATTCCGGCAGAGGAAGAAGAAAAGAAGGAAGCGGCAATCAGTAAAAACGAGGAGTATGAGTACTTCCCGACCGATTATGTCATCACCTTTGATGCGGACTCGGAAAAATCGATGAACTACGCCGGCAATATGCTCGATGCGATTATCGAAAACTACTACGCATTTTACAGTGAAAAATATGTTGACCAGCTGATTTTGCCGAACAACGCTTCCAACATCAGCTCCAACGATTACGACTACATCGAAAGCGCCGAAATCCTGCAAAAGACAGTCAAGGATATTGACGATTACCTGCTGCAGAAAAAAGCAAGCTACCCGGATTTCAGGGCGTCTGCCACCGGCTATACATTTACCGACCTTGAAAACATCTACAGCTTCATTTACAACAATAAAGTGCCGCACCTGTATGCGAGCATTCTGCAGTACAAATATACCAAGGACAACGATTTGCTGCTCAAAAAACAGCAAAAGACGATGGAAGACTTGGATATCAGCATCCAAAACAATAAGGAGAAAGCCAAAAAGCTCAAGTACCTGATTGATAATTACAGTGAAAAAGGCATCAACAGCAGCGAAAAGGCACTGCAGGATGATTCCAACGAAAGCAGCGGTTCCTCCATCATCATGGATGTTGACGGGCATGAAGATGCGATGAATGTCATCACCACCTACGATGACCTTATTCAGGCGTATGTGCAAATCAATCAAAACATTGAAGAAGATAAAATTGACAAGAACCACGCAAAATACATCAAATCCGTCTTCGCCGATAATGATAAAAACCAAAACTTAAATAAAGAAGTGGAAGAGGATATTGAAAGCCTTGTCAAAACCCTCAATGAAGAGTATGCCATTGTGCAGGCAACCGCAAAAGAGCTCAATGAATATATCGGTGCGGATTACCTGAATATTCTCAACTCTATCGTGACCTCGCAAAAGGTCAACATCAAGCTGTACCTGGCACTCGCGGTCGTCTTCTTCCTGTTCTTCGGCTGCATCGGCGCCGTGCTCATCGGCAGACTGAAAGACTTTATTGAGTATATTATTTATACCGATAAAACTACCAAACTTCCGAACCGCCAGATGTGCGATATTCAAATTAACGCGCTGAGCGAAAAAGAACTCGGCGAGCAGTTTACCTGCATGATTATTCGCTTGGATAACCTTAAGAAACTCAACGAATCCTTAGGGCGCTCCGCCGGCGATACGCTCTTGCGTGATTTCGGTGAAATGGTAAAATCCCTTTCGCGCAACTACGGCTTTATCGGCTTTAATAACGGCGGCTGGTTTATGGGTCTGTTTGAGCAGTGCTCCGCCGAAAAAGCAGAACTGTTTTTGGAAATGCTCGAAAAGAGTGTCAAAGAGTATAACGAAAATCAAGTGGAGCTTCAAGTGGAATATTCGGCTGCGTTCTCCAACTCAACCGAAGAAAATGACTACAATGTCAGAAACTTAATCCGCAGCACATTTGATAAGATGTAATGTGAGTCAAAAAGGGTGCCCAAGTGGCACCCTTTTTCATTTTCTTTTTGAACTGTAAAAGCTCTGTTTTCTTGACGGATACCACTTAATCTAACTAACCAAAAAGAAAAGGAGTATACATCATGAAAAAGACGCTTATTGCAGTGCTCGTGCTTGCCCTGTGCCTTTCGTTTTTTGCTTGCAGCAAAAACGACTCCAAATCCGAAAGCAAGTCTTATTTCTCTCTTGAGGAGTTGGTGAACGACCCCGAATTTCAGAAGGCTATTTCCGACAGCGATGACGACGTTTTCAAAACTTCCGTCTCTGCCGACAGCGACAAAGTTCTGGTATTTAGGGTAGATGTGCAGAAAACGTACGACGCTGCTGACGTTGAATTTTTACAAAGCAAGACTGACGATGAAATTTCGGAAAAGTTTGCCCTTGCCGATTTGCAAAAATTTCTCAAATCGTACGGCTTTGGCGATGTTACCATTGAATTTAAAATGTACAACGGCGATGGTGCTTTGATTACCGAGAGAACGTTTCCCCCGGTAGGAAAATAGCGCTTACAGGTAATTCCGACAGGCAAAACAAATAAAGCAAAATAAAACAATAAACGGCATAGTCAAAAATGACTATGCCGTTTATTTCAAGATCACAATTAAAGTAAAGTTCTTTATTCTCTTTGTAACGCTTCAATCGGATTGAGCCGACTCGCTTTAATCGCGGGCAGCAGCCCGAAGACCAAACCGATGACCACCGAAACACCCACCGAAAGCACAATACTCCATGCACTGATAAGAATAGGCACTTCCGAAACCTTACCGATAATCACGGAAAGTATCACACCGGCGCCGACACCGAAAATACCGCCTAACAATGTCAACACTGCCGCTTCGACCAAAAACTGAATGAGGATTTTGGACTTACGCGCGCCCAGCGCCTTCTTCAAACCGATTTCTCCGGTTCTCTCGGTCACGGATACGAGCATGATATTGACCACGCCGATACCGCCGACAAGCAGCGAAATAGCGGCAATCCACACCAACTGCTTGTTGGTGCTTTCGCTCAGCGCCTGCATCTGCTTTGCCTGCTCCATCACCGAACTGCCTTTATAGACCGTGTCGGCATCTAAGTTGTAGTAATTATTGAGCAGTTCCGCTGTCTTGTTGCCTGCGGCTGTCATATTGTCTGTATCAACGGCTTTGACACACACAAACTGCGGTTCGTCAAATTGGTAAACCGTTGGCCAGCAGGTGTCGGGAATGAGCACCGTGCCGGAGGTATAGTCTGTTTTATAGGTATAATAATCTTTAATATTATTAATTGTCGGCGCAAATTCATCTTTCTTTTGCATCACGCCGATGACCGTAAACGGTTCTTTTTCTATCTCAATAATTTTGCCGATGGCGACCGCATTCGGGAAGATGTTTTGGGCGGTCTGCTCATCAATAATTGCCACTTTCTTGCAGGAAGCTACATCCGCATCCGAAAAGCCTCTGCCCTTGGCGATTTCATAGTTATTGACATCGAGATACTTCATATCCGAGCCGATGAGCGTGCCGCCGGCAAGAGAGGTGTTTTTATAGTAAATATTGGAATAAGCGTTGCGGTTGTGGTAGGTGCAGGCGATATCGACTTCGTCTAATTTTTCAATTTTCTTTAATAAATCATCGCTGATATACTTCACACCATTGGGCGCAGACTGCACCGCAAAATCCATTTCATAATCCTGGTTAAAAAGCGATACCGTGACTGCATTCGAACCGTCACCAATCAGGTTCTTTTTTATTTGCTCATTGGTGCCGTTGATGGTGGACACAATGGCAATAATGGATGCAATACCGATAATAATACCCAGCATCGTTAAAATGGAGCGCAGTTTGTGAGACCATATTCCCCGCAATGCAAGTTTAAAATCTTCCATACAACTTCCTTTTAATGTTTATGCTTAATGCGAAGCTATGCTTCGCCACCTTTTTTTCCGAATTTCGAATTCCGAATTCCGCATTGATACAAGGCGCAGCCTTGTATCAATACATTTCCCCAAACAGTTCCTTCTGTGTGGAGTGCTTGGTCGGCGCGCCTTCTTTGAGCCCCTTGGTGTAGGGGAAGGCAAGCCAATCCTTTTGTGTAATGCCCTCGGTGATTTCGATGTATTCACCATAGAGCGTTAAGCCGGTTTTCACCTGCTGCTTTTTAAGCTTTCCGTCTGCCCCTTCCATATAGACATAGTAGGCGCCGTCTTCATCGAGTACAAAAGATTTTAAAATGTAATTGATTTCATCCGCATTCTCATCGAGATTGATTTCTACTTCATCGCCGATTTTCAAATTCTGTGCGGAAGAAACCGATACCACAAACGGGTAGTACGATACATTATCGTTGCCCGCATTGCTCATATCCTCGGCAGTTTCCGGGTATTGGGAAACACCGATAATTTTGCCCTTACAATCTACATTGTCGGCAATGCTTTTAATTTTAACAATCGACCCGACCTGCACATCGGAAAGCTGCAGCTCGCTGATATAGCCCTGCACATAGTAACCGCTTTTGCCGATAATCTGAATAAACGGATCACCCGTGGTTTTCGCTTCTTTCGGGTCGGCTAAGGTTTTCACGGTACCCTCAACATTTGCGTGCACGGTGGAATTTTTGATTTTATTTTCCACGCCCGCATACTCGGTTTCGGCATACTGCTTATCGAGCTCATAGTTGCTGATTTCAATCTGCTTTTGGTTAATCGCATAGCTTAGCTGGCTCTTGGTATAGGTGCCCTCATCCCCGACATCGATATCAAAACCGTCTTCGGTCTGCGAAAGGGAGAAATCGAAGGTGCCATCCATTTTAAAGACCAGCAAAATCTTGTAAATCAGCACGCCTGCCGGCTTATTGTCTTCGCGGTATTCGAGCACTTCATAGCGCTTTTCGGGGCGCTCAATACAGCGCGCTTTCATATAATTGGCGGTAATCGTGGCACCCGAAGCAACTAAGTAAGTGTAGGGGTGCTTTTTGGTGCCGTTGCCCTGGTAGGACTTCATGGTGCCGTCAACCTTCGTGTTGAGAATGGAAGAATTGTCACTCGTTTCGTCGTCTACATATTCGTCATCATCTTCCGGGTCTTCCACCGGCTCGGTCTTTTTGAGCTTGTCGAGCTCTTTTTGTGCACCGTAGATATTAACATTGGCTTTTTCAATTAACAACCGCTTATTATCAAGTTCCAGCTGTAAACTGCGCAAGTCATAAGTAAAGAGCTTATCGCCAATGGAAACCTTGTCGCCGAGTTTGACATAAACCTGCCCGACCTTTTCCTCGCCCTTGAGTTTGACAGTCTGCGACATATTGTTGGTCACGGTCCCCTTTGTGACATTGCTGTCGCGGCTCGAGGACATCGTTAAATCTTTCACCTCATACACATTTTGGGTGTTGGAGGGCAGGTTTTTGTAAATGATTAATCCGCCGATGAGCAGGGCAATGACCACTGCCGCCGTCACCACCAAAATGATGGTGTTGCGCTTTGACTTATTCATCCGCCGCACCTCCTTCGGTTTGGCTGAGTCTGCCGTCGTGAATATACAGCAGGCGCTTGGCGCGGCAGGCAATCTCGCGCTCATGGGTAATCATCACAATCGTGACGCCTTCCTCATTGAGCATTTCAAACAGTTCCATAATCTGCTCACCGTTTTCCGAGTCAAGAGAACCGGTCGGTTCATCCGCAAATAAAATGGTCGGGTTAGTCACAATCGCTCTTGCAATCGCAACGCGCTGCTGCTGCCCGCCTGAAAGCTGGTTCGGCTTAAAATCGAGCCTGTCGGCAAGCCCGACTTTTTCCAAAGCCTCGATTGCCAACTGCTTTCTCTGCTTGGCGGGAATACCCGCGTAGGTCAGCGGCAGCATTACATTCTGCAGAGCCGTATCGCTCGGCAGCAAATGGAAGCGCTGAAAAACAAAACCGATTTTTTCATTGCGCATTGCCGCCAGCTGCTTATCGCTCAAACCGCTTGTATACTCTCCGGCAAGCAGATATTCCCCCGCTGTAGGTTGGTCAAGCAACCCTAAAATGTTCATCAGGGTAGACTTACCCGAGCCTGAAGGTCCCATAATCGCAAGATACTCCCCTTCTTCTACCGAAAAGGTCACATCTTTTAATACGGGCACTACAAGCTCGCCGGAGTAATAATCCTTATAGAGATTTCTGACATCTATAATCATTGCCGTGTTCCTAACTGTCTTCTTTTGCGGTTGCCATTCCCAAGCGCACCGAGGCATCGGGGTAAGCAATATAGTCGCTCAGCTCAATGCCGGAAACTACCACATAAGTGTTGGTTTCTTTATTGAAGCCGCCCAGTTCCAAATAGGCGCGCTCAATCTTGCCGCCTTTATCGGCAAAGACATAGGGCTTCTTGCCGTCGGCATCCATAATGTAATACGCCGGCAGCTGAATTTGCCCCTTGTCGGTCAAGCCTAAGTTTTTCTCAATATAAATATGTTCACCGAGCATTAAGCCCTTGGTGGAATCAAGCGCAACATAAAACGCATAGTCGGTTGAAGCGGTCGCGCTGTTTTCATCCTTATACACCGGGTTGTCTTTATCAATTTCGCTGATTCTGCCGTACCAGACTTTGTCGCTGGTGCGCGCATGCACCAGCACCTTTTCGCCGGCTTTAATCTCATCAATATTCTGCTCATTGATGATGCCCTGCACGCGGTAGTCACCGGTCGCCATAATGGTCAAGTATACATTAGAGGCGGAGGAAGCGGTCAAATCTTTAATCTCCCTGACCACACCGGCAATGGGCGCGGTTACGGTTGCCTGTGCCGCTTCTTCATTTAAGTTGGAAAGTTCTAATTGTTTAGACTCAATATCATAGGCATTTTGCTTGATTTCATTTTGCTTTTGCAAAATTTGAATAGAGTAAGTGTCTTTCTCGCTGCTCGAAGCCTCTTCGCGCTCTTCCATTAATTGGTACAGCTCTTCCTGCAATGCCGCAGCATTGTTATTGAGCTTTTCAATGTCGAGCTGCGCTTGCTTGGCGCTCATGGCATTCTCTGTCATATCGTAAGTAAAGAGTTTGTCGCCTGCCTTCACGGCACTGCCCACTTTCACATAAGTTTGCGCAATTTTGTAGGAAGTATTGGCATTGACATTGACAGTCTTTTGGCTCTCAACCATACCGGCATACACATTGCCGATACCTGCCGCATTGCCGGAAGCGCAAATCGTGGAAACAGACTGTACGGTAGCAGTATCGGCGCTTTTATCTTTGGTGAGCAAAATACCCGCAACCACGATACCGATAAGCACCGCTGCCACAATCGCAACAATGATAATGGTTTTCTTATTATTTCTTCTTGTTCTTGTTCTTCTTCTTTTACTCATTGCACTTACTCCAAAGAAAATGCTGAAAATAATCAGTTATAATTATATTAATAATAGCATATTTAATAAATATTTATCAAGTCTTATCGCTATATAGTAACCTATTCGTTACCAATTGCAACCTGCCCGGAGCAGAGTGACATTGACGAAACGGCAGAAAATATGCTAAAATATTGCAAACCGACCACTGTCGGTATGGGAGGCGCGAAACCTAAATGGAAAACAAGATTTGCTGCATTTTCGGCGCGGGGGATTATTTCGGGGGAGAAACCGTTCCCGCCGGTGCCTTTGTTGTTGCGGCGGACGGCGGTCTTGCCGTTTGCCGGCAAAACGAAATCAACCCCGCAGTGATTATCGGTGATTTTGACTCTCTGGGTTATGAAGTGCAGGGCGACAATGTTATTTTACTGCCAAAAATTAAGGATGATACCGACACCTTGGCAGCAGTGAAATACGCTCTGGAAAAAGGTTACCGCATTTTTTTGCTTTTCGGCTGTACAGGCGGTCGCCTTTCCCACACCTTAGCGAACCTGCAAACCCTCACCTATATTGCAAAGCGCGGCGGTATCGGCTTTTTAATCGATAAAGAAGAGGTGACAACCGCCACCTGTAAAGGGCTTGACTTTGACAGTCAGGTAAGCGGTTTTCTCTCGATTTTTGCCGCCGAGGGCTCGACAACCGTCACATTATCGGGCTTACAATATGAAGCGCAGTCACTCACACTGACTTCCGACTTCCCTTTGGGCGTGAGCAACACGTTTATCGGCAAAAAAGCCCGCGTTGCGGTAGAGAAAGGCTGCGCGCACATCCTTTTTGAAACACAAAATTTAGAAAATATCATAAAGGAACAAACTAAATGAGTATTAGAGTATTATTGGCAGTTTCCTGCCTGCCATCCATCGCATTACTGTTTTATGTCTACAAAAAAGACCGGGTGGAAAAAGAGCCCATCGGTCTGTTACTGCTGTTGTTTGGGCTCGGTGCCGTCAGCTGCATCCCCGCCGCACTGCTTGAGAGCTTCTTCACCAACCTGTCTGCACCCATATTAGGTGAAAACACTCTTGGCTACCAATTATATGAAAACTTTTTAAATGTTGCGCTGTTTGAAGAGCTGTGTAAGTTTTTGATGTTGTTTATAGTGACGCATAAAAATAAAAACTTTAACAGTTTGTTTGACGGTATTGTTTACAGTGTCTTTGTTGCGCTCGGCTTTGCGACATTGGAAAACATTATGTATGTCTACCAATTCGGGCTTTCTACCGGGTTGGTGCGCGCGATTACCGCTATTCCCGGTCATATGTTTGACGGCGTGATTATGGGGCAGTTCTATGCCCTGTGGCATTTGAGCAAAAACATCAGCATCACCGAAAAAGCCTACGCAAAAGCCGGGTTTATTGATGTCATTGTCGCACCGGAGCGCAAATATAAGCTGTACCTGCCGCTTGCCATCTTCATTCCGATGCTCACCCACGGAATGTATGATTTCCTTGCTTCGATGGGAACGGTGCTCTCGCTGCTGGTATTTATTGTGTTCTTAGTCGGTTTATACATTTACTGCTTCTGTAAAATCCGCAAAATTTCCAAAACCGACCAGTACGAAACCAACCTCATTGCCGCGGCATTAGGTAAAAAATACCCGTATTTATACGGGCGCATTCAGCAGGCAATGGCGTATAATAACCAAATGCAGTATAATCCGTTCACCCAAGCGCAGTATTCCCCCTATTCTTCGCAAAACAATTTCGGTGTGCAATACGGGCAATACCCGCAAGCTCAAGTACAGCAGCCCTACGGGCAGCAGCAAGTCCCCTATGCGCAACAACAGCCACAACAACCGGTACAGCAGCCGGGGCAACAACCGTATTCCCCCTATGCGCCCTCATCGCAACAATCCAATGCTCCGACTTACCGCCCGCCGAAGTCCTAAAAAAGCAATGCGCATCGCAGGCTCACCGGGTTCATTTATCGTTGAGTTTTTGTCTTGAAAGTATTTTTATAAAACTACTCCGGCAGCCGCAGGGAAGCGGCTGCTTTTTCTTATAGGTTTCTTACCATACACACAAGCCTTTTCTACAGCGCAAAAGTAGCGGTTTTCGGCTTTGCCCGATAAAAGCCGGACTATCTGCACCGGCTCTGTCTCACAAACCCGCTGCGGGCTTTGAAGAGGCCGCCCGCATTCATTTTAATCGCCGGTATTTACCGCACTTTACTGTGCCTTTCACCCGGTAAAGCAAAAAAGACACAAAGGAAACAGGGCTGTTTGACATTTGTCAAACAGCCCTGTATTTCATTTTTTGAAGCCTGAAAACTCAAATCATTTATTTGGTTTTCGTTTCAACATTTTCACCGGCTTCTGTTTCTGCCGCCTTCTTCTTGCGCCTTGCAATCAGAATAATAATTGCTGCTGCAACTGCCACAACGCCTGCTAATGTACCGACGAAGAGCGGGGTGTTATAGAAGAAGCGAGCCAAAGCGTTACTGGAAACGGTAATGTGCTTAAAGACAAGCTGCTCAAATTTATTGCCTGCGTTGTCTTCATAATTAAAGGTCACATCGCTGTAGTTACCCTTGAGCACAAAGGAATACTCACCGGTTTCCTTATTATAAGTGAACTTATACTGATCGTCACCAAGCAGAATTACTTTAGCATCATCACCCTTACCGATGGTTAATGTCACAGTTTCATAGTTGATGCCCGAGCCGTTATCAATGGGCTTGAATGTAACTGTGTATTCGCCGGCAGCAATGGAATAGTAGCTATCCTTCTTGCTTTCGTCGAGGTTAATTTCGATAGAGGGTGCTGTTTCATCATGGATGAAGGAGAGGATCGGCAGTTTTTCAGCGCCGGGAACCTTACCCTTCTCGTTAGAGTTCTTGCTGGTATTGCCTGCGCCGTCATGAGAAGTAACCAAAAGCTTATACAGTGCATCATTCTTAAATGCAGAAGCATTAAGCGAATAAATCACAGTGTAATAACCGCTATTTTCTCTAACACTGCCGCCGCTTGTAGTGTAATCCTTACCGGCTTTGAGGGTCACTAACTTACCATCAATCGAAAGCTGCAATACCGATTTTGTAACATCAATCGGGTCTACATTTCTTTCTTGAATGGTTAATTGTGCAAAGTCCTTCGGGTTATTGGTGTACTTCTTGGTCACCAACTTGGTTGCCGCTTCGCCCAAGGTGAAGATGGAACCGTTTCTGTTGACTGCGAAGTAACGCACAATCTGTGTGGTGTTGCCCGCCTTGTCGTAAGCATCCACCGTAACGGTATAGAAGTCATCCTTTGTCTTATTATCTCTGCTGATAGCTTCGATAATGCTGTCAATATCCACACTGGTCTGATGACTGCCGCGCAATGTCTGCGTGAAGTTATGCGCCTGACCGAAAATGGTGATATTCACATAGTCATAGTATGTATCGGAAATGCTGACGCCGGAAGCAAATTCTTTATTTGTGGTTGCGTTCTTATCGCTACCGGTATCTTGACCGTTAAACTCATACTTGATTGCAGGGTTAGTCTGGTCAACATAGAAGGTTTCCGGCTTATAATCTCTGACTCTTGCGCCGTTTTGAACAAAGATAGCATCTCTGTTTGCTCTATCCTTGCAAGCAAAGTCCAGCGTGTACTTATCGCCCTTAACGGAATCTGCCGTATAGGTTGCGGTATGGGTATCGCCGCTATTACTCCATGTTAACTGCGGGTGCTGAACGGAACCGTCATTCATCTTCAGGGAGAAGACAAACTTCTGCGGATTCCAGTTGTGCTCAACAACCTGAATGGTTGCGGTTCTGGGCTTGCTGTAGTAATTTCCATTCTTCGGCGTTGCCGCAGACTTATACGTTACGGTCACAACCGGGTCAGTCAAGTCAATGGTGAATTCTGCGCCTGCCACCGTACCGGCTGCGAAAGCAACCTTTGCGGTATTCTGCGCTCTGTCTTTACCGTTAACTTTGAAGGTATAGTCGCCGTCTTTATCAAATGCCACTTTAGCCGTACAGCGATAGTTACCATCCGAAAGTTTCACTTCAGACCAGGAAAGACCTTTTAATCTGCTGCCGTTCTTAATCACATTCATCAAGTCGGCATTGAAGTTTCTGTCAGTCACCTCTACCGTAGCGGTTCTCGGAGCTTTGAAATATTTGCTTTCGCTCGCAGAGTTGTTATTGTAAGAAATCTTCACTTGCGGTGCAGTCTTATCTACACCAACGATGTAATAATCATAGGTCTTATTGCCTGCTCTGTCGGTTAATTCAACCAGAATAACAATATCGTTGCTGTCGTTTCTGACAGTGACGGTTTTTTGCATTGTCGTAATTAGGTTGCTTTCGCCGCTTGCGCTCCAGCCGCTGTCGCCGATGACTTCGCCATCGTTAGTGACAGTCGCCACACCATTTTGGTTGTTTGCAGAGTCTTGATTCGGCTGGCCGACAACAGACCATTCAATTTCCTTAATGCCGGAATACAAATCTTTGACAGTGAGCACTACCGGAATATCCTTATTATACAGCGGTACCTTGCTCGCCTTGTAATCCATCTTGGCATCTGTTTGTGCATTGCCGGTGTAGTTGTATGTATACTGCGTTTTTTCGCTTGAAACAGGATCTCTGTTCGGTTTAATGGAAATAGAAGAACTTGCCTTATGCTGGGTCATATCTTCCAAAACCGTGTCATATGGATTGACAAAGCCTTCATATTTTGCGGAGAGATAGCTCTTATATGCAGGATCTACCCAACCTTTGGTTTCACCGTTGGTCGGTGTGTTTTCCGCATAGTCTTTGGCAATCGCATATAAGTTGCCCTTGAAGGGTCCCTCAATTAAGAATGTCTTGGTGGAGTACCCGACACCATCTTTAGTCGTCCGCACAAAGGAACCGGATACGGGCTTACAGGTAACGGTTTGACCGGCATTGCTGTAGGCTTCAAGCGTAATGTCACTCACACCGCAGGTGTGCTTGTTAAAGCCTTCCGGCTCATAGTCACACACATAAACTGTTACCTTAGTGTTCTGTTCAAAGTAATAATCGTAATAGTCGGTATCCTTACCGGCAACGATTGCCTTTTCGCCGTTTTCATACTCTTCGTCGCCAACATAGGCTCTACCGGAGGTCTCAAAAGAGAAATCGGTAACTTTCGGTGCAAAAACATCGATATATCCGGTATAGTCTTTGCTGCTTACATTACCCGCATTGTCGGTTAATGTGACTTCTAATACATATACACCGTACTTGAGCGCGGTTTCATCATGAAACGCCTTAATCTGTGCGGAATTGATGTCAAAGCTGCGGTCTTCAATCAAATTGTTGCCGCTGTAGTAACTGCTAATTGCTTTGCCAGCAGCATCCTCACTTAAAGCATGACCATTGAGCGTAACTGCAATATCACCGATGCCGGAGTTATCATCATGAACACTTACATGGAAATTAAAGTCACTTGCAAAAGTATCTTTGGAAGCATAGTCGGCACTTTCATCCACCGTGATGGCAATGCTGCCCTCCTTGGTATCTTTAATGATGCCGCCGTCTGTATTGCTACCGTCTTTACCGTCTTTAATCGTATCAACAGTGGTGCTGTTCGTGGAATAATCCACTGCCGTAGCGGTTAAACCGTTTCTAAACTGCGGTTCAACGGTGAAGGTATAGCTCACCACACCGCTTGCATCCGGTGTTAAGCCGCTTTCTTTAGAAGCAGGCACAAATTGGTTCTTAATCTGCAGGGTGGTTTTATCCACCGAACCGATTGCGCCATCAACATCATAAGAAGAGTAGGTAATGGTATCAATGCCCGCTACCGCATCCCTTGCGGTGATGGTCACCTCGGCAGGTACCAAATAATTAAAGATGCCGAAAGTAATGCCGTTAAGCACTTTTCTGACCGGTGTTTCGTTGACAGAAAGTTCTAAAACTTCAGGCACTTTCTTGTCGTACGTAACATTCTTCGGTTCTGCTTCGGTATTGTTACCTGCCAAATCGGCATAGTTGTAATCTACTGTGAAGTTTGCTTCATAGTCTTCCAGCGCAATGTCAATAGTATGTGTATCGCCGCTATGCGACCAATTTGCATCCTCTTTCAAATAATCAACAAATGCACTCTCAGCGGCTGCATTATGTGCGCTTAAAACATCAAATACCTGAATGTTTGAAACAAAGTCAGCCGCATTAAAGTTGCGCTCTTCAACAGTAAGAGTTAACTCGATGGGGTTGGCTTCATTATAATAATCGACTTCATTACCGTTCTTATCTTTGACAACCTGCACCGGTGTCTTATAGCTCGGGGTAATCTCTGCAGGTGTGGTATCAATGACCATTGTCTTGGTGGTCACGGTTGCACTGTGGTCCGCCAAATCGGTATAGGTAAGCGTTACAATGAAATCACCATCATTTTGATTAGCGGGAATTGTAATGCTGATTGTTTTAGCATCCTCATCCCAAACTGCACTAAAGAGATTGGTTGCTTCAGCGGGATTTGCACTACCTTCATAATAGGTTTCATACTGCGGTGTCTCATCCACGGGATTTACATTCTTTTCAATCTTAAGAACGACATCCTCTTTGAGTGCATCCACAACATTTTGCTCTGCCTTCAAATCAGCAAGTTTTTTATAATAGTTACGGAAGAAATATTCTTCATCAATTGTGAATTTTGCTGTAGCATCGCCGGAATAATAATACTTATCATCAACCTGCTGCACACTGTCAACATATTCTGTTGTTGTAAATATCGGGTCCGTTGTGTCTACTATTACACCGCTGTAATCTTCAGCTGTGGTATCTTGAATCTTCTGAGTAGAGGCAGTGTTACCGGAATTATCCCAAACGGTTGCTTCAATAGAATCTCTGTACTCACTATTAATCGTGAAAGTATAGGAAGCGCTGTCAGGATTCTCAGGTGTCAAATCCTTTTCTTCGGAACTGCCCTTGCTATCCTCAATCTTTAAAGAAATGTGCTCAAACTTTTGCAAACCGGAATAACCGTCACTCATCGAAACGGTTACTTCTACATAATTGAAGAAACCGAATGTGATTTCATTGAGAATTCTGTATGCCAATGACTGCGCGCTGGAAAGACTGATAGCCGGCGTTTCTTCATCACAAGTAAAGGCATCCGGTGTCTCCGAATCTTTTTTGTAAATGCTATTGTCGTTTTCCGGCTTAGTGGTAAAATCATTCTTTGCATAATCTTGTAATGTTGATAATGCAAATGTATAAAGCGCATCATCTGTATAAGGAATGGTTAAGGTATGAGTATCACCACTATCTACCCAGTTTGTCATTGCATCTGCCAACGCAGACTTAGCTGCATTATTTTCAATTTCTTCACCCGCAATCGTTTTGGCAGTAATGATTGCAGCAAATGTTTCTTTATCGAAATTGCGCTCCTCAACCGTAATCGTTGCTGTTCTGTTGAGGAAATAACCTTCAGCAGCGCGCTGCGCGGAGATATCGTCTTCATAGCTGATTTCAACGACAGGTTTAACTGTATCCATAACCATCGTTTCGGTGGTTACGCTAACACTGTGATCCGACAAATCGGTGTAAGAAAGAGTTACAATATAATCGCCGTCATTTGCAGCGCTATTAAGCTCTTTCGGAATGGTAATGCTGATTGTTTTAGCATCCTCATCCCAAGCTGCGCTAAAGAGATTGGTCGCTTCAGCGGGATTTGCACTGCCTTCATAATAGGTTTCATACTGCGGTGTCTCATCCACGGGATTTACATTCTTTTCAATCTTAAGAACGACATCCTCTTTGAGTGCATCCACAACATTTTGCTCTGCCTTCAAATCAGCAAGTTCTTTATAATAGTTACGGAAGAAGTATTCTTCATCCACCGTGAATTTCACGGTAGCATCGCCGTCATAATAATACTTACTACCTACGTTTCTAACACTATCAACATATTCTGTTTTCGTAATTACCGGGTCTTTTGTATCAACGATCACACGTCTTTGGTCATCTGCCTGAGTGGAATCGCGCCCGGAATTGTCTTTTGCGGAATACGAAATTTGGCCCTTAAATTCCGCCGCACTTGCCGGAGCGGAAATCACATAGTAATAAGAATCATCTGTATCAAGAGTAAGTTCTTCTACCGGTACCGTCACTGCCTCTTCTTCGCCGATTTGATACGTGATAGAAGCGATATCGGCATGTTCATCCTTTGCTCTAAGTGTCACCTCTGCCGGTGCATCATAGAAGCCGAAAGAAAGGAGTTCGAGCACTCTATATGCCAGCGCTTTAGAGTATTCGATATCATATGTGGTCGGGTTAACCCGGTCAACCTTGACTTCTTCTCTTTCAAGCACTTCTGAAACATAACCCGTGCTCAACTCTTTAATGGCAAAGCGCGGCTTAGTGATACCGTTTTGCTCATACACAAGAGTTTCTTTAAAAGCAGCCGAGTCGCCATTCTCATAGCAAAGTGCATAGCCCTCTTTTGCCTGAATGGTAACCGGATTTTGATACCAACCGTCGATACCTTTATCCATTTCATCTTTTACATATGTATATTGTGTATCATAAGAAGGATAGGAAATTGCTAAATCGCCATTATCCACCGTTACATTATAGTTACCGGTGACATTTGTTTCACCATTATAAATAGTATAAGAAGAGACACCTAAACGGTCGGCATAAGTACCGACAGCTGTTTCTTCACCGCTAAATACCGGTTCTATCGTATGACCGCTAACCAAACCGGTCACTTCGAATCTATCTGCCGCCGTGGTGTAATCATAGCCCTCTGCCGGGTGAGGCAGTGCGGTATACGTTGCATTTACGGGCTTAATGGTTAATGTTACCTCTTTTTGATTGATGGTCAATTGACCGGCTTGATAAGTGATATTGTAGTTAGCGGTAACATCTTTGCTGCCTCTCTTAATCACTGCATCTTTTGTATTAATGCTATGATTACCGACATCCGAATACTCTCCGACAATCTCGTAAGAATCCAGAGTATCTGTACCGCAAAGTTCTGCCGTAACAGTGCTATCATTTGCACTATAGCTCTTAGCGTCGTAAGTAACCGTTTTATCTGCTGTGATAACAGTTACATCTTTTTGCGCAATCGCAGCCGTTACCGGTACTTCTGCTTCACCGTAATTTTTGGTTAAAACCACAGTAATATCGTATGTGCCGACATCCGTAATTTCGGGGCATTCCGTATAGGTATTCCCGTTATATACATAGTGGTCAACCGGGTCTGCACCAAAAGGCAGTGCAGTAGTGACATTAACAGCTTTGTGCGCTGCAGCATCATAAGTATCACTATATACATCAAAGTTGACGTCTTCCGTAGCAGCCGGGTTAATGGTTGCCGTCACGTTTTGAACCAATTCGTTGTAGTTTTCGTTTCTTGTTACTTTGACCCAAACAAGTTTGGTATCTTCAACATTGGTGATAGTGGGCATAGTGGAAGAGTAGGAACTGTTATCTTCGGAATACGCAACCGTATCACCCTCAACGGTGCCTTCCACCGCCACGGCATCAAAAGTTTCACCGGTATATGTTGCGGTCGTTCCTTCAATGGTAACGCCGGTAATATCAATCGGATTGACTTTCAGTTTTGCCTGAAATTCCACACTCTCGTAATTATCCGTATCATCAGGAGTGAACACAGCAGTATATTCTGTTTTCTCGCTGTCGTTAACGGTAGGTGCGATGGTAGTATCCTTCCAAACCGCCGTACCGGCAACTGTCTTACTGCCGGATTGAGCAGTCACACTGGAAAAACTGCTGTCAGCCAAAGTCTGTTGATAATTAATAGCTCCTACCGTATAGTCGGTAATGGCAGGCACTCCTTTTTCAACCGTAATATTATAAGTAATCTCTTTAGAAGAATACACATAATCGGTTGCAATGCTTGCAGTAATGGTTGCCAAACCTACCTTATGCGCGGTAATTTCACCATTGTCATCAACCGTTACGACAGTATTATCCGAAGAAGAATATGTAACTTCACCGGTGGTATTATTTGTGCTCTTTGCCTGATTGCTCAGTGTTTCGCCAACACCGATTGCTGCAGGGGCAGCATCATCAAATGCAAAAGAATCATCATTTTGTGTTAAAATCTTGCCTTCGCCCTCGCATCGTGTGCAGGTAACAGTCACTTTACCGTTTTCGCACTCAGTGCAATTGCTCTCAACTTTGCCGCTGCCGGAGCAGGTAGGACACTCAATGTTTTGCTCTATTTGACCGTCACCGCCGCATGTGGCGCAATCGAGTTGACCGGAACCGCCGCAAATCGCACAATTGCCGGAGCCGCCGCAATAGGTGCAGGGCTGACCGTCGATGTACCCAGCGTCACATTGCGAACAGGCGCCGCCTTCACAATCCGGGCAATCCACTTTGCCGGCACTGCAATTCGTACATTCTACAGAATTCGTTTTTGTTCCGCTGCCACCGCAAGTTGAGCATGTCACTTGCAGCTTGCCATCGCCGCCGCAAGTTGAGCAATCTTGCTCTACGGTTTTGTGACCTTCACAGTTCGGGCAAGTTTCGTACTCGTTAGTAATCTGACCCGTACCGTCGCAAGTGGTGCATTTGAGTTGGCCGAAACCTTCGCAATTTGTACACTCTGTCGACTCAATGCCGTCACCGCCGCAATAGGTGCAAGGCTGACCATCAATGAACCCTTCGGTACAATGCGTACAGGGGCTGTTCACCTGCCCGTCTTCGCATGCCGGGCAATCCACAAAACCGTTGCCGCCGCAAGCTGCGCACTCAACGATCTCTTTCTGCGCTGCCAATACCATGGAAAGCGGGAATGATGAGAAAAGCATCATTACCACCAGTATAATTGCCAGCACTTTTTTGCTAACTTTTACCTTTTCCATCCTTTAATCCTCCACATTTGAAGTGATGTATTTATAATTCTTTCCATTTAAAACACAATGCATTTCCAATGAAAAAAAGAATAAAGCAATACTGATATAGCCGATAAATATCTGACTTTGTAAAACCAAAAACACGATAGAGGCGATACAACTGACTATCATCAGGCAATCAAACACTATTGCCGGTTTGTTGCTAAAAAAGTTTATGATACCGATTTTTCCTTCATCGGCACCGGCAGCCTTTCGCTGTTTTGAGAGCAGCACACTCAAAACAATGCCGCCTGCCAAACCCAGCCAAAAAACAATACCGATAAAAACGTTGCCGATTCTGCCGCCGCGAGTGACATCATTTGTTAAACCCGCAAATGCCAGCGCGAGCGAAGATGCCCCAAAAGCGGCAATTTGCGCATAGAGTAAACGTTTTTCTTTCATCGCACAAAACTCCTACAGCACTTGGTCCGAATGAATCACCATTTCATTCTTTACCAAGACAAAGGTTCCTACGTGCTCATTTTTCGCATACTCAACTTTTCTTGCCACATCCACCGCATCATTTTGCTGTGGCTCTGCTGCCGAAGAAAGCACTTGTGTGCCTTCATCCGCATACATAGAAGGTGATAATACTTCTGTTCCCTCATCCGCAGAGTCGGCAGGTGATAATACTTCTGTTCCCTCGTCTACAGGGGGTTGAACCTCTGTGCCTTCTCTCACGGAATCCTGCCCGATGGGAGCGGTTTCTCCCATCGCAGATACCGGCTGCGGCTGCGCTTGCGGCTGAGACTGCAGCGGTATGGATTTCTTATTAAGTTTCTTTGCGCCGGTATCCTGAGGCGCCGATGTAAAGCCGAATTTGATGGAAGGCGAAACCGCCGGCTTACCTTCCCCTTCACCCTGCTGTTTACGCATTTCACTGATGCCCTGTTGCTTCTTACGCCCGGTTAAGAATGCATACACACCTTTAATGTCATAAAGGAAAAAGAGCGCGATACCTGCCACCAGGCAAACAGCTGCCAATGAATAACCGACAATTGAAATAATCTTATAAACATTTGTAGGATCTGTTCCAACTGCTAATGTGATAAACATTTCTCTTTCTCCTTTCTTTAAGATTTTGTTGCTAAATTCTCATGAATGGTTGCATTTTTAGCAACAATTTCGTTCTTTAATTCAAGGCGCGCGCCGTCAAGCTGTGTCATCTTATCTAACTCGGCAAGAACTTGATCCCACTTATTGGAAGCCTCCAGTTTATTACCATTGCTGGCAGCAAACTTTTCTACAAAATCACTGTCTTCCAAGAAATTCGCAAACACTTCAAAGACCTTCAGCTTAACACCATCATCCGTTCCTTGCCCGATGACACCGTCGACCGCATCCTCTAACTTTTTATATAAGGTGGCAAAATTGACTGTTTCACCGTACACATCATTGCTCTTATTGGCATTGTTGATTTCATTCCAACCATCAATCATACTCACCAATTTTTGCGCAAGCTCATAATCAATTTGACTGTCTGATTTTTCGCCGGAGTCGGCACTTCTCAAATCTGCCTCATCAACCTCGTTATAAGCTCTCACAAACCAAGTCTTTGCGGTGTTGTATTGCGCCAATGTGCCGCCCTCGGCAAATTGCAACAGTTTAATGCCGAGCTTATAGTTCATTGTTACATAAGCATCGTCGTCTCTTTGAATGACACTGACATACTTATCTTCCTTTGACTCATCTGCAGTGCCGAGGTACGATTGAAACTGCTTGAGTTCATCAGCGGTAATAGTTCTTGTGTCATCATTGTCCACAAATGCCTGCATATAATTGGCAAAGTAATTTGCCAAGTTTTCCGGCTTATCATTCATATACCCTTGAGAAAATGCCGCTTCATAATCCGCGACCGCATCCGCGCCGGTTTCTCCGGAAGCTTTCTCAACATACTTTTCATACAATGACTTCGAGTTAGCATTGCCTAAAATCGTACCGGTAATACCCACGAGCAAAAATACAACCATCGCAATTGCAGTTGCAAGAAATGTATTGAATTTTTTCTTTTGCTGTACCCAGTAGGTGCGGGTATTTTCTTCCATATTTTCCAGTGCGTACTTTAATTCGGCACAGGATTGGTAACGGTCATTCGGGTCTTTTTGAATGCACTTAAGAATAATCGCTTCCAAACCCGGGGACAACTGCGGATCCCACTGCCGAATGGGATACATCTCATACGGCGGTTCCGCCGGGCTATGCCCCGTGACCAGATGGTACAGAGTGGCACCTAAGCAATAGATATCGGTTCTGGCATCCGTCTCGCCCTGCCCGCCGAATTGCTCCGGCGCTGCGTAACCGATGGTGCCCAAGCAAGTGGTATCCTGAATATTGGTGCCTTTGTATTCACGAGCGGTACCGAAGTCAATCAGGCACACGCTGCCATCCGGCTTAAGCATTACGTTTGAGGGCTTCATATCGCGGTAGATAATAGAAGGCTGGCGGGTATGTAAATAATCCAGCACATCGCATAACTGCTTTGCCCACTCTACCACATACTCTTCGGGTTGGGGACCGGATTCCTCAATACGCTTGTTTAAAGGCTTTCCCTCAATGTAATCCATCACAATGAGGAAGGAATCTTCCGTTTCAATAATATCGACAATATCGGGCAAATTGGGGTGACTGAGCTTTTTGAGCATATCGGTTTCGGCAACCAGGCTCTGCTTGACAACCTCAAAATCTTTCACACCGTCGCGGCGCACTTCTTTAATTGCCCACTGTTTCATCGCCTTGCGGTTGATTGCCAAATAGACAACGCTCATACCGCCCTGGCCTACTTTGGAGAGTATTTCATACTTCCCGTCTATGACTGTTCCGTTTGCTAACAAGAAATACCGCCTCCTTTCAGACCAGTTTGACCGCTAACGCGGTGATATTATCGTTTTCCATGCGCGCTTTGTTGAGCTCAACAAGCTCTTTTTCGTGCGCCGCAAGGTCTTCTTCGGTCAAATTATTTTGCGGTGAAAATGCCTGCTGAATTTCCTCCGGTGTTACCACATGGCGGAAACCGTCGGAACACATCATAAAGACATCCTCTTTAAAAGCATTTCCCATAAAGAAATCCGGCTCAATGAATTGAGATGCACCCACACACTGTAACAGCACATTTCTTCTCGGGTCGGTTTTCGCCTGCTCCGGTGTCATATTACCGCGCTTGATTTCACGGTTAACAAAAGTTTGGTCTTCTGTGATTTGCACCAGCCCGTTTGCATTACAAACATAGGCTCTGGAATCACCGACATTCATGATATAGTAATTACCGCCGCTAATAAGCAGTATCACCGCAGTGGTACCCATGCTGCTGCCGAGTGTGCGAGAGTGGCTCATAATCTTAACATTTTGCTCAAAAATCAAATTGCTCCACTCTTTTTCCAGTGATTGTGCACTAAACCCGCCGTAAAGCATCTCCGGAAATTCCTTTTCAAACCAATCGGCAAAGGCTTTAATCACGGTCGCGCTGGCAATCTCACCATTGGCAAGACCACCCATTCCGTCACACAGTACACAAAACATGACATCGTCATAATCGGTTTTTGCCTGCATCACAAGTGCAGCATCTTGATTAACCGATTTTTTGATTCCGATATCCGTGTGAATATGGGAAATAAAATCCATAACGCTTCTCCTTATCTTTCTTAAAGATTTAAAGAATTTATAAATATAAAAAAATATTAAAAATCATTTCCATCCCTAAGAAAAGAGATGAAATCATGCGGCATAAGTGCAGAATGCACCTGCCGGTTCGGATATTTCCAAAAAACCTGTTTCGCCCTGCAACAGCCGAAACAGCGGTTTTTGGAAATAACCGCTTTATTAATAATGTTACTAATTAATATATAAATAAGCACCCATAGGCACAGGGCAGTTGCCCTGTGCCTAAAAAGGAGTTACTTAGATTTTAAATTCAAATGTCTCGTCTGCCAACTTAATCTTTGCGCCGTTGGAAATTTGAGTCTCCACATTAGCGGGAATCATTGAATCGTTGACATAAGTATGGTTAGTTGTACCATTATCTACGATGAAGTACTGACCATTCTTGGAAACGATGGAAGCATGGAATCTGGAAACAGCCGGGTTGCCCTTAATGCAATAATCTACGCGGCTTGCATCCTTACCAATCTTAAAGTAAGGCTTGGTAATGTTAATCTTCTCATTGTTAGAAGTTCTCAACAAGTAAGCAGTAGTGGTGCCGCTTAATACGGTAGTCGCATTCGGGTCACCCATATTGCTGCTGAGAACTGTGGTACCTTCACTGCCTTCTGCAGGAACAGGCGGTTTGGTCTGTGTCGAAGTTGCAGGGGGAGTAAAGCCACCGGGAACCGATGTTTCTTTTGCCTCTTCAGGTGCTGCTTTCTTTTTCTTGGAAGCAACAATAATAATCACAACAACCAATGCAATCACAACAACAGCAGCTACTGCGATGCCGATAATAACGCCGGTAGATAAACCGGATTTTTTCGGTTGCGGTTCAGGATTCTTTGCTACAGCAGATGTGGTAGTTTGTGCTGCAGTAGTGGTGGTGGTTGAAGACGAAGAATCGGTATAAGAAATACCTAATGCCTTTAACACAGTGATTAACTGGTTACTGCTGATGGCAATGTTTCTGGAGCCGTTACCGGCAGCGTTAATACCGATTACATTACCTGAACTGTCGACCAAAGGACCACCGGAATTGCCTTCAGCAATGTATGCGCTGCTGGCAACACAATCAACATTCTTGTAAACCTTTTCGGTGTAATCATATTCGAAATTATCGTTAATAATTAAGCCGTAAGCAATAAAGTTCATTCTGTCAACTTTATCAACCTTACCGCTGGTGACAGTTACATCGTTCGTATCATAATAGTTTTGATCTTTAAGTTGTTGAATGTCACCGGGGAAGCCTAACGCAAAAACATCTTCCGTCTGCTTCACGGTACTGCTGTCTCGAATTGACAGCGGAGTTCTGCCCTGGATCGGGTCATCAAGCTTCAAAATGGCATAATCCATTTCTTCACTGACTTTCTGAATAGTAGCCTTAATATACACATCTCTGTATATGCTGACTCTGATTTCGGAAAGTTTCTTAACCTGCTCTGCGGTACGCTTCACATCATACTCTTGGCTGATAAAACGTGCCCAGTTTACGAAGAAGCCTTTTTCAAAATCGCTTACAACGTGCTGGCAGGTAATAACCGTGTTTTCATTAATCAGGAAGCCGGAACCGGTAAAAGTACCTGTTTCAATTGCAGCTTCAGGATCGGAAAACCACATTTGGATTTGAACAACACCATTTTTTGCATCTGTTACTTCTTGATTTTCGCCTTCAGCAAAAGCCGGAACAGCAATTGCAAGCAATAATACAAGGGCAACAAGAATGGCAAATAAACCTTTTGCTCTTTTCATCTTTTTTCTCCTTTTTTATTAATTTAAATGAAATTCGAAAATTTCATTTGCTAACATAATTTCATCTTCATCAAAAACTTGCACTGAGGAATTCGGCTGAATCATCTCGCCATTGACAAAAGTGTGATTTGTAGAGTTCTTATCAAGCACAAAATAATCATTCCCAATCGCAGTTATTTCTGCATGAAAGCGGCTAATCGCACTATTATCGGTCACTGTATAATCGGTATTATCACTACTCTTACCAATCACAAAACTGCGCTTAGTAATAAATATTCTCTCGTTGGTGGCTTTGCGCACTAAATTCGGCGTGTTAAAATTGCTTCTCCCCCCACCTAAAATGGATGTTTCACCAAAATCGGTAAAGCCTAACAAGGTGGTTTCGCTAAAGGCGGTTTCCTGCTGCGAGAACGCTTCTGCCGCCACAGGTGGTTCCACTGTTTCTTTAGCAGGGGTTTCTTCTGCCGGCGATTCTTCCGGTAAAGGCGCATTCACTGCCGTAGCTTCTGCCTGTTCGCCGCTCGGCTCTTGTTGAGTCAGCGACTCTTTCACACATAATTGCGCACCGCAAAGCAAACAGAAATTCGCAATTACATCGTATTCCTTCCCGCAAGAAGGGCAAACTTTTACTTTAGTAGCATCTTGCAAAGTGTCTTCTGTCGGCAATACCTCGCTCGGTTCAGGCAGATGTGCCGCTATAACAGCCTCGAAATGTGCGGCGCTTTGCACATTGTCGCAAGCAGCTAACAATTCTTCTTTTAAACTCTCGTCGAACTGCGCAACCGCCTCACTCATACCGAGAATAAACTCTTTTAAAAGCTCCGGCGCTTGCTGTGAGAGCGCAACAGGCGGTTGAATAAATAAAAACTGCTCTCCATCATAAAAAACGGTTTCAAAGCTTGCCAAAGATGACTGCAAAAAGTCTTCTTCAAAAACGAGCTTTAAAAACGCACTGAACGCGGCAAGCGCCTCTTTGGTGCCTGCTTGTGACAGCACATTGGAAAGCAGTTCAAATTGTTCTGAAAAATATGTAATTGACAACTCTTCGGAGATTCTTTTTGCTTCAAAGGCAAAAGCCGAAGAGCCGGTAAAATCTGCCAATGCATCCCAACGCGACAAAACCAGGTGATCTTGATCCTCCCCGGTTAAAATAAGTGTTATGGAATTGGTCATTTTATCGGCGTTAAAATGCAAAAGCGCTCCCCCCTGTTCCCTCAAAATCGCATAAAGAAAAAATCTTAACGCGGCACTTATACATCGCTAAAACCAAAACAATTTCTAAAAACACAAAAAGCATAAGCGGGTTTGCGACTCTTACTTTCGCCGTGCAAAACGCTACCGCTATGCTAATGACAAGTGATTGCAAAAGCCTGCGAGTCCGCTTACACTTGAAAAAAGCATAATTTTTGCATTTTTTAAAATTATATACATAAAGTATACTATAATCTGACAGTTTTTGCAAGAATTGTTTTATTATAAATTCGTGGTTTTTACTCACACTTGTTTTTAGAAAAACCAACCTTTTGTCAAAACTGCCACTTGCATTTTCTTTCGGGCAATAAATCACCCCTGCACACAGCAGGGGTGAAAATCATTTCATCATTTTTCGATTTTACGAATGTCGAAAACAGCCTTGCAGTGCTCAAATAGACTCCAAATGGAAATTGAAAGCTTCATTAGAAAGCATTATCACGTCTCCGTCATACAGCTCAACAGGTTCATTTGCCGAAATTATTTTACCGTTCACAAAAGTGTGGTTGGTGGAATCTTTATCTGCAATATAGAAATGATTTCCGTCTGCAGTAATACTTGCATGACAACGGCTGACTGTTTTATTATCCGTCACAACATAATCCGCATAATTATTGCTTTTACCAATGATAAATGATTTCTTCGTAATATAAATTTTTTCATTATTGGCTTTGCGCACCAAATAAGCGTTTGTAAATGCGCTCGCATCGTTACTTAAAATTGTCGTTTCTTCCTCGTCATCACCCGAAACCGCTTCCGATTGAGAAATATCTTCGCCAACAGCAGGTACTTCCTCTAAAGGTTCTTCTGCCGGTGCTTCAAAGGCAGGTGCTTCCGGCTCGGGTTCTTCTGCCGGCGCTTCAAAGACAGGTGCTTCCGGTACGGATTCTTCTACCGGCGCCTCAAAGACAGGTGCTACCGGTACGGGTGCTTCTGCCGGCGCGGGTGCTGCGATTTCTTTGACCACCAGCTGCACGCCGCAATGCGGGCAGAAATTGGATGTCGGCGGAAAATCACGCGCACAAGAGGGACATACCTTTCCGAAGGAGTCCGCCGGCGCTGCCGGAACAGATGCTTCTACCGGTGCTTCAACTGCAGGCGTTTCTTGCACAGGTTCTTCTACAGGTGCTTCAACTGCGGGCGCTTCTTGCACAGGCTCTTCTACCGGTGCTTCAACTGCGGGCGCTTCTTGCACAGGTTCTTCTACCGGTGCTTCAACTGCAGGCGCTTCTTGCACAGGCTCTT
This sequence comes from Clostridia bacterium, assembly GCA_017432485.1. Taxonomy (GTDB): domain Bacteria; phylum Bacillota; class Clostridia; order Oscillospirales; family Acutalibacteraceae; genus RUG714. The sequence continues at coordinate 40,956 of JAFRJB010000017.1, forward strand.
CTACCGGTGCTTCAACTGCGGGCGCTTCTTGCACAGGTTCTTCTACCGGTGCTTCAACTGCAGGCGCTTCAAAAGCGGATTCTGTCGCCATAGGTGCTGCGATTTCTTTAACTACTAACTGCACGCCGCAATGCGGGCAGAAATTAGATGTCGGCGGAAAATCGCGCGCACAAGAGGGGCACACTTTTCCCGAAGGCGCCGCCGGCACTTCAAATACCGGCTCTGCTTGTGCCGGTTCTTCTGCCGGTACTTCAAATGCAGGTTCTTCCGCCGGCGCTTCAACGACAGGTGCTTCCGACACGGGAGCCGCCTCAACAGGCGTTTCAAATACAGGCGCCGGCTGTGCGGGTTCTTCAAATGCCGGTGCTTCAAACACAGGCGCTTCCGGCGCAGATTCTTCAACCGGTGCTGCGATTTCTTTAACTACTAACTGCACGCCGCAATGCGGGCAGAAATTGGATGTCGGCGGAAAATCTCTCGCGCAAGAGGGGCACACTTTTCCCGGTGCGGGCACCTCATTCGACGCGGGAGAAGCCGGTTGCGGTTGCTCTGCCGGCGCATTGAGTGAAATCCCGGTAACCGCTTCAAAGGCTTCTACGCTTTGCGCACTGTCACACGCTTGCAATAAGCGCTCTTTGAGCCCGGCATCAAAACCTGCCACACTGTTGCTCATGCCAAAAATAAAACCTTTCAGCACACCGATTTTCTGCTGCGGTACGGGAACCAAAGGCTTGAGAAATGTAAATTTCTCGCCATCATAAAATGCAGCAATAAACATCACTAAATAGTTTTGCTCGATATTTTCGGTAAACACAAGTTGCGCAAACCGCAAAAACAATTTCAATGCCGTTTCCTGATCAGCGCTCTCCATCACATTGGCAAGCAGTTCTCTGCCTTCGGCAAAAAAGGTAATCTCTGTACCCGCTTCACTGTTATTTTGCGCAAACTGAAAGCCGTTGGCAGCATTAGCGCTCATCAATTCATTCCACTGCGGCAAAACAATCTGCTGCATTTCATCATTTGTTAAAACAAATGTAAAAGAATCAACATCTTTGTTGGCACGAATATTCATATGCCCACCTCCTAAATAATGCATATACAAAACATAGTAAAACAAAAAACTTCTACCCAAAGGTGCATATTTTTCGTTTTAATTCAATGTCTATAATACATTCCGAGTATACTATAGTTCGACAGTTTTTGCAATAACTGTTTTCAGTGCAATACTGCTTTTGTCGAAAACTTGCCATTCTTGTCAATCTGTGATATAAATATAGCAAATACTTTGAGAGGTTTTGAGATATGAAATGTCCCTATTGTGCAAGAGAAAATCCCGACAATTCGCAACGCTGTTCTTATTGCGGTAATGCGTTAAATTCTTATGCAAACTACAACCAACCGCCTCATACAACTGCACAGCAAAACAGCAGTTCTCGCTCACCTGCACCGCAACGGCAAGCTGCTGCTACCGCTGATAACAAAAATCTGCGCTTAATAATTATTTTGGCTGCTGTGGGAATTGTGCTGTGCATCGGCATCATTCTTACTCTGATACTTTCAAGTTTGTTTCAAAGCGGCACCGGCGATATCGGCGCCGGAATGACTCGTGCGGAATGGGTGATGCAGTTAGCAGAGAGTTTCGAACTCAAAGGCTATGCAAATGCCACACCACGTTTTTCCGATGTATCACAATCCGACCCATGCTTTACCGCGGTGCAAAGTTGCGCGGAATGGGACATTATTGACAGCGGCGGTGAATTCTACCCCAATCAAACCGCTACGAATGAATTTGCAATTATCAGCGGTGTTAAAGCAATCGGTTTAGATTTAATACAAGCTACTGAAAACGGAAAACACGTCAAAAGTGACAGTGCCATTCTGCGCTATTTTTCTTCTTACGGGGTTCACCTCTCAAAAAAGGATGCACTGACCAAGGAAAATGCCGTTGCCATTCTTGAAACAGTCGCTCAAATCTATTCTTCTTTGGAAATGGAGCAACAGATTGACTATAAACTGTATGACAATGTACTGCCACTGCGTGCAGACCAAATCAGTTTCGATGGAAATCAGGCTGTTTTAAACGATACGAGCGCGCAGACCGGTGATTATATTTATGTCGAGCCCGGCGCACAATACCCGTGTGGCAGAGCTGTTCAAGTCGTGTCAGCAAATGGAAATATGCTTACCGTTGCCGACATTGATGAAGAAGAAGTTTTAGAGTCAGCAAATATCATCGGCAGTTTCGAGCCTGAAATATTAGGTCTGCAGGGTGACGGATGGGAACTTTCCATTATCGACGATCCGGCACAAATGAAATTCGATTCTACAAGCGAACCGACTGTCACCTATTTAGGAAAAGCAAACAGTGCCCCGCAGCTGACGCAAACCTCTATCGACAAGCACGTTAACCTCGGTGACGTCTGGATTAAATTGGAAAACAATGCCACCAGCGGTATTAAGGTCTCCGGAAAAATGTGTCTGGCAGATTTAACTGTGGACATGCAGTTTGATATGCACGGCAGAGAAATCAAAAAAGCATATGCCGCCTTTTCTTCTACTATTAAGTTTCAGGTTTCCGTTACCTGCAGTAAAACCATTAAACTTCCCGCCATTTCAATCCCTTTGAAAATTGCGGGAATCATTGGCGGAGAAATCAGAGTACAACCGAAAATCAGCCTTGGCGGAACCGTGACATTAGAGCTTTCCACCACTTTCACGGAAGGCTGCTCCTACAAAAGCGGTGCCTTCCCGAAATTTTTCAAGAACTTGACAAAACCGCAAGGAAAACAAAACTTCAAAGTGCAAGCATCCTTAAAAGCCGAAGTGATTCTCTGTGCCGCTTTTATCGGATGGGATTTATTTGATGTGGGCTTTGAAACCGGTGGTGCGGCAGAGGCAGTTCGAACACCGACCGATTGCACCGACATCAGTGTATATTGGGTGTTTTCCGCCTTTGTCAATTCCGATAATTCCCTTCTCGGTGAGATTGGTGTTAAAGCAAGCTGGGATATTTTCGATAAAGACAATTCACCTTTAAGAAAAGACTTCCATATTGAAGGCGGAGAAGTTGTTCCGAAATGTACCAAAACCGGTAATGAGGAAGACACAGAAGATGCTGGCGGAGAAGTTGTTAACTCCACTCATTTTGCAGATACTTCTATCGGCAAAAAGCTGTTACAAAATCGTTGGTCTTTTGCCTGTAACTTAAATACAGATTTGGTGGAAAGAGTTTCGTTTAAAAAAGATAGCACGGTTGTTGATGAAATGAGTGATGAAGTCGAACAAAACAACTATACTGCCAGATGCAGAGTTATCAGCGACAGTAAAGTATCTTACAAAATAAAATACAAGAGCGGCTCAAGCAATATGGTTACCCTGACTCTTATTCCCAACTCGCGATGCATCAAAGCCACTTTTGTTAATGATCAATACTCAAATTACGAAACACTGATGTTTGACGTAGACGAATATGATGGGAACGGCAATGCCGCTTTTGAACGCATACTTCTTGGTGATTGGAAGTTTTCGGGCGACACTCCGTATAAAACTGTCAATTTTTATGAATATGAATATGGGATTAAATCCAAAATCACAACAGTGGATGACACAGTGATTGATGAGCAAGCGGTTTTCGCCGTTACAGATGACTTTGGCAAAATGACAATTCCGGGTTCCAACAGCTACGTAGTTGTTTTATTTATGGAGAGAGTCAGCGATACCCAAATCAATTTAATCTCTTTTGACGAAAGCACAAACAAGCTGAATTTAAACTATGCAACACTTACAAAATCATCTTAGAGAAACTGCAAAACTGTCAAAAAGTACCCCCTGCCGCTTGCAAGCGGCAGGGGGTACTTTTTTATTCTTTTTATTGCGGCTTCTCGTCTTTTTGCTGATTTTTGTGGATGTTGGAGATATCCTCAAAGGTACCGCCGCCGGTGTCATCCGGGGCGCGGAACTCGCCTCTTTCCGCCAAGCGCATAAAGGCATCTACCACATCTTCCGTCAACTGTGTGCCGGAGGCATCGTGAATAATGCTGACTGCCCTATCGTAGTTCATGCGCGCTCTGTAAGGTCTGTCGGAATACATCGCATCAAAGGTATCGGCAACGGCGATAATTTGCGCCACGCGCGGCATTTCATCGCCCTTGAGCCCCTTGGGATAACCTTTCCCGTCAGGCCGCTCGTGGTGCGCCTCGGCGCCGACCGCAATATCCGGCATCAGGCTGATGTTTTGGAGCACATCATGCCCGCGCACGGTGTGAGATTTGATAATATCAAATTCCTCATCCGTCAACTTACCGGGCTTATTGAGCACCTGGTCGGGAATGCTGACTTTGCCGATGTCATGCATCAAAGCAATGTTATAATACTGCTCGACCGTTTCCTCATCATAACCGAGCTCTTTGGCGAGCATCGCCGTATACTTTGCCACGCGCGAGGAGTGACCTTGTGTATACGAATCCTTCATATCGATAACCTTTGCGAAGGATTCGATAATCTCTCTGAGCAGCTGCTTATCGCGCTGCTGCTGGTCGCGCAGTCTTTCCAATTCACCGGCTTTATGAGAGCTGATTTGCATTTTTGAACCGATTAATATGCAAACGACTAAAAATACCGCCGCAATGAGCACAATGAGAATAACATAGTTGCGCGTATAGTGGCTGATTTCTTCCATGGAAATATCCGCGCCGGCGTAGGCAACGCATTCGCCTTTCGAGTTATAAATCGGCTCATACTTTGTCAACAGCCAGCCGAATGAATCATTACTTTCCATAAGATCCATCGACTTGCCTGCCAAAAGGTCCGGCACTAAGGGTAAAAACGATTCATCAAACTCCTGAAAATCGCCGAGATTGCCCGCTTCCTCGGGGTCGGTATCAAAGACCACATAGCAGCCGTCTTCTCGAATTTGATAAACATATAAATACTTTAAATACGGCGTATTTTCCAAAATATCTTTGAGTCGCTCAAAGGTTTGGGCGTAAGCGGCATCTTTGCCATTTTCCAGCCATTCATTCACGCGGGCGGAACTAATCTCCGCCGCCGCTAATTTTGCGGCACCGGTAACGGTCTGCTCACGGTCTTTACGAATTTGCGAGCTCAAAACGCTCGCACCCGTAAAGGTAATGGCAGTCGCCATCACCACGGCAAGCACCACCCAAACGATAAGTAAGCGCCGATGGCGCCCTTCACGATTTTTTTGTTTTTCCATCTAAGTCTCCCCAAAAAAACAATATTATATCTATTATAATGCATTTTATCTTTTCAGTCAATCCATATTGCGCCGCCTTTTTGCCGGGCAAAAAAATAAGCCTGCACCGATGTGTGCAGGCGTATTTAAAAATCATTAATCGTGTACAAATACCAATGTAAACACGGTGCGGTCACCGCCGCCCAGACCGGTGTTACCGGCAACGGTAGTGGTCATGGTATGAAGGCGCCAGCCCTGCTGTGCCCAAGAATTGAGCACATTGTCAAGTTCCGAAAGATTCTTAGCGTCGTGACCGAAAAATTTCTCTTTAAGTACAACTTGTGTGGTTTTGTATTGCATTGTGTATCTCCTTTCAAAAAACATTGCAAAAACAGTATAGCATAAGTGTGACTGCCTTTCAACACTCCGGCAACACTTTTTATTGCATATCCTAAAAATCTTATGTATAATAAAAGTGTCAAATTATCAAAAAAATGGAGTTACCTATGAAAAAAACGGTTCTTATTGCTGCCTGCCTGCTCACATTGCTGCTACTGTGCAGCTGTAGGGCAACGCAGCAAAACCAAACGGAGGTCACCGAAACTATGCACAGCGAAAACGAGCAAACCGTCACCGTAATCAACGAAGTTAAAGAGGCGGATATTTGGCTCTTGCCCGATACCGAAGCCAACCGCAAAACCACACTATGGGGCACCGCAACTGCCGCCAAAGTTTCCACCGGCGAAAGCCGCACTGCGCCGCTGTGTGAAGCGGGCGATAACGGGCACTACCTGCTTCGCATGATTGACAGCGACTCGTTTTATTACTCTGCCAACGATATTTCCCTTAAAGCCGGCGATACCCTGACAATCAAAGGCAACGAGGATGGCGGTGCTTCCGCCGCAGTCACTGATGAAAGCGGTAAAGTTCTCGCCACTTACGATGTCTTCAGCGCAAGGCTGTAATAGGATTTTTAAAGCATTTTCAAAGGAGAAAAAAATGAAAAAACTGTTTTGCTTATTGTTGAGTATTCTGATGATATGCAGCGCTGTCGGTTTGACTGCCGGCGCCCAAAATACACCCGCTGTCGGCGCCCAAAACAAGGCTGCAGCTGCCGAGGATTTTGTGCCGGTGTTGCGCTTTATCGCGGCGAGCGATACCCATGTCAGAGATGAAGATGATTTTACTTGCGAGCGCATCGAAAAAATGATGGACGAAACCTACCGCATTGCCGCGCAAGATGCCAAGCACCCGACCTTGGATGCCCTGCTGCTGGCGGGCGATGTGACCGATGACGGCACCGCAACCGAATTTGAAAAGCTGGAAAATACGCTTCACACCGCCGTAAAAAGCGAAACAAAACTCCTGGCGATAGCCGCCAAAAATCACGACGGCTACCATATGAGCCGCGAGGATGAGCGCAATACCATTGCCGCCATTACCGGCAATGATGCCGATTTTCATGTCGTTATTAACGGCTACCACTTTATCGGGCTTTCCGTTTCTTCCAAGTGGCTTTCGCACTACGATAAAGAGCAGCTCAACTGGCTCAAAGAGCAGCTGGATGCCGCCACCGCCGAAAATCCCGATCAGCCTGTTTTTGTGATGCACCACGAGCATGTGAAAAACACGGTTTACGGCAGTTCCTCTTTCGAGAGGTGGGGTGTGCCGTATTTCAACGATATTTTGGAGCAATACCCGCAAGTGGTTGACTTCTCGGGGCATTCGCATTACCCGCTCAACCACCCGAACAGTGTGTGGCAGGGCGCTTTCACCGCCATTAACACGGGCGCGGTAAAATCGACCGATTATACCGTAGAGGATATGCGCGATATCGCCTCCTACCCCGACAACCGCAAGTGCAGCACCTATTGGATTGTGGAAATTGATGCTGCTAATCGCATGCACCTGCGCGGAATGGATTTACTCGCCGACAAAGTGCTGTGCGAATATATTTTAGAGAACCCTGCCGACCCGGCAAACCGCGCCTTTTCGCCCGAAAACAAGGCAGCGGCTTCCACCGCACCTGTGTTCTCGGAAGGAGCACTGCGCGAAGTGGCAGCGCAATCCGGCGGCTGCACCATCACCGTAGACAATGCGCAGTCGACCGACGGCATGCCTGTTGTGCTCTACCGCGCTTATGCAATAGATGAAAACGGGAAAGAAATTGCCAACACCTGGACCATGCCGCAATATTATATTACCGATGCCCCCGACACGGTGGAGTTAACCCTCAAGGGGCTCGGCAAAGGCACCTACAAGATTAAGGTCGTTGCCGAAACGGCTTACGGCGTGCAGTCCGCACCGCTTGAAACGGAATTAACACTGACTTCACCGAGCAAGTTTTACGCATTTATCACCCGCACCGCTATGCGGGGATGGCACTTGTTTGAAGTAATTTGGAATGCCATTTTCTAAAATAGTATCCATTGATTGAACAACAGTAACTAAAAGGAGAGTGCAATGCGGCAGAAGACATTGACACCGGCACAGTTAGAGAGAATTGCCCGCAAAAAACAAAAAGAAATCGCAAAGTGGGAGCGCGAAAAGGCGCGCCCGAAGCGAAGCAACTACATTTTTATGCTCATTTTCATTGTCAGCCTCGTGTATGTGACCGATGAAATTGCTTCTCAAATCAGCACACTGATGAAAACGGAAATTGCCAACGACTTAATGGCGCAGTTCGGTCAAAAGAGTGTCGGTATGCTCGATATTGTCAGTTTTATTGCTATCCCCTTTCAAGCGCTTTCCATCTTCTATAAGCCGCTTTCCGACCGCTTTGGCAGAAAACTGTTTTTGGTGGTCAATACCTTCGGTATGGCACTGGGAATGCTCATCATCGCGCTTACCCACGGCATTGCACTATACATTGTCGGCGCAGTCTTAATCTTCTTCTTTGTGCCGCACGATATGCAGGTGGTGTATGTGATGGAATCGGCACCTGCCAAGCACCGCGCCAAAATTTATTCCTCAGTCAAATGTATTGCCACGCTCGGCGTAATGCTCGTGCCGCTATTCAGAAAACTGCTCATGCACGATGCTTCGCAGTGGCGGCTGGTGTATTTAGTGCCCGCCGTTATCGGGTTGGTCGTTTCCTTTGTCGCCCTGCTGTTTGCCAGAGAGACCGATACCTTTATGGACTCACGCCTGGCATACCTTAGAATGAGCGAAGAAGAACTGCAGCAAGCCAAAGCCGAACAATCCGGCAAGGACGCGCAGGGCGGCTTTTTCAAGGGGCTGATTTTTGCGATGAAGCACCGCCAGCTGCGCTGGGTATTTATCGCCACGGCGCTGTGCAATTTCGGCGTAATTATCACCATGCACTATCAGGTGGTAATGTCTTACGGCTTTGCCGAGGGCATTATGGCAAAAAGCGGTATCGGCTTGGATGCCGCACTCAATGAGGCGAGCATCGGCCCTGTAACGGCGGCGTTGTTTCTGTTCCCTGTCGGCAGTGCAATTGCCCAGCTTTTGGTCGGCTTCTTTGCCGACAGCCTCGGCAGAAAGAAAAGCGCTGTGATTATGGCGGCAACAACACTGACGATGTTCTTACTGCTCATTGCCGGTTCTCGCTTTAATTGGTCACCGTATATCGTCGGCATTTGCTGCGGCGCTTCTGTCGGTGCCTATTGGGCAACCTCGGATGTGCTCATTATAATCATTTCCGAATCGGCGCCCACCAACCTGCGTTCCTCGGTGCTGTCGGCACAGTTTTTACCGCAGGGTGTCGGCTACCTGGTCGCCTACGCAGTCGGGCTGCCGCTGATTACAGCTCTCGGTAACAGTATGGTGCCCGTTATTACCCTTTGCCTTGCCGTTCCCGGCTTGATAGCGGCACTTGCCGTGCTCGCCGTCAAAGTGCACGACACCAAGGGAGTTGACCTGGAAAAAGTCACGGGCGCAGAGTGGGATTAGCGCGCCCGCAAAGCGAGGTCTTTCCTGCCAGTAAGCAAAAATAAGCACCGGTTGTGATTGTTCACAATCGGTGCTGTTGTTTTATCTTTTAGAAAATATCAATGCAAAGGCTTTCCTTTAGTCGCCGGTATACTCGAGCACTTCTTCGAGCAGGGCTTTGACAAAGCCGCAGCTGGTATAAGCGGCAAACTTTTGAAATCTGTCATCCTTTCTTTCATCCGCAAAATCGCACACGCTTTTGGCAATAATCATATGCGGTTGCGGCTCTACGGCATGCGCTGCCGCATAGGCAACGCCGTAGCCTTCCATCTCGACGCCTTCGGTATCCTGAAAACCGCTAATCACCTGCTTTTTGAGTATTGACTGATTGGCTACCACGGCTGTACCGCTCGCCAAGGGGCCGCAATGCACATAAAACTCATTTTTGTCGCTGTGCACAAAGTCCATAATGGTATCCAAATAATCGCCGCTGACTTCCACCGAAGTCGGTCTCGGGTGAAAACCGATTTCACCGAAAACAATATCCGCCTGATGAGGTGAAACAAACTTGCCGTTTGAAAAATTCCAAACGGAATTTGCCAAAACCACATCGCCGTACTGCTGCTTGTCGGTATCCTTAATCTGACCGGTACCCGCCGCAATACCCGGCATAATGACATATTCGGGAACAAAATGGTAAAGCATTTTCATTGTTAAAGTGGCGCTCGCTGTCATACCCATTTCATCCTGCCGCGCACAAATAACGCGCAGCTTCTTCCCGTTTTTTTCAATAAAGGCTTCCTTATATGCCTGAGCATCGCCCGCTACAGACAAGTCTTGCCACTCAAACATGCGCAGCACGGCTTGCTCTTCCGTATCGGTAACATAAATAATAGCTGCAAAAGAATGATAGTTTCTCATACACTTCCCCTTTTTAGGACTCCCTGCCGCAAGGCAAAGCTTGTTTGATTGCCATTTGCATTGCGCCGGTTAAGTCATAGGCAATACATTGAATGTATTGCTTATTTTATTCTATCACAATAGCGCTTGTTGTTCAATATCGTTTGAAAGGATTTTGTCGAGAAAATGACATTGGCGGCTTTTTTTAACTCTTTTGAGAGTTTACGCGCCGTGTGAGTTTTCCTTAGGTTGCAATAGCGGGTGGGATATGGTAAAGTTAAAACATAAAAAAACTATCGGGAGGGCATATGAGCGAAGCATTCATTCAACTCAAAGGCATCGCCAAGAGCTACGGCAAAAACGAAGTGCTCAAAGGCGTGGATATGACTGTCAATCAAGGCGATATTTACGGGCTTATCGGTAAAAACGGTTCCGGTAAGACCACCTTATTTAAAGTCATCTTAGGGCTTTCACCGTATCAGGCGGGCGAAATGTCCCTTTTCGGTGCCGCAAACGAAGCGCAGAACCGCGCCAACCGAAAACGAATCGGCTTCTTTATCGGCGCAAACTTCTTCGGCTACCTCAGCGGCAGAGAAAACCTCGACTATTACAGAAGAGTCAAAGGCATTCGCGACAAGAGCGAAATCGACCGCGTGCTCGGCATTGTGGGGCTCGATGAAAAGCAGGCAAAATCACCCGCCGCGCGCTACAGCCTCGGTCAAAAGCAAAGGCTCGGCATTGCCAACGCTCTGCTGGGTAAACCGGAACTGCTGATTTTTGACGAACCGACCAACGGGCTTGACCCGCAAGGCATTCACGACATCCGCACACTCATTCAGAAAATCAATGCAGAGGAAGGCACTACCATTATCGTTTCCTCCCACATTTTAAGCGAACTCGAGCACACGGCGCACCGCTTCGGCATTGTGCACGACGGTGTGATAAAGCGCGAAATTACCCGCGAAGAAATGAACCGCCGCAATAAGACCGTGCGCATCGATATTGCCGACAGCAACAGCGACAAAGCAAAAGCCGTGCTGGAGCAAAACGGCATTGAAGTTTACAACATCGCGCGCAAGGATTCTTCGCTGGAAGAATTCTACTTCGAACTGGTCGGAGGTGAAGAGAATGTTTAATTTTATAAAAGCCGATATACTCCGCGTATTAAAGAAAAAATCGTATATAGTCTTAAGTGCCATCGTGCTGCTTGCCTACGCGGCAACGCTGCTTATCGTGCTCTCCAAAAACCCTGCTTCCGTGGAACTTGTCAGCGGCCTTTTAGCCACAGGCGCCGTGCTCTTAATCGGTATTCCCGTGTTTATCGGCGTTTTTAGCGATGATTTTCACAGCAAAGCCATGCAAACGATTATCGGCTTCGGCACTTCCAGAAGAAGACTGGTGCTCTCCAGATACTGCGAGTACCTTGTTATCCTCGCCCAGGCATTTGCCGTCATCTCTCTGGTGAGCCTGCTTTTGTTTGCAGTGACAGGGAACATGGCGGTGGCAAAGCCGATCTTTCGAGATTTGTGGAAAGAATATTTGAGCACTGTTCTTTGTGTCGGCGCGGCAATGATTATCGTTTACGGCGCACAAAACACCACCTTCGGGTTGGTGATATTCATCGGCTTAGCGGCAAATATATTGGATTTGTTACTGACGGGGATTTCCTTTATTCCCTTCTTTGCCAATCACAATATTGATGTTTCCCTGATTCTGCCTTCCAATATGCTCAATCAGGCGATGAGCAACGGTAAGCCGATCTTCTACCTGTTCGCCGCGCTTTGTTATATTGTTTTACCGCTGGTGCTCTCGGTGAAATTATTTGAAAAGAAAGAACTTGAGTTTTAATAAAAAACCGGTAAAAAAAGGACTGTCGCTCGACAGTCCTTTTCTATGATTTTTCAAAAATAGAGAACACTTTTGGAATAATTAATAGCATATAGCGCCGAGGGCAAAGCTTTACTGTAACTCTTTTCCATTGATGAAAAAACCGTTGATCTTCTCCTCTGTAACAAGAACAGATTCCTGATGGAAGAAAACGCACAAATCTTTTGCAATCTCCTTGACCACTTTCTTTTGCGCATCAATGAGTACCAGCACAAACGAAGTTTCCTCCGTGTACTCGCCGTCATCGTGAAAGTAGCCGCCCTCTTCGATATCGACAGAAAAGGCGACGTGGTAATTGCGGCACACATTCTTTAATACGCTCATATACTTTTCGGTGGTGTATTTCTGCTCTTTGGTTTGAGAGTCATTCAGACCGATATAAATTTTAGTCTCGGTCATTTGCAGTTTTTCGTCATCAGCCGGCTTCGGAATGCTGCCGGCGGCGCGTGCATCCCGCACAGATTGGGCGACAGTACGGGCATCCTGCTTTTGGTGCTCTTCCCATAATCGGTACAAAAGAGCTCTTTGATCTCTCGCGCTGTTCATATCGTTAACCTCACAATCCTTCTTTATTGGTATTGCCTACCGTTTTCTTGATTATAGCAAAGCTCGGCTCTTTTTTCAACAGTGCCCCCTCGCGGCACACATGAGAGAGCTTTGCCAATTACTATTCACCGCAAAACCATAAAAAACAAGGGGCGGTCAGCCCCTTGTTTGCTTCATTGCTTCTATTTTAAATGATAATTAAGCTCTGTTGAATTTCTCTTTGGATTGTTTGCAACGCGGGCATACCCAATCTTTAGGCAACTGCTCAAAAACTGCCGATACTTTGTTTTAGGTGAGTGCCCCCAAGCCCACGTGTTGATAAGGATAATAAGCCTCATTTTTATCTTTTTGCACAATAACTTCGTTAAAACCCCTTGGCAGGCGTCAGCCTTGCCAAGGGGTTTATGCCTTGTTCTTGTACGAAAAATCTTAAAAATGAGGTGCAACGCAGTTCAAATTGTCTGAATTTGCTTAAATTGGCAATTATCAAATGTGCTGATACTTTGTGTATTAGTGCATTTTAGAATTGCCAAGGTGAGTGAAGTCAGGCAATTTGAACCTTGTTATCCTTAACAGCACGTGGGCAA
>JAFRJB010000140.1 GCA_017432485.1 Clostridia bacterium
GCACTGTATTCCTGCAGAAAAAATCAATAGAAATGCACACAAATAAATGCTTTTAGGTGCTTGCAGTTTGGCTTAATTAATTTTCTGTAAATACAAAGTAAATAGCGAAGGCAGGCTTTCTCCTGTCGAGGTATTTACTGCAGTAGTTACAAAAAGAAATACGCCAAACCACATTATCCTTGATTACTCTTATTCCCTGCCTCAGCGCAAAGATTGACAAATTTTAGCTCACTCTTTCAACATCTGCCAGCGTGTAGAAAAACGAGTTTTTCTACACGCTGTAACGCCCTGCGGAACACACCGCAGGGCGTTATTTATCGTTCGGATTTGTTTATATAATTTGAGCAGAGTTTTTACAATACCTCAATCAATTTCGTTCCAATCGATGGTTTCGGATTTGTAAAAATACTCTCTGTCGCGGGCGGATACTTCTCGCAGCACCCTGCATGGGTTGCCGACGGCAATCACATTTTCCGGGATATCCTTGGTGACCACACTGCCGGCACCGATGACCGCATTTTTGCCGATGTGCACGCCGGGCACCACGATAACGCCCGCGCCTATCCACGCATTTTCGCCGATATGCACATCTTTATTATACTGCAGCCCTTTGGCGCGCAGTTGAGGGTCAATCGGGTGGTTGGCAGTGGCAATGGTGACATTCGGACCAATCATTACTTTATCTCCAATATAAATATGCCCGTCGTCGACAAGTGTTAAATTGGAGTTGGCATAAACATCGGAGCCGAAGTGCACATGGTGCCCGCCCCAGTTGGCATGAAACGGCAGTTCGATATAACAGTTCTTACCGCAGGCGGCAAAGACCTCTTTCATATACTGCTCTTTCCCCTCGATATCGGAGGGCTTTAACTGATTAAATTCCCACAGTTTATCGAGAAAAGGAAACTGCTCATCCAAAATCTCTTTCACCATCGGGTCATATAGCATGCCCTTTAGCATTCTTTCGTAATGTGTCATTGCTTACCTCTTTTTCGCTTTCTTTTCTATGATTTCGTAACTCAGGCGAATCAGGTCTTTGAGCTCGTTTTCATTTGCACTGCCATCAAGCAAAACCGTGATCCAGCTTGCTTTGTTCATATGATAAGCAGGAAGATACCCCTCGCCGAGAAGCAGCGAACCGATAAGGATCGGATCACACTGTAAATCAATAATATTGACTTGCCCCTCACCCTCTAAACCGAGTTTTTTCTTTTCTATGTTCATGATGATGGCAAACCACTTTTTGTTTTTCGGGTTGCGAAAAACAATATAATCGGAAAAGTTCATCCACAGATGCTCTTCCTCCACTCCGAATTCGGTTTTTATAAAGGCTACAACCTCTTGCCGATTCATGTTATCTTATCTCCAAAAATCAAAGTTTGTTAATCTAATCTTTTTTTGAGTTCTGTCCTGACGAAGGAAAGGTCACTATTTGTCAAAACAGGAATTAGTGCGTTGATTTGCTCAATGCTCATATCCCACCATTTGAATTTAAGGAGCAGTTCAATCAGTTCATTTTCAAATCGCTTGCGAAGTAACTTAGCAGGGTTTCCTATCACGATTGTGTAAGGCTCAATATCGCTGCCCACGACGCTGTTTGCTCCAATAATTGCGCCATCGCCAATATGAACGCCGGGAAGAATAACTGCATTTTGACCTATCCAAACATCATTGCCGATTACGGTATCGCCTTTTAACGGCAAATCATGCGAAGATGGCGGAGCCATATCCCAGCCATCGAGCGTGTAAAACGGATATGTCGTCACAGCATTCATCTGATGATTTGCACCATTCATAACAAACTCCACGCCTGAAGCTATTTGACAAAACTTACCTATAATTAACTTGTCTTTGTTCCATTCGTAAAGGTGGGTAACATGGCTTTCAAAATCCGAATCAGCGATATAGGTAAAGTCACCTACAACGATATTTGGATTCTTGATTGTTGGTTTGATATATACTTCCTTATCATAACCGGCAATCGGATAAATCGTATTCGGATTTGGCATCTTTCCGTCTTTCATTTTTTACCTCGTTAAATTACAATTTATCTGCTTGATTATATCATACATTAAAAATAAAGACAACGGATTGAGGGCGCCCCGCTGCCTGTTTGTTATAATAAATCCTGCAACACCTTGTCAATATCGCCATCAATGCAAATGGACCGGTCTGCAATTTCTTTTGCCGTGCCCGTTTCGCCTTTGTTAATGCAAACGTACGTTGCGTTCGGGTTATCGTTAGTATACTGCCAGAACGGATATTTAATAATCACCGGTGTGTTGAAACCGACACCGAGTTCCAGGTAAAGCACCTTGCCCGTTTTGTGCGTCTCGATGAAAGCGGCATAGCGCCGGTGCGCTTCGTGCCAGCCTTCATCTTCCGCAAACTTGTTGTCCGAGCGCAAATTTGTTGTCATCGGTTCGCCGCAAACAGGGCATTTCGGAATAAGTTCTGTCGGAATTTTCATATCCTTTTCGCGCTCATACATCTGCTTGATGATTTCTTCATTGTCATAAGTCTTTTGGTGGCAGGGCACGGAGCACTGAAAGAGCCCGTAATCCCCCTGTGTGTAAAACAGGCGTTCTTTATCAAAGCCGGCGCGCTGAAAACAGTGGTCAACATTGGTTGTGAGCACAAAGTAATCCTTGTTTTTTATAAGCTCAAGCAGCTTTGAATAGGTGCCTTTCGGTATCGGCATATAGCGGTTGATGTAAATATATCTCGCCCAAAATGCCCAGAATTCTTCCGGCGACTCATACGGATAAAAGCCGCCGTAATACATATTATCAAAGCCGTACTTCTCTTTGAAATCGGAAAAGTATTTGTCAAAACGCTCGCCCGTATATGTATAGCCCGCCGCAGTGGAAAGCCCTGCGCCTGCGCCGATGACGATAGCATCCGCTTCGGCTGTTTTCTTTTTGAGTTCTTTTATCTTATCCGAGTAATTGTTCATAGATTTCTTTATCCTTATTCTTAAAAATATTAAAGATAACCTTAATGCCACTGTTTGTTTCAGTCTTGTATTTTTTAACGGTTTGAACGGCAATCTCCGCTGCCCTATCGTTCGGGAAATGGAATTCGCCGGTTGAAATACAGCAGAACGCTATGCTTTCAAGTCCGTTTTCGTCAGCAAGTTTTAAGCACGCCTCGTAACTTGAAGCAAGTAACGCTTCATGCTTCTCGGTCAATTCGCCATATACGATAGGTCCCACTGTATGCAGCACATATTTGCACGGCAAATTGTATGCCGGCGTAATTTTTGCCTTGCCGGTCGGCTCGTCAGAGAGTTGATTCTTCATAAGCTCGTTGCATTTCAGCCGCAGCCGCACGCCCGCAAAGGTATGAATACAGTTATCAATACAGCCGTGGCACGGGCAGAAGCAACCGAGCAGTTTGGAATTCGCGGCGTTGACAATTGCATCACATGCAAGCGTTGTGATATCGCCCTGCCAAATGGCAATATCGTTATCAAAATCAAGTGCAGTAACGGGCGTAATGCCTTTATGCGCCGTTTCTTCTTTGAGATATTCATCTTCAACTTGCAGATATTCCTCGCTAATCGGCGCGGGTGTACGCACATTCACCAGACTGCGGTACAGATTAAATTGCTCCGTGCCGTCTGCCGGTATTTGAATGTTTTTGTACCTTTCGCTTTCACTGAGAAGGTATTGAATCAACCAAAGTCTTCTTTGTGTCTGTGTCATATTATTCATCGTCCAAAACATCCTTTATCACTGCTTTGAGCGTTTCGGCGGATTTTTGCAAATCCTCCTGTTCTTTTTGATTGAGTTCAATCGGTACGCTTGATTCCACACCGTGTTTGCCGATAATGGCAGGCATACTCAATGCAACGCCTTCAATGCCGTAATTTCCCTTTTGTATACCGGATACGGGCAATATGGATTTTTCATCGCGCACGATTGCCTCGCAAATGCGCTTCACGCTCATGGCGATACCGTAATAGGTGGCCCCCTTCTTTTCAATAATCTCATAGGCGCTGTTCTTTACCCCGTCCGCAATTTCGTGCATTGCCTTATTGTGATTGAAATGTCCGCGCATCTCGCAGAAACTATGAAGTGGTATGCCCGAGACATTGGCACTGCTCCAGGCGGCAATCTCGCTGTCCCCATGCTCGCCGATGATGAAAGCGTGAATACTTCTCGGGTCAACACCAAGGTGCTCGCCGAGCAGATACTTAAATCTTGCGGTGTCAAGCACCGTTCCCGAGCCAAACACTCTGTTGGAAGGAAAGCCGCTGAGCTTTGCCGCAGCGAAAGTTAAAATATCCACAGGATTGGCAACAACAAGTAAGATGCCATCCTTATTATACTTTGCAATTTCGGGAATCACGGATTTGAAGATTCCCACATTTTTCTTCACAAGGTCCAAGCGCGTTTCGCCCGGCTTTTGCCCTGCGCCTGCCGTGACAACAATGATAGCCGCATCGGAAATATCCGCATAATCGCCGGCATAAATCTGCATGGGCTTTGCAAACGGTAAACCGTGGCTGATATCGAGCGCTTCGCCCTCTGCTTTGTTCTTGTCTCTGTCAATCAAGACAATTTCGGAAAACAGACCGCTCTCCATGAGCGCAAACGCCGAAGCGCTGCCCACAAATCCGCAGCCTACGATTGCCGCTTTTCTTGAATTAATCTCTACCATAGTTATCACTCCTTTTTCTCTACTATTATATCACAAAAGGCGGAAGGATAAAACACCTTCCGCCGCAGGATGATATAATATACTATTCTCTTACAACGGAAATTCTTTGTCCGATATGATTTCCTTCGGTTGCTTCGTCAATCATAGCAATTGCATAATCCGCATAGCTGATAACGCTTTCACCCTTTGCATTGAGCGTAAGCTCCTCGCCTGCGAGAATATACTTACCGGTTCTTTCGCCGTCTGCCTGAAAATCTCCGGCAGGGCTGATAAATGTCCATTTTACATCGCTTCTTTCGCGAAGTTCCTCAAGTGCTTTACCCTGCGCAGAAGCAAGGGGCTTGAACATTTCGGGGAAGTCGGGTGTATCCATTACCTGCATGGTGTGTTCGGGATTAACGTATAAACTGCCTGCACCGCCGACGACAAGAAGTCTCGTATCCGTTCCCGAAAGAATGTCGCAAAGGTGAGCAAGTGACTTGCCGTGAAGCGCGAGAACTTCGGGTGCCCAAGCACCGAAAGCATCAATCACAACATCATAACCTTTTAAATCTTCGGCAGTTAAGTCAAATAAATCTTTGCTGACTGCCTTTGTTGCTGCTGTTTTGTTTTCGCCTCTTACGATAGCGGTTACATCAAGACCTCTGTCTACTGCTTCTTTGGTGATAAGCTTGCCTGATTTGCCATTTGCACATACGACTGCGATTTTCATAATCTTTTCCTCCTGAAATCATTATTTGTCAGTTTAGCATTTGAGATTTGGGATTCCCTCATCTCTTGACTACAGTGTAACACCTGTGGTATACTTTGTAAAGTAAGCACAATTTTGTGCTGTAGTTACCAAAAGGTAACTATTGCGGTGTTTCGCGGTTTTTAAACAAAAATTTTTTCAACTTTTTTTGGAGGATGTCAAAAATGGCACAGAAAACGGCTATCAATTCACTCCCCGCCTGTCCGGTGGAAACGACCTTAACGCTTATCGGCAGCAAATGGAAGGTGCTGATTTTGCGGGATTTAACCGGCGGAAAAATGCGCTTCGGCGAGCTCAAGCGTTCCGTCGGCAGCGTTTCTCAAAAAGTATTAACCGCCCAACTTCGCGAAATGGAAGCGGACGGCTTGCTGACAAGAACGGTTTATGCCGAGGTGCCGCCGCGGGTGGAATATGAACTCACCGACCTCGGCAAAAGCCTTAAGCCTGTTTTGGCTTCCCTTTGGGCTTGGGGCGAAGATTACAAGGCAAAACTTGCAGGGGAGTAATATGAATTCAAAGTATTAGCTGTCCCGTTGGTGCAGCGAAACGGACATAAAAGTGGCAAGGAGTGATTTTTACTCCTTGCCTGCTTTTTTTATTAAAACGAATTACAATTCAATATAATAAGGACAGATGTTTTCAAAATGCCCATCCTTCATTCTAAAGCCGTTTGCAATCACACCGAGTCGGGTAAAGCCGAGGCGCTCGTAGAGATGCTGCGCGTGGATATTACTTTCCACAACCGCATTGAACTGCAAAATACCAAAGCCCTTTTCTTTGGCTGTTTGGATGCAGTGCTTCACAAGCTGCTCGCCGATATGCTTGCCGCGGCTTTCACTGCTCACGGCAAAGCTGGCATTGCTGATGTGCCCGCACCTGCCGATGTTGTTCGGGTGCAGAATGTAAAGCCCGTAGATTTTTCCGGCCTCTTCGGCAACGCCGCAATAGGTTTGCAAGGCGAAGAACTCTGCCCCCGTCTTTTCGGTGAGCAGCTCCTCCTGCGGAAAGGCAATGCCTTCCTCGACAACCTCATTCCAGATAGCAATCATTTGATTGATATCGCTTTGTGTATATTCTTTAATAATCATTATTTCCCCTTTATGATTCGTTAACAAGTTTTCCGGTCATATGCTCGGGCGTTAATGCAAGGCACTGAACCCTCGGCAAAGCGTGCTGTAATTCGTGTTCAAGATATTTTTCATCATCGGTGAATTTGCGGCAAAGCGCCGTGCATATTTCTCTGGCTTGTTCTTCATCCTTAACAAGAGCAATTTTGCCGAACACAACAACGCTTTTTACATTCAATGCCCATTCGCTTTCTTTGCGATAGCCCTTATCAAAAACAGTATAGCAAACCTTATCGCAAACCTTGATTGCATCAAGTTTGTGCCCTTCTTTTGCGCCGTGAAAATAGAGTTTTCCGTCCGTTTCATCGTAATAATGATTGAGCGGTATGCCATAGGGATAGCCGTTCTCTCCGATTACGGAAAGCACACCTCTTTTTTCGGTTTTCAACAGTTCGGTACATTCTTCAAGTGAAATCTGTTGCTTGAATCTTCTCATTTTTCGGAACATAATTGCCTGCGCAAATTACAATTTGTTTCATTATACCACAACGCAAAAGTAAAGGCAACGAGGGATACCCGCTGCCTTTATACTATTTGAGTTTGCTGTACTCGTCATCACTTACGGGTTCCAACCATTCGGTGCCGCCGTTTTCGCCTGCAATTTCTATTGCAAGATGAGCAAACCAACTGTCGGGTGCCGCACCGTGCCAGTGTTTCACATTCGCGGGAATACTGATGACTGAGCCCTCGGTCATTTCAACAGGCTCGTTGCCTGCTTCCTGATAATAGCCTCTGCCGCCGATACAAATGAGCATCTGCCCGCCGCCGCTCGTTGCGTGGTGAATATGCCAATTGTTGCGGCAACCCGGTTCAAAAGTGACATTATAAATCGGAATTTGTTCGGTTGAAACGGGTGCGAGATAACTTTGTCCTACAAAAAATTCACCATAGGGATTCGGCTCGCCAATCGAGAACATGATTTGCTTTTGAAACCTGTCCTTTTCTGAGGTCGATTCGCTTTCATCCGTCCAGACCTCTTTGGCAAGGCGGAACACCGCCCAGCCCTTGGGCCAGCCCGTATACATGGTGCAATGAGTGATAACCGCCACTATTTCTTCCTTTGTAACACCATTGTTTTTGGCATTCATCAGATGAAACTTTAGTGAACTGTCTGTTATACCGCTCGCCATCAGCGAAACGATGGTAACAATGCATTTTGTTTTTATATCAATAGCCTCCTCATTCCACACTTCGCCGAACAGAACATCGTCGTTCAGGTGCGCAAACATCGGCGCAAAATCACCGAGTTGCTCTCTACCTGCTGTCTGTACTATCTTTTTGCTCATAGTATCGCCCCTTTAAAGACTCTCTTTGAGGATTTGCATTACCTCGTCTTTGGTCAGCACCTTATAGCCGCCATCGAGGATAAGTGTTGCGTTGGCAATATCCGGGAGCATATCCTCTGTCGCACCGAGTTCGGAAAGGCGCATGGCAAGACCGAGTTCCTTCATCCAGCTTTCCATTGCCTGCAAGCCTTCTTCGGCAACCTGCCTATCGGTTTTGCCTGCAGGATTCACATTCCATACATTTTCTGCAAATCTCTTAAACTTTGCCGTACCGTAAGGCAGAATGTATCTGTAATACGGGAGCGAAACTGCCGCAAGCGTCATGCCATGGGTGGCATCCGTTACCGCACCTGCCGCCTGACCGAGCATATGTACCATCCAGTCGGTGGTCTTGCCTTTTTTGAGCAGCGTATTGAGCGCCCAGGTAGCACTCCACATAATATTGGAGCGCGCCTCGTAATCCTGCTCGTTCTCATTAGCAATGCGAGAGGAGTGAATCACACTGCGCATCAGCCCTTCTGCCAGGTAATCGGTGGTGCTGTCATCTTCATCCGAAAAATACTGCTCGCAAATATGATTGAAAATATCGTAAATGCCTGCCACCATTTGGTAATGAGGCAGAGAGAGTGTGTACTTCGGATTGAGGATGGAAAAGCGCGGCATAATCTTTTCATCGGCAAACACATGACCGATTTTGAGTTTCTTTTCCGGGTAGGTAATGACCGAACCGGCATTCATTTCCGAACCGGTGCCTGCCATGGTGAGAATACAACCGACTGGCAGTGTTTCGCAATCGGGCTCTTCAAAATCAATATAATATTTCTGCCACGGGTCGCCGTCGTAATTAACTGAAACAGAGAGTGCCTTGCAATAATCGCAGACAGAACCGCCGCCGACAGCGAGAATAAAATCGGCGCCGTGTTTTCTTGCAATTGCAACACCCTCGTTGAGTTTGTGAATGGTCGGGTTGGGCATGACGCCTGCCACCTCGGCAAAATTCTTACCTGCTTCGCCGAGAATCGCAACGACCTCGTCATAAATCCCGTTCTTTTTAATCGAGCCGCCGCCGTAAACGAGCAGCACATTGTCGCCGTATTTTTTCAGTTCATCCTTTAAGAATTTCAGCGAATCATCGCCGAAGTAGAGTTTTGTGGGGTTACAGTAAGAGAAATTTCCTAACATAACTATTTTTCCTTTCTTTTTTGTTATAAATCAAAAGATACTTCAATCTTTCCGTTTCCGAGTTGCTTTTCAAGTGATGCGGTATTATCAATATGCCCTATTTTTGTGTATGCATATTCTGTATCAAAGCTTTTGTAAAAAATAACAATACAGTTGTCACCATACAGCATAATATCACCCTCTTGAATCTTACTCACGCTTTGCGAATTGTCCGGCAGAGCAGTATCCAGGTAATGGTATTTTTCATTCCCATGCAGTTCGCTCATCTCGAGTGTTTGCGGAAGCATTTCGGTGAATGCTCTTGCGGTATCGTTATCTTCTAAAGTCACGGAAAACGCTTCACCGTTCACGGTAATCTTCATTATATTACTTCTTTGCGCCGTTGTTTGTTTTTCCTGCGCCTGCTGAACAGATACACTTTGCGTTGTTTCGCCGTTGCTGCGCTTTGGTGAGGCGCAGGCCGAAAGCATCATCACGGCAATTACCATCAGCACAAGCGCTAACTGTTTTTTCATTTGAGATGCTCCTTACAGCCAGGCGGCTACTTTTTGTTTTGAACCCTTCACCTGCGAACCGACAATGGCAAGACCGTTCATATCAACATCTGCGCCGGAGCAGATTCTTTTGACATCGCGCGGCATGTCCGCAAGTCCGCTGCCTTCGTGCGTGCTGATAATGCGGACTTTCTTGCCGGAAAAATCAAGCCCTTCAAGTGCCGTTTCCATTTCAGGTGCATAAGTCCCCCAGTAAATCGGGCTCATGATATACACCGTATCATAAGCGGAAATATCAGTGAGCTTTTCCTGAATCGGCGCATTGCCGATGCGCTGCTTCGCTTCTTTAATACAGGTGTTGTAATCTGCCGCATAGGGCACGGCAGGTTCTACCTTGAACATATCCGCGCCGGTCAATTCCTGCACAAACTCGGCAACAATTTCGGTGTTACCTTTATCAATCCAACCGACAGAGTAATTTTCATCCGCCCTACTGAAATAAATAATCAAACTCTTACTCATTTTGTTCTCCTTTTGACAAGTCTTATCATTGCATAACCGATAGTTGCGAACATTGCCGCCATCAAAATATATTTGAGCAAAAACAGCGGCAAACCGCCCGCCACATCAAAAAATACAAATTGATTTATCAGCAGCATATATTTATAGGTTTCTTCGTGAATAAAACACGCCAGTCCTGCCGCAGAAACTACAATCATAATTGCGATTGCGGCGGTTTTTTTGCGCTTTTCTTTCATTACTTTGTGCAGCATAAAATCGAGATGAAAGCCGATGTGCAGGCTCATCAGCGCAAAGCCCCAATAGGAAGCGAGCAGGTGCAGCGTTCTCCCGAAAGCGGCAAGATGATGCAAGCCCAAAAATGTAAAAACATGATTGGAAATAAACAGTGCGCTGACCATTAACGCCAAAACATCTACTGTGAGTAAAATGTCAATAACCACTTTGAGTGTTTTCTCGGCTGTAGGTTTACCTTTAAACAGTGCTTTTGTAAAATTTACCGAAAGAATGTGGTGCAACACAAAGAGAACAAACAGCGCTATGCCGAGTATTTCGTGCAGCACCTCACCTGCGATGCTGTAAGACATCTGCAACAGCAATATGCAGCTCATCAGCACATCGGCAGCTATTTGCAGTTTTCTTTTGACTTTCATATTACCTGATAAAATTTGTTCTGATAAATGCTTCTCTCTCGGGAAAGCCGTATTCTTTCTTGCCCAAGGCAATAGATTTCATCATAAACGCCATATTTCTTGCCAGCGTTCTCATTTGCTGCAAGCCCTCTTCGTCCTTTTCCACATCTTCTGCGGTATAGCCGTGCACGGCATTCCAGTATTGACCGGAGGCAATCGGCATACCCGAAATAGTGAAATACTTATTGAGTTCATCAAATGTTGCGCTGTTGCCGCCGCGCCTTGCGGAGGAAACGGCAGCGCCGACCTTCCACGCCTTGTCAAACGGGGTGCTGTAAAAGAGTCTGTCCATAAACGCAACGGCAGTCGCATTGGCGGAAGCATAATAGACAGGCGAGCCGATAACAAAACCGTCTGCCTCCTTGAATTTTTCAGCCGTTTCGTTAACAATATCGTCAAATACGCATTTGCCGTTTTTTCTGCAACTCATACAGGCAACGCAGCCGCGAATGTCCTGATTGCCGATATGGATGATTTCCGAGTCAACGTCCTCCTTTTGAAGGCTTCTCTGAATCTCTGTTAAAGCTCTCCAAGTGCAGCCCTTTGCGTGTGGGCTGCCGTTAATTAATAAAACTTTCATTTTCTTTTTCCTTTAATACTCTAATTTGCCGAGCCATTCTTTGACTTCGCTCTCGGCGCCGCCGATTTCACCGCCGCGGATGGCAAGACCATCCAAAACGGTGGCATTCGGTTCCAGTTCTTTGATGGTCTTATATGTGCCGCCGTCACCGCTGCCCTCGTGCGTGTTAAACGGAATAAGGGTTTTACCGCTAAAATCATAGGTATCAAAGAAGGTGTACATAATCATCGGCAAGGTGTACCACCAAATCGGGTAGCCGACAAAAATTGCATCATAGTCCTCCGGATTTACACCTAAATCTTTAAAAGCGGGTCTCGCATTGTCATCACGCTCTTTTTTGGCATAGTCCGCCACATCGTCATAGTTTTCGGGATAGGCTTTTTCGGGGGTGATGCGCACAATGTCGCCGCCGACGGTGTCGTGAATGTAATTAGCAAAGGCATCCGTGTTGCCGCTCCAGGAAAAATAGATGGTTAAAATTTTCTTTTCTCCTTGCGGCGTTTCTTTACTTTGTGCCTGAGTTTGCGCTTCGGTTTGTGCCTGTGAAGTCGGTTGGTCTTTTTTGGCACAAGCGGCAAAAGAAAGTAATAATGCCGCCGCTAAAAAAATCGCTAATACTTTTTTCATTTTTCTCCTCCTATAAATCCAAACTTGTAATATAATTCACAAAGCCGACATCATCATGGTCGACTATTTCACTGTGCCCGAGATCTTTGGCGGCAATAGCAGCCATTTCTTCATCGGTAAGTGTGAAATCCCAAATATCGATATTCTGTTCCATTCTGTTTAAATGAACGGATTTCGGCAGAATCGAAACGCCTCTTTGGGTGTTCCAACGCAGCACGACCTGTGCGGCAGACTTACCGTATTTCTCGCCGATGGCGACCAGTTTCGGGTCGGTAAAGATACCGTGCTTGCCCTCGGCAAGCGGCCCCCACGCCTGCGGTACCACACCGAGCGCTTTCATATTTTCAATTGCGCCTTCTTGTGCAAAGAAGGGATGCAGTTCTACTTGATTAACTGCCGGAGTTACCTCGACAAATTTACAAAAGTTCGTTAGCACGGCAGGGTAGAAATTGGAGACACCGATGGCTTTTGTCAGCCCCTCTTTATATGCTTTTTCAAGCCCCCTGTAAGCGGCAAAGTAATCACCCATCGGTTGGTGCAGTAACACAAGGTCAACATAAGGCATACCCAGCTTTGTAAGCGATGTCTTTACTGCCTCATATGCGGTTTTCTCGGTTTTCATATCCGAAACCCAAACCTTGGTGGTAATAAAGAGCTCTTCTCTTGTGGCAAGCCCGTCCTCAATGGCTCTTGCAATTCCCTTGCCAACCGCTTCCTCGTTGAAATAAGCAGCGGCAGTGTCAATGAGTCTGTAACCGGTTTTGATGGCATCATAAACCACCTGCTCGCATTCTGCGGCATCCTGTATCTGAAATACGCCGAAGCCTTCTAAAGGCATTTTTGCGCCCGTGTTTAAGGTAATATATTCCATTATCACTTCCTCCAAAATATTTTTTTACATTAACTTTTTGCCGTCCGAAAACGCTTGCCCTACCTGTTCACCGAGGCGGTAATAACCGGAATGGGCGGTGTCAAAGATAATCGGGAAAAACTTTTCAAGGCTTACATCGCCATCATCACCGAGGATGCTCTCGTCAGCCGATACATTGACAATCTTGCCGAGATATTTGCCGTCCGAGAGGACCTCGGTCAACTCACATTCGAGCGCAAGCGGCAGTTCGTTGATAATCGGTGCGTCAACAAAGTCACTTTTGACAGTGGTAAATCCCGCTTTTTCCATTTTATCGGCAACCTTTCTGCCGGAAGCAATACCGACATAATCACAGGCAACCGTATGCGCGACATCGGCAATGCTCACCGTAAACGCCTTTTTAACGGCAATGTTATCTGTCGTTTTGTGGCTGCCGAGGTCAACAATCAGCTCGTGCATCCCGACAATGCCGCCCCAAGCGGCATTCATCGCATTTGCCTTACCGTTTTCATCATAGGTGCCGATAATCAATACCGGTTGCGGGAAGATATACGGCTTGGAACCTAAGTTTTTTCTCATTGTACTACCTCCTGTTTTTTATATATTAAATACATTGATAAAATAAAGCTTTGCCATTTCGTAAATATCGGACTTTCGGCACGGCATACCCGCCTGCTCCATGGCTTTCTTTTGATAGTCTGTAGAGTAGGCATAGGGATAAATACCTTGCATATACGCAAAAAATGCCAGCGAGATTTGTTCGATGCGCGCATTGTCCATTTCCACGCAAAACTTTCGCACGAGTGCATTGAAACTTCCGATAGTATTCCAAAATGTTTTCTTAAAGGATACGAGCAATTCCAATCGGCTGTTTTCTTCCATATCGTAGAGGTTGACGGAAAGGATTTTGAGCATCAGCTCGCGTTTTTGCAAAGAGGCTGCAATCAAATGGGCAAGCTGCTCTCTTGTCAGCGTGTCATTTTCGTTGTATATTTTTTGCAAATCTTCATTCCACAACTCATATTCCTGTCGGAATAGAGCGAGAAAAATTTCTTCCTTTGTTTGAAAGTAGTTATAAATCGTCGGTCTCGAAAAAGAGGTTACACTGCCGATCTCCTTCATGGTGATTTGCTTAAAATTCATTGTTTTATACAGTTCTTTGCAGGCGTTCATAATCTCCGTCCTGCGCGCATTTTTTAATTCCGGTGAGCCTTTCGGCATTCTTATCACACTCCTTAACAGGCGGGTCAAGGTAAATCCAAGCACGGTTTAAAATGGCTTATTTGCCTTGTTCCGCTGATACTGACACCGTGTCAGTAATTATAGTATAACACCATTCTGACACGGTGTCAACACTTTTTTTGACGGATACATTATTTTGTTTTACTGCATAATAAAAAGCAGTTCGCTTTAGGTGAGTGCAGTAACGAAGGTTAGCCCTCAAATCGCATCTTTTTCGCCATAATTGCATTAAAATAGCCACTTAGGCGTCAGCCTTAAGTGGCTATTTTGCTTTATTCTGACAAAAAATCTGCCGATTTTAGGGTGCGCAGCAGTTATAGCCGACAAGAGC
>JAFRJB010000018.1 GCA_017432485.1 Clostridia bacterium
ATTCCTTTTGGTGCGGCGTTTGCCGCACGTTAAAATCGGGTGAGGGCAGAGCCCTCCCACACTTATTCACTATTCCTTTTTACTTATTACTTCAAATAAGGATTTGCGCGCTCAAAGAGCGCGACAAATCCTTATTTGTCGAGCTCATAGAACACATTCGCGCTTGCGGCAACCGGAGCGGTTTCGGTGCGCAAGATGCGCTTGCCCAGTGTCGCCACTTCGGCGCCATGCGCCTTGGCGAAGTCCACTTCGGCACTTTCAAACCCACCTTCGGGGCCGATAATCAGCGCCAGGCTCTCCACCTGCTGTGCGCTATATACCTCTAAAATCTCTTTGAGCGGGCGCCCGCCGTTTTCATAAAAAAGAATGGTTTTCTCGCAAGTATTTTTTTCGAGTGCCTTTTCATAGGGCTCTACGGCGTAAACCTCCGGCACAATGCCGCGGCGCGCCTGCCCCGCCGCTTCGGCGGCAATTTTTTTTAGCCTCGCTACCTTTTTTTCGGCAGATTTTTGGTCTAATTTCATCACACTGCGCTGCATAACTACCGGGTGAAAGGCGCTGACACCGAGTTCGGTGCACTTGCGCACCACTTCTGCCATTTTGTCGCCCTTGGGCAGCCCCTGAAAAATTTCAACGCGCACTGCCGGCTCGCTTTCGCTCGGCGTTTTAAAGGCAAGTTTGAGCTCTACCTGCGACTTGCTAACGCTCTCAATAACGCAGGCATAATCATAGCCCTTGCCGTCGCACAACACCACTTCTTCGCCCGGCTTCATGCGCAGGCTTTTGGCGATGTGCGCCGCGGTTTCCCCGCTAAGCACGGTGCACTCTTCAATCGGCTCATTGACAAAAAACTTAGGCATTTTGTTTTTCCTCGTTTTCATTGATAATGGCAAGGGCGCGGTTGACGGTTTCGGTCAAACTGTCCCCCTTGAGTAATTTAATGGTTAAATAAGGCTTTGCGTTGTTGGCGTGCAGTTGAATAACGCGCTTCAGCCCTTTTTGCAGTTGCGGCAGTACTGTAAAGTCAAAGTCCTTTACTTTCAGAATTGCCTGCATACCGTTTTGCGTAATCTCATAAATGTGTGCTTTGGCGGCAACCGCACGCATCAGGCTGATTTCGATTAAGCCTTCCACCGTTGCGGGCGGTTTGCCGTACCTGTCGCAGAGTTCATCTCTGACATCGGCGGCATCTTCTGCACAGCGAATATCCGAAATGCGGCGGTACATCGCAATGCGCTGCGAGAGCGCGGGAATATAGTCTTCACTGATGTGTGCCGTAATCGGCAAATCCACCAGGCATTCTTCGGTGGAAGCAGGCAATTCTTCACCCTTTTGCTCGGCGATGGCTTCGGCAAGAAGTTTGACATAGGTATCGTAACCGACCGCTTCCATCTGCCCGTGCTGTTGAGAGCCTAAAATATTGCCCGCGCCGCGAATTTCCAAGTCGCGCATGGCAATGCGAAAGCCCGCGCCGAACTCCGTAAACTCTCTGACTGCCTCCAAGCGCCGGGTCGCCACATCGCTGAGCGCCCCCTCGGTGCGGTAGGTCAGGAAGGCGGTGGCGCGGCGGCTCGAGCGCCCTACCCTGCCGCGGATTTGGTGCAGCTGCGCCAAACCCATGCGGTCGGCATCTTCAATAATGAGGGTATTGACATTCGGCACATCAATGCCGGTTTCAATAATGGTGGTGCACACCAAAATATCAAGCGCGCCTTCGAGCAGTTTCTGCCAAATATCGCTCAACTGCCGCTCGCTCATCGAGCCGTGCGCAATCCCGATTTTGGCATCGGGTATCTCTGCGTGGATGCGCCCGGCGACAAACTCAATATCTTCAATCTTATTATGTAAATAATACACCTGCCCGCCGCGGCGCAGTTCCTTGCGCATCGCTTCACAGACCACGCCCAAATCGTATTCCATCACATAGGTTTGAATGGGGTGGCGGTCCTGCGGGGCTTCCTCAATCAGCGACATATCGCGAATGCCGCTTAAAGACATACTCAGCGTGCGCGGTATCGGTGTTGCGGAAAGGGTGAGCACATCCACCCCCGGGAAGCGCTCTTTGATTCTCTCTTTTTGCGCCACGCCGAAGCGCTGCTCCTCATCAATAATGAGCAGCCCCAAATCCCGAAACTCGATATCTTTGGCAATGAGCTTATGCGTACCCACCACCATATCTATCAGCCCCTTTTTGAGCTTTTCTTTAATGCGCTTTTGCTCGGCAGGCGTTTTAAAGCGCGAGAGCATTTCTATATTGAGCGCAAAGTTTTCCATGCGCGCGCTGACAGTTTGAAAATGCTGCATCGCCAAAATGGTGGTCGGCACCAGCATTGCCACCTGCTTGCCGTTTTCCATCGCTTTAAAGGCGGCGCGCAGTGCCACTTCTGTCTTGCCGAAGCCGACATCGCCGCATAAGAGCCTGTCCATCGGGTGCGGCGCATACATATCTTTTTTAATTTCTTCCACGCAGCGCTTTTGGTCAAGCGTTTCTTCATAGGGGAAGCGCAGTTCAAAGTCGCGCTGTAAATCATCATCCGGCGGGAAGGCAAAGCCTTTAATGGTCTGCCGCTTTGCATAGAGCTCAATGAGCTCTTGCGCGGTCTTGACAATGCCCGCTTTCGCCTTTGCCTTGGTTCTGGTCCAATCCGCAGAACCTAAGGTGTTGATTTTCACGCGCGCATTTTCCCCGCCGCCGATGTATTTGGAAACGAGGTCTAACTGCGTGACCGGTACATAGAGCACATCGCCCTTGGCGTAGGTAATTTTAATATAGTCTTTGGTCACACCCTGGCTGGTGACGGGCATCACGCCCGCGTAAATGCCGATACCATGCAGGTTATGCACAATGTAGTCGCCGGGGTAAATCTCTTCAAGCGAATGAATTTCCCCCGCGCGGTGGTGGCGGTTCTTGCGCTTTTTGCTTTTCAGTGCCCGCGTGCCCTGTGCGTAGAGATAAAACTTTGCCTGCGGGAAATAGAAGCCCGCCGACAGCGTGCCGGGTACCACGCAGACCGTCCCCTGCGGGAACGCCGAGGGGAAGTTTTCCATATAAACGGCACTGATGCCGTCTGCAATCAAATCGTTATATACCGCTTTGGCGTTTTTCGCCGTACCCGCCATAAGCACGCAGCGGCTCTTGGTGGGGGCGACGGATGCCGTGTCTTCCTCGAGCTGCGCCATCTTGCCCTGCCACAGCGGCAGCGAATGCGCCGAGAGGCTGTAGAGGGATTTGAGCGGCAGTTTATAGCTGCCGCGCGGCAAAGTATCTAAATAGACAGGCTGCATATCTTCGATATGTTTTTCTATTTGCGCGGCGGTGATATAAAAGGTATCTAACCCCTTGGCAATCACGCCGCTTTCGGTAAGCGCTTTGAATTCTTCGCGCAGCAGTTTCCCGCTGTCTTTGAGGCGCCGCTTGGATTTAGCGCTTTCCGAGAGAATGAGTAAATCCGAACTGCAATACTCAAAAATGCTCTCGGCTTTTTCATAAGCAAGCGGAAAATAGCGGTCAATATCGGCGGGCATCACACCGCCCTGCGCGCGCTCCAAGTCGCTGCGCAATGAGCGCTTGAGCGCCTCGTTTTTACTGCGCGCGATGCGCTTGAGGTAAGCGCTTAATTTCTCGCAAAAATCTTCTTCGCCCTCAAACAGCGTTTGCAGTACCGGCACAATGCGCACGGTGCGCAACATTTCCAACCGGCGCTGGTCGAGGGTGGAAAAGGTGAAAATGCTTTCAATCGTATCGCCCCAAAAGTCTACGCGCACCGGGTTTTCCGCCTGCGGGGAAAAGAAATCCACAATCTCGCCGCGGCAGGAAAACTGCCCGACACCATCGACCATATCGCTGCGCACATAACCGGCTTTCCCCAACTTTTCAATGAGCGCTTCTCTGCCGCACTCCAAGCCCTTACGAATGGTAAAGGAGCGTTTTTTGAGTTCCTTCTGCGGAATGGTCAGCTGCATGGCGCTCTCGATGCCCAGCACCGCAAAACGGTAATCTTTCTCGGCAATTTTAGCGAGCGCACCGAGCTTTTTGTGCTCATAGTCGCGGCTTTTTGCTTCGGCGCCAATGAGCGAAACATCCTTTGCCGGCACAAAAAGGGCAGCACCGAAAAGCGCGTTTAAATCCGCGCTGAGTTTCATCGCAGCACTCTCATCTTCGGTAATGATGAGCGCGCGCCTGCCTGCCGCTTCGCTCATCGCGCCGATGAGAACTGCTTTATGAACCGCCGAAAGCCCTGTTACGGCAAGGGGGAGGGTATGCGCCTCCACATCACCGAGCACAGAGCTGATTTCGTCAGAACTTTGTAAGGCTTTTAAAATTGCTGACATTGGTTCACTTCGTTCACAGTTTTTAGTGTTTAGTTTTCAGTTTTCAGTGTTTTGGTCTCCTCCTATGTCAAGGGGCGACAAAAAGCGAGTTAATTGAACATCAAACAAACAATGATTGAAACCCAATAATAATTAGAGCGTAGCGTTAAATAATGAGGCACCCCGAAAAGTATTTCGCAGAAAACTTTTTGGGGAGAGGAGAAACAAACGCAATAACACTTAAAGGATTTGCTTGCAAATTCTTTCTGTTATGAAGTTTGTTTGGACGAGCGAGTGTCTCGCCCATTAATTCCGAATTCCGCACTCCGCATTCCGCATTTAATTATATCTATTCATCGCTTCGTCAATTTTGCCGCCGACAATCAGGCGAATGGCATCGCAGGCGTTGTCAATCGCGGGTTCCAGTGCCTTGACTTCCTGTTCACTGAATTTGGAAAGCACCCAATCTGCCAAGTCATAATCGGGGTGCGGTTTCGCACCGATACCAATGCGAATGCGGGGAAAGGCGTTGCTGTTTAAGTGGTAGATAATGCTCTTCATGCCGTTGTGACCGCCGTCGCTCCCCTGCTTGCGAATGCGCATAATGCCGGGGTCAAAATTGATATCATCATAAATCACAATAATATGCTCCGGCGCGATATTGTAAAAGCGCGCGCACTCGCCGACCGCTTCGCCGCTGTTATTCATAAAGGTAGAGGGCTTCATAAGCATACACCGCTTACCCTCTAAAACCATGTCGCAAATGAGCGATTTGAACTTGATTTTTTTGATATCCAGCTTTTCCTGCTGCGCCAAACGCTCCACGGTTAAAAAGCCCACATTGTGGCGGGTAGCGGCATACTTGTCGCCGGGGTTTCCCAAGCCGACAATCAGCCACTCCACCTTGCCTGCAGGCTCCGGTTTACGCTGAGATTTTAACTTTGCAAAAATTTCTTCTAAGCTCATTGATTAGCAGTTAGCGGTTAGCACATTAGCCGTTAGCGATAGGTGGTGCCGCTCGCGGCACAATTTCAATGCGAAGCACAGCTTCGCCACCACTCATTCCGAATTCCGCATTCCGCATTCCGAATTGTTTCAGCTAACAGCTGAAATATGGAATAACGGCTGAGCCGTTATTCCATATTTCTAATCTTCTTCTTATCTTTGACCCAGTTGACTTTGTTTTCCTGGCGGTTTCTGGCGATTGCCAGGGTGTAATCGGGCACATCTTCATAAATGGTGGAACCGGCTGCCGTGTAGGCATATTTGCCGAGTTTTACCGGGGAAATCAGGTTGGTGTTACAGCCGATAAAGGTGCCGTCACCAATAACGGTGCGGTGCTTCTGCTGCCCGTCAAAATTCACGGTCACACAGCCGCAGCCCATGTTGATATTTTTACCGAGGTCACTGTCGCCCACATAGGTTAAATGGCTGACCTTGGTGCCGTTGTCAATGGTGGAATTTTTAATTTCCACGAAGTTGCCGATATGCACTTCCTTGCCGATTTTGGAACCGGGGCGCACATGCACAAAGGGGCCGAGGTCACAGCCGGAGCCGATTTTGCTCTCTTCGGCAACCACATTGTCAAGCAACACATCGTTGCCGACCACCGTATCGGTGATGTAAGAGTTCGGGCCGATGATGCAGTTTTTGCCGATTTTGGTGTCGCCGAGCAGCACTGTGCCGGGCAAAATTCTGGTATCGGTGCCGATCTCGACATCGGGGCCGATGATAATGCCTTCCGAGCAGGGAATATCCACGCCCGCGAGCATTTGCTCCTGCAGAAATTTGTAGCGCAGTTTATCGTTTAAATCAAGCAGTTGAATTCTGTCGTTGGCGCCGAGCACCACATCGGGGTTTTGCGCGGTAAACGCAGAAGTCTTTAAGCCTTCGCGAATGGCAATTTCAATGCAGTCGGTCAGGTAATACTCGTGCTGCTTATTCTTATTGGTAATCTTATTAAGGGAGTCAAGCAGCACATCGGTTTTAAACCAATACGCGCCGGAATTGACTTCGTTGACCGCGCGCTGGGCGGGGGTGGCATCCTTTTCTTCGACAATCGCTTTGAGGAAGCCGCCGGCATCTCTGATAATTCTGCCGTAGCCGAAGGGGTTTGCCACATTGGCGGAAATGACTGTCACAGCATTTTGGTGCCTTTCGTGGTAAGAAAGCGCCGAGCGGATGGTCTCACCATCCATCAGCGGGCAGTCGCCGTTTAAAATCAGGGTGTTGCCGCCCTTAAATTTCTCAATAAAATCGACCGCCTGCATCACCGCGTGGCCGGTGCCGAGGCGCTCGGATTGAAAGGCGGTTTCGGTCTCGCCCTCCAAGTGCGCTTCAAGCATTTCGTGCAAATGCCCGGTCACCACGCAAATATCTTGAATTTTCGCAGCGCGCGAAGCGTCAATCGTCCAATCAATCATGGGCTTAAAAAGCACTTCACACAATGCCTTGGGTTTGTTGGATTTCATTCGTTTGCCCTGCCCGCCGGCAAGGATTACTGCACAATTACTCATAGTGATTGCCTCTTTTCATAAGGGAAAATGTTTCTCTGTTATTTTTTTGCGTTTTTGCCACCAAAAACGCACCTGAAGTATTTATTATTTGAGTGCATTAATAAGTCAAAAACACCTGAATTGATTGCTTTTGAGGACTTTTTGCGGGAGAGTGCCGTGAATTTGCGCCGATTGCCTGCTCCAAAAAGGTGAAGGAATACTTTGTGTATTGCAAGGCTTTTTGAGCGGGCAAGCGGTGTACAGGCACCGTGCTATACCGAAAAAAGCATCTCAAAAGCAATCAATTTGTATATTATGAATATATTATGACTTATTTTCTATCGTTTTGCAAGTAAAATTTGTGAATATTCTCCATTGCTTAATTTTGTTAATTAATATAGAATATATGAGTGCCACAATATGTGGCTTTCAAATTGTTTAAAAATATAGATAAAGTATATGGAGGGAAACAAATGGCAAAAAAATATTGCTACCTTTTCTCGGAAGGTAATGCCAACATGAGAGAGCTTCTCGGCGGTAAAGGCGCTAACCTCGCGGAAATGACCAACATCGGTCTCCCGGTTCCGCAGGGCTTCACCATCACCACAGAGGCTTGCACGCAGTATTATGAAGACGGCAGACAAATCAACCCCGAAATCATGGCGGAGATTGAAGAATACATCGTGAAGATGGAAGAAATCAACGGCAAAAAGTTCGGCGATAAAGAAAACCCGCTGCTCGTTTCCGTGCGCTCCGGCGCAAGAGCTTCCATGCCCGGTATGATGGATACCATCCTCAACCTCGGCTTGAATGAAGAAGTTGTGGAAGTTATGGCAGAGAAATCCAATAACCCGCGCTGGGCTTGGGACTGCTACAGAAGATTTATTCAAATGTATTCCGACGTTGTTATGGAAGTCGGCAAGAAATATTTTGAAGAACTTATTGATGAAATGAAAGCCAAGAAGGGCGTCACCCAGGATGTCGATTTGACAGCTGACGACCTCAAAGAATTGGCTTCTCAATTCAAGGCTGAATACAAAGCAAAAATCGGTGTGGACTTCCCGACCGATCCCAAGGAGCAGTTGATGGGCGCCGTGAAGGCAGTGTTCCGCTCTTGGGATAACCCGCGCGCGAATGTATACCGCCGTGACAACGATATTCCCTACTCTTGGGGTACGGCTGTCAATGTGCAGGCAATGGCATTCGGCAATATGGGTGATGATTGCGGCACCGGTGTGGCATTCACCCGCGACCCGGCTACCGGCGCAAAGGGCTTGTTCGGCGAGTTCTTAACCAACGCACAGGGCGAAGACGTAGTTGCCGGCGTGCGTACTCCCATGCACATCAGCGAAATGGAACAGAAATTCCCCGAAGCATTTGCGGAATTTACCAAAGTTTGTTCCCTGCTTGAAAACCACTACAGAGATATGCAGGATATGGAATTTACCGTCGAACACGGCAAGCTCTATATGCTCCAAACCCGTAACGGCAAAAGAACCGCTCAGGCTGCGCTGCAGATCGCTTGCGACCTTGTAGACGAAGGTATGAGAACGGAAGAAGAAGCCGTTGCGATGATTGACCCGCGTAACCTTGATACCCTCCTGCACCCGCAGTTTGATGCCGCCGCTTTGAAGGCTGCCACACCGATTGGTAAAGGCTTGGGCGCTTCCCCCGGTGCTGCTTGCGGTAAGGTTGTGTTCACTGCCGATGATGCTGCAGAGTGGAACGCCAGAGGCGAAAAGGTTGTGCTTGTCAGATTAGAGACTTCTCCGGAAGATATCACCGGTATGAAAGCTTCGCAGGGTATTCTCACCGTGCGCGGCGGTATGACCTCTCACGCAGCGGTGGTTGCACGCGGTATGGGTACCTGCTGTGTTTCCGGCTGCTCCGAAATCGTTATGGACGAGGAAGGCAAGAAATTCACCCTCGCCGGTAAAGAATTCCACGAAGGCGACTTCATTTCTATTGACGGCTCTACCGGTAACATCTACGATGGCATTATCGCCACCAAGGATGCCGAGATTGCCGGCACCTTCGGCAGAATTATGGGCTGGGCAGACAAGTTCAGAACCCTCAAAGTGCGCACCAATGCCGACACACCGGCAGATGCGAGGAAGGCAAGAGAACTCGGCGCAGAAGGCATCGGCCTTTGCCGTACCGAGCATATGTTCTTTGAAGAGGACAGAATCGCCGCTTTCCGCGAAATGATTTGCTCCACGAAGTTGGAAGACAGAGAGGCTGCTCTCGAGAAAATTCTTCCCTACCAACAGAGCGACTTTGAAAAACTCTACGAGGCGCTGGAAGGTTGCCCCGTGACCATCCGCTTCTTAGACCCGCCGCTTCACGAGTTTGTTCCCACCGAGGAATCCGATATTGAAAAACTTGCCGCAGCTAAAGGCAAGAGTGTTGCCGATATCAAGGCGATTATCGACTCTCTCCACGAGTTCAACCCGATGATGGGTCACAGAGGCTTGCGATTGGCTGTCACCTATCCGGAAATTGCCAAGATGCAGACCAGAGCGGTTATCCGCGCGGCAATCAATGTGAAGAAAGCGCATCCGGATTGGGATATGGACCCCGAAATCATGATTCCGTTATCCTGCGACAGCAAGGAATTGAAGTATGTCAAGGATATCGTTGTTGCTACTGCCGATGAAGAAATCGCAAAAGCAGGCGTGGAAATGAAGTACGAAGTCGGTACGATGATTGAGATTCCGCGTGCGGCTCTTACTGCCGACCAGATTGCCGAGCAGGCAGACTTCTTCTGCTTCGGTACCAACGATTTAACCCAGATGACCTTCGGCTTCAGCCGTGACGATGCCGGTAAGTTCCTCGACGCTTACTAGGATGCTAAGATTTTTGAAAACGACCCGTTTGCAAAACTCGACCAAACCGGCGTTGGCAGATTGATGGAAATGGCAGTTGATATGGGTAAGAAAGTGCGCCCCGACCTCCACTGCGGTATCTGCGGTGAGCACGGCGGCGACCCGAGCAGTGTTGAGTTTTGCCACAAGATTGGGCTTGACTATGTTTCCTGCTCCCCGTTCCGCGTTCCGATCGCAAGACTCGCAGCGGCACAGGCAGCCATAGGCGAAAAGAGATAAATCGCACATTCGAAATAAACAATAATAACTAAAAACCTTATAGATAGGCACATCTTAGCTGATGTGCCTATTTTTTATTCAACTTCTCTATCTTCAGATAGAGAAGTTTTTTGTTGTTAAAGAGCACAAATCAAAACAACTAAAACTGTGCAATGCTACAAAAAATCGAAATTTTAAAAAAAGTTTCAAAAAACTTTTGCCAAAAAGGCGTTTTCGTCGGCTACTCTTTGAGAAATGTTTTTCTCAACACAACTCAACAACTAAATACACATTCATCAGATACATTCCTGAATGGAGGAAAAACCTCAGCCGTATAAAAGTACGCCAAAACCCATCTGCCATTTATGGTTATCACGGAAAGCAAGATGGCGAGCGATTCCGAACTGTTTTGAAATATCCGGTTGCAACGGATAAGGCAATGAAACATTCAGGTATAATGATACATCTCTACGGAGCTGGCGGAGTACCCGGCAGTGGTGAAATCCCAATGGAATTGGTTCGCAACCGATCGTCTGATGACTTCCCGTTGCGTGTGGGGTGCCGAGGACAAGTAACACGCAAAACCAAAGTGCAAAAATAGAAAGTGTTTTTGCACTTTGGTTTAAACAAATAAATATTGGAGGAATAATAAAATGAACCAAAATATTACAGGAGAAATCCAAGAACTTGATATTTCGCTTATTGATGAATATCCAAACCATCCCTTTAAAGTGGTTGATGACGAAAAAATGATAGAACTAACCGATAGCATTGAAAAAAACGGCGTATTATTACCAATACTTGTTAGACCAAAAGAAGGAGGCAGATATGAGATGATTTCCGGACACAGACGCTTAAGGGCAAGTGAACTAGCAGAAAAAAAGACAATTAAAGCCATGGTCTGTGATTACGACGATTTAACTGCTGCAATCGTTATGGTTGAGAGTAATATTAATCAAAGAGATAATATGCTACCAAGCGAAAAAGCGTTTGCTTATAAAATTCTTTATGATGCCATGAAACATCAGGGAAGGCAAATAGAAATAACTTCGACACCAGTGGTGTCGAAGTTACGTTCAAACGAAGAACTCGCATATCAAGTAGGCGAAAGTAGAGAACAAATCCGCAGATACATTCGCCTAACAGACCTTGTTCCCGAACTGCTTGAATATATGGACAAGGGTAAAATGGCACTTCGCCCGGCTGTTGAACTGTCCTACCTGGACGAAGAAAGCCAAAGAGATATCGTGGACTTTATTGATGAAAACGAATCAACACCTTCTCATGCGCAAGCAATCAGAATGAGAAAGCTTTTTGAAAATGGCAAACTTGACACAAAAAAAATCGTGAAAATAATGTCTGAAATCAAACCCAATCAAAAAGAAAAACTCGTTCTCCATGCAGAAAGAGTTAGAAAGTACATTCCAAAAACTATTCCCCTTGAAAAAACCGAGGAATATGTATGTAAAGCACTTGAACATTACACCAAGTATTTGCAAAAACAAAAAAGCCGAGATGCAAGGTAGTGTGGATATAACTCCACGCTGATATATATAGATAGTAATTAATAAAGGAGATGATGCCGATGTTTTAGTTCGCACCTTTGTCTAAATACGGTTTTGGTAGTACGATTTAGATAAAGGAGATGATATTATGAAGAAATATGTATTAGTGATTTTAGTGGTACTTGTTGCTTCGCTCACTGCCTGCGCAGTCAAAGCAAGCACCAACCCATCGGATCCGCAAACAGAAGTCAGTATAACCAGTGAAGAAACAAGTGAGTTGGTAACCGACACTACTAAAAAAGAAAGTGTAAAGGAAACCACTCAAACGACTTCAAAGAAACAAAAGAAAAGCGCTTCTAAAAAAGCGACTACCGAAAAGAAAGAAACTACAAAATCACAAACCACTACCAAAGAAGCTACCACCACTCACAAACAACCCACTACTCAAAAACCAACCGAAAAGAAAACTACAACCACCAAAAAACAGACAACTACTAAAAGGCAGCAAACAACAAAAGCGCCTACCACGAAACCTCAAACCACAAAGCCGAAAACTTGTACCAATAACTATAATCACAGTTTATCGTGCGGCAATATGGGAAGATGGTTCAGTTCAAGAAGTGAAGTCAGAGCCTATGTTAATGCTGAAATGAACAAATGGAACAGTCTGTTTGAAAGCGGTACAATCGGTGAGAATGAATACTTCCGTAATTGCCCCTCCGGTTATGAGTGTTGGAGTTGTTCTAACTGCGGAAGATGGACAGGTAACTTCACTTACTAAAACAAAATACTGCGGAGAAAAGGGCAAGAGAAATCTTGCTCTTTTTCTTTTGCAGGGAAAGGACAAGAATGAAAAGATTAAGTAAAAGGACAGTATCTCTCTTACTTGCTTTATTAATACTCACCTCGGTATTTCCATTAGCAGCTTTTGCTGAAAGTGCTAACTTGGGTAAAGTGACAGGACGCGATATTAATGTGACTGTTAGTTCTCATTATGGTCACGAACTCCATACCGCCACTGTCGGTGGAAACACTTACCCGCTTTTCTGTGTTGAATACAACACCACATCCCCTTCCGAAGCATATTTAAAAGCAAGGAAAGCAGGTTCTAATGCCGATGTCATTACGGCAGCGAAATGGATTTTTGCCGGTTACTATCTCGAGCATGGTAATTCCATAAATTGGAAAGATATGGCTATGTGTCAAAAGAAAGTTTGGTCGATTATGGGCAGTAGCACTTCCTGGGATTTCTCTGACAGTGATTACGAGAACTGGTGTGATACGGCAGAAGCAAATATGAAGAAACTGAACACAAAGCCCTCTTTCGATAAAACCAATGTCGGAACAATCACAGCTGGCACAAGTAAAACCTTTACGGATACGAACAAAGTCTTTAAAGACTATCCCGCTTTTACCATCAACAAAGACGGGATAAAAATGGTTCACAGCGCCGGCACAAACACGCTCGTTGTAACTGTCGATAAAACCTGCACACAAACCTCTTTCAGTATCCTTAACGGTGCCTACTACAAAACCGATACCGGTGATGATGACGAGCTGTTGCTCTACTACCCTTACGGCAGTGAGAGTTACCAAAAACTGATTTATTCGGCATACTATGATCCCGTCTCATTTTCGGTTGTAGGTAATATCCAACCACTTGGTGATTTAAAAATAAAAAAGGTGTCGGAAGATGGAAAAACCGAAGGCTTTAAATTCACTATCAATGGAACAAATTATACCAAAACCGTTTCCACCGATGCAAACGGTGAAGCGGTTTTAGATTACCTTGTTCCCGGTACCTATACTGTAACCGAAGCGAGCAGTAATATTTATGAGCCGCAAAGCACTAAAAGCGTTACTGTTCAATCAAATAAAACCGCAACCATATCATTTTCTAATGTGCTTAGAAAAGGCAGTTTGCAAGTAACGAAAACTTCCGAGGATGGCATTAATGAAGGCGTAAAATTCAGATTGACAGGTACTTCCCTGTCGGGCGAAACTATCAATGAAACTGCAAGCACCAATGCAGATGGTGTTGCCACCTTTAAAAACATCTTGATTGGTACGGGATATGTTATTGAAGAAGTTAATACGGCTATACGCTATGTTATTCCCGATAATCAGACCACCTCAATCAAGTGGAATGAGGTTACAAAAGCAAGTTTCACAAATACTCTCAAAAAGTTTCGGGTAACCGTTACAAAAACTGACAAAGAAAAAGGCGCCGCACAAGGCGATGCTACTCTTGCCGGAGCAAAATATGGTTTGTATGATAACGGCCGGTTGGTTGGCACATATACTACCGATGCTCACGGTCAATTCACCACAGACTACTATATTTGCGGTGAACATTGGACTATCAAAGAGATTGAACCGAGTGAGGGATATTTGCTTGATAGCACTGTCGATAATGTCGGTGCAAGTGCATCTCTTTATACCATTGAATACAACAGTACAAGTGCGGCAGTAAAAGAACAGGTAATCAAAGGTAACATTGCTGTTATTAAGCACAGCGATGACGGCAGTACGCAAATTGAAACTCCCGAACCTGAAGCAGAGTTCCAAGTCTATCTCAAATCTGCCGGTTCTTTTGCCGATGCAAAAGCAAGTGAAAAAGCGGTTTTAGATTGCGATAATGACGGTTTTGCACAAGCCACTAATTTGCCTTACGGCGTATACACTGTTCATCAAACAAAAGGCAAAGAAGGTTCTGAGTTTATGCCGGACTTTGATGTATTTGTTTCGGAAAACGGTAAAACCTACAAGTATCTTATTAACAACGCCCCATTCCAAGCATATATCAAAATCATAAAGACAGATACAGAAACAGGCAAAAGCATTCCTTATGCGGGCGCAGGTTTCCAAATCTTTGATGCTTCGGGCAAAAAGATTTCAATGTCTTTCACTTATCCCAAAAAGACAACCGTGGATACTTTCTATACTAATGAAGAAGGCTATCTTTTAACACCCGAGAAATTGGAATTGGGTAGAGGTTATTCCCTTGTAGAAGTCACTGCGCCTTACGGCTATGTATTAGATAACTCTCCCGTTTCTTTTGATGTAACAAGAGAAAACAGCCACTATGAAGATGCACTCACAATCGTAAAAGTAAACAAAAAAAATGTGGCACAAAAAGGTGTTATCCAAATCACCAAGACCGGCGAGGTTTTTGCGAGCGTGGAAAACAGCGATAGTATATATACGCCTGTATATGAAGAACAGAACCTTAAAAATGCTGTCTTTGAAGTCTATGCTGCTGAAGATATTGCAACAGGCGACGGTGCCATTCGCTACCATAAAGGAGCTTTGATAGATGAAATCACAACCGGTGAAGACGGCATTGCCATTTCCAAAGCGATATATCTCGGCAAATACAAAGTTACCGAAAAGGCAGCACCCGATGGTTTTGTGAAAGACACAACCGAATATATTGTAGAGCTTTCCTATGCCGGTCAAAATATCAAAGTAACAAGTACCGCTTTGAATATGAACAATCAACGACAGAAAGTAAGCGTTTCACTTGCAAAATCGGTTCAGGTTGATGAAACCTTCGGCATCGGTAAATCGGGCGAAGTAGAATCCATACAATTCGGTCTTTTTGCCGCAGAAACAATTACTGCCTCGGACGGTTCTGAAATCCCCGAAAATGGGCTTATCACTTTCGCATATTGCGATGAAAACGGCAAAGTTGCTTTTGATTGTGACCTGCCTTTAAACGCAAAGTATTATGTGAAAGAACTCTCTGCCGATAATCATTATATCATTGATGAAAGTAAGTATGAATTTGATGCAGCATATAAAGGGCAAGATGAATCCGTTATTGATATTCAAATCAATGACGGACAAATC
Organism: Clostridia bacterium; assembly: GCA_017432485.1. Classification (GTDB taxonomy): domain Bacteria; phylum Bacillota; class Clostridia; order Oscillospirales; family Acutalibacteraceae; genus RUG714. Next base: position 15,247 of record JAFRJB010000018.1, read on the forward strand.
ATTGAAAACAAATTGCTTTATGGCAGTATCAAAGGAACAAAAACCGACAGAGAAAGTGGCAAACCTATTGCGGGAGTTGTTTTCGGTTTGTTCAAATCTGACGCACAAGAGTATAATGAACAAACAGCTGTTTTGACTGTGACAACCGATAAGAACGGTGCTTTTGAGTTTGCAGGTGTTCCCTACGGTTCCTATTTCATTAAGGAATTGAAAGCCGCCGACGGTTATCTTGAAAACAGTACATTGTATACACTTGACATTACCGAAAACGAACAAGTTATCGAGTATAATATCGTGAATGACCGTATTCCCGAACTCAAAACAAGTGCTACCGTGAACGGTAAGAAAACGATGGAACAAAACAAAGTGCTTGATATTTATGACATTGTTGAGTATCAGCATTTAGTTCCCGAAACGGAATATACCATCAAGGGAATTTTGATGGATAAAAAGACCGGCAAACCGTTGCTTATTAACGGCAAAACTGTGACTGCCGAAATAACCTTTGTACCGAAAGAGCCGAGCGGTTCATTAGAACTTGTTTTCAAGGTTGATAGCAGTTACCTCACGGAAGATACTGAAATTGTCGTCTTTGAAACGCTGTATAAAGATGGCACCGAAATTGCTTCCCATTGTGATTTAAAGGATAAGGAACAAACCGTAAAAATCACTATGCCGAAACCGAAACAAACCACCAAAGTTCCGGACACCGGCGACAATCTCGACAAGAGAACCATATATACAATGGCTGCTGCATCTGCTCTCGCCATTCTCGTTATCGTTTACAATCTTCTCAGAAAGAGAAAGAAATCTGACAAGGAGGATGATAAGCATGAGCATTAAAGCAATCATTGGCATTAGTGTAGTAGTCGTAATTCTTGCGGCTATTATTATTTTGCAAATCAAAAACAGAAAGAAATAACTAAGTAAAAACGAGAGGAGTTTATCTATGAGCAGATACAAAGAATTGTTTATTAAAAACGCAGAGGAACTGACAGAAAACAGTCATAAGAAAAAGTTAATAGGCAGTTGTGCCGTACTCTCCAAAAAAGAGTTTGATGCTTGGCGAGATGAAAATGAAGCGCACATTGTCGGTAACATTCGTAAAAGGCAGCTTCGGTTTAAAGAAAAATCCGGCAGACAGAAGTTGAGAGAAAGAAAAATCGCAAAAGCCGTTTTATGTGAAGACGATAGCGAAAAAAATTACGATGTAAAAGAAAACAGGTCGGCACACACATACGGATATGCTTGGGTTGGTGGTAATGATTTTTTAAGAGTAACTACCCTCAATCCTCTTTTTATTATTCTCGCTATTCTGTTAACTGCAATCATTGTCAGCGCCTCAAAATTCGTGCCTCGATATATGAGCATTAAAGCGTTACCCGTTGAAGGTGAAAAAATCATCGAGGAAGTCAAAGACATGGGATATAAAGTCCTGTATGTAGATATTAACGGATACGACGGAAGCGAGATTAAGTTGTCCCCGAAACACAGAACTTTAGAGTTATTGCATTTGGACACTGAGAATAACAAAAACTTCCTGCTCGCCTATAAAATCTACTGCGGCGATAAGTTGATTTTCCAAACCTATAATGAGAAAACAGAACAAGTTTCACTTATTAAAGCGGGCTACTCAATTCAAGCGGATGTTTATGATAAACTCCCTCTCGGAAGAAGCAAACTCAAATACGAAATCACCGCATATACGGCGGACAAGTACCAAAAAGGAAATACGTTTTACCAAACGGTTTCCGTCATCAAAAACTAATTTAAAGAAAAGAGGATTTTAACCCATGAAAAACATTAAGAAAACACTTTCAATCGTTCTGGCAGTCGCAATGCTGTTTACACTCGCTTTGCCCACCTTTGCAGCGAGTACAACTCAAAACTCCTATGGTTCAAGGGATTTTCACGATAATTCAAACTCTTCTGTTTATGTCGGAAAAGACCTGACGCAGAATAAGCAAACCACCTATTCTGTGTATACTGAAGAAGACGGCGATGATGAAGTGGCTGTTCTCGTGTACGCTTCACAAGCATCCACCTATACCGTTAAGGTTCCTGCCGTTTTGATTGTTAACGGTGCATATGTCGGTGCCGATAGAACCAATGACTTTGGTTATGAAGTCTCTGCCACCGGCAATATTGCAGGCGATGAAGAAGTATATATCGAACCCGATGAAAGCTTTACTATGTCTTCTATCGGCAAGGATGATATTACGGGCACCATTACACAGGAGCAGACAACCTTCACCTATGCTGATGGCTTAAGATATGATGCAACCTTAACTTCTTCCGGTGCAGGTGCGGTGTCAGGCATGACCGCAGGATTATGGCATGGCGATTTTGCAATCCAGATTGGTTTAAGAAAATGTGCATGTCCATTTCGTCAGCACAACACCAATTAACTCTATAAAAATACTAGGAGGTAAATGTGAAAAGATTTAAACTGATTATTTCGTTTGTTCTTATCGTAATGGTTGTGTTTCCGTTTTCCATCCTTCCGGTAAATGCTTCGAGCTACTATGATTTAGTCAAAGATAGTAAAGCTTCCGAGAATTTCGATGACGACAAAGTCAATGTCGGCATTGATGAAACGCAAAGGAGGAACACGGATTATTCCGTATACAATACCTACAACATTATCGGGGAACAAACAGTAGAAGTTCGAGCAACGCAGCATACCACATACACTGCAAAAGTGCCCGCCATTCTCATAGTGGATGGCGCTTTCAAGCCAAATGATACTAATGATTTTTCATTCGAAGTATCTGTAGAAGGAAATATAGCTGGCGATGCTATGGTGAAACTTCAACCCGACAATAGCTTTATGCTTTCTTCCTACGGAAAAGATGAAATCCCTGCATCCATCACACAAGAGAAAACCAAATTCACTTACGAAGATGGCGTTCGCATAAACAATCCCGTTTCAACAATGGGTTTTGGAAAAGTGCAGAATATGACTGCAGGGCTTTGGTTTGGCAGTTGGAACTATAACATTCGTTTGCTGCCGATTGTGGATTATGATTGCTATACTTGGGCTGATGACGATTACACTACCGGTCAAATTACAGGTATTACCGAACTGGGTAAAGACAAGTTAGAAACCTTTGGCATTATGCTTTTTCCCGAACCAAATGAAGCTGACAATTATGATGGAGTTAAAAGTATCTCATCTGATGTATCCGCTCTCACAAAGGGAATTGACAGAACAGATTGCGATATTGTTATTCCCAAAACACTTGAAAGAATTGAGGATAGTGTAGGCAGTCAATCTCCTTTTGGTTTTGGAACAGTAAATAAAGTCATATTTGAAAAGCCGTCTTCACTCAAGTATATCGGAAACTGTGCATTCACATGTGCAAACATTAAAGAACCGATTGAAATTCCTGCTTCTGTGGAAGAATTGGGAACACTTGCTTTAGCAGAAATAAACGGTTATCTTTCAAACTCAAGTAAATATGCATATATTTCATTTGAGCAAGGTTCAAAACTTAAAACTATTGGAGATCAAGCATTTCGGTACGCTAATGTTACCGGCAAACTGATTTTGCCTGAAGGTTTAGAAACAATTGGGACAGAAGCGTTTTCATATTGCAATTATTCAGAGATCGCTATTCCTGATTCTGTTACAACAATCGAAAACCATGCTTTTTCCAAAAGAACCGCAAATGGTACTTCTCCCTTTCTTAAACTGAATTTTCCCGCAAATCTTACAAATTGGAGCGAAGCATTTGCATATTCAGCTATTACACAGTTTGTTATTCCGGATACTATTACCATTATCCCTGCAAATGCTTTTAAAAGTTGCTCAAATCTCACAAAAATCACGATGTCACCGAATCTTACTCGCATAGGTGGATATGCCTTCGCATACACTGCTCTTTCCAGCGTGACCATTCCCGACAAAGTTGAGTATTTAGGGCACAGCGCATTTAATGGCACAAAACTAACAAGTTTAGTTTTGCCGGACAGTATCAATGAGTTAGGCGGTTCTTGCAATTACGGTGAAGAATCACCCGTGTATAACTGCAAGCTTCTCACTTCAATCACAATAGGAAAAAACACGCCAAATTTGGATAAGTTTAATTTTTCCTCGTTGACAAAGCTGGCTACCATAACGCTCAATGGGACAAAAAACATTGCTTCATCAGCATTTGCAAGATGCGCAGCACTCACAACACTTAATATTAATCCCGGAGTCGAAACAATCGGAAGTAATGCCTTCTCGGGTTGTAGCAAACTCATAAAAGTGAATTTTACCGGTACAATCAATGAGTGGTTCCACATCTCTTTTGAAAATGCTGGCAGTGATCCGACTTTCATTACACGTGCTCTCTATCTGAATAATAAACCGGTTACCAGCATAACTATCCCCAGTTGGCTTGAAAATGTAGGGGCTTCGTATAGCGAAGGCAATCGTTGTGTAGCATGGACTCCCCTTACAAGTGTTGTAATCGAGGAGGGAGTATCGGAAATTAATAGCGGTGCTTTTGAAAACTGTTCCAATTTGACATATATTAAGTTACCGCAAAGTCTTACTCGTATCGGAAGCAATGCATTTTCTTACTGTTCTCAGTTAAAAAGCATTGTACTCCCTTCTGATATTACGGAAATTGAATCAAATACTTTTTCCTCATCCGGTCTTACAAGTATCACCATACCTGATAATGTTACAGTAATTGGTTCGAATGCCTTTCGCTCTTGCAAAAGCCTTGTCACAGTCAATCTTTCCTCCGGTCTGAAAACGATTGGAGAATATGCTTTTTCAAGTTGTACAGCTACTACAAACTTGACCATTCCGAATAGCGTTGAAACCATTGAAAGATATGCTTTTAACAGTATAACTAAACAAATTAGAATTGATAATGTAGAAGGTTCTATTTCCGGTTCCCCTTGGGGAGCAAGAGCATCGAACATTGTTTGGTTGCGAGAAGCAGAATAAAACCATATTTGTTGAAAGGGGCAATCACAAGATTGTCCCTTTCCTTTTAAGGAGGTGTGTATGAACACAGAAAAAAGAATGATTGGTAGTTATGAGATTATTCAGAGCGTATCGCTTGGCAAAACAGAGTTGGTTGTCGCCGAGAGTATTAACGAAAGCCCTCGCTTTGTCTGTTGTGATATTGAATATGCCTCAGGTGTCGAGTTTTATCGAGAACAAATGGGTAGTGATAATTATCTCGAAATCATGCACAATTTCAGCGACAGATTGGCTCAACGAGTATCAGAACTCGAAAAGACAGTTCCGAAAGAAATGGTTGTTATCACAAAAGAGATGTGTAAACCTGTGGGAAACAACGAGTATCTTGCAGGCAAAATCATCGTTTTAAATCCTCTTGTATTGAAACGAGAATACCAAACGCAGGAAAGCCAGCTGTTTTTTGTCACCGGTGGCAACGGCACAAATCCTTTTGCCAGAGGAACAGGCGTTTTCGGGTATAACCTTGCCACAAAGACACATTCGCGAGTCGAAAGATATGATGTAATCGGCACACTCGATAAGGACAAACTACCCGAATGGGCAAAAACCAATTTAACTCACATCCAAAAAATCATCAAACAACGAGAGGAGGCGCGCTAAATGAGCGAAAAAAAGATGAACGGTGAGTATGAAATCATACAAACCTTAATTATCGGGGATGCGGTTTTAGCGTTAGGCCATAATCCCAACATCCCCGAAAACAATATGACAACGCCCTATGTCACATGGCAAGCAAACGAGGATTTAACTAACTTTTATTGGGGGCACTACCATAAGTCACTTTATGCTGCGCAGAGAGATTTGGTCAAGCGTGGCGTAGAAAAAGTACGGTTCTATGATAGACAGAACGGATTTACCAAAACCCATAAGGAGCGTGATGCACGATGAACAAATATATTTTCGGATACAAGATTATTCAGCGGCTTCCTATTCGGGATGTCACTTTTTTTATCGGTCGGAATAAAAGAGCGAAATCGCCGTATATTTCCTTCTTTATGCGAGAAGGAAACGATAACACAGCGAGGCTCAAATTCCACGACTCCTTGTATGATGCACAAAAGGAAATCGTTATCAATGCATACTGCGAAATCCCCATGATTGAACACTATATGGCAAAGGAGGCAGAGAAATATGCCAAACAATCCGACTGTCAACAAGTATAGACTTCTTGAAAAACTCAAAAATGCCGGATATGCCGATGAAAAAAGTATTCTGAATATGGACATAAGCATTATCGGTGTAAAAACCATTACACGGGTTGAACTCGAATATGTTTTAGAAATCCGAGAAGCAGTGCGCCAAAAAAGGATAATTGAGTATCTTGCAAGTCCGCATTTAAAACTTGATTCCCCGAAAGGAAGTGACAAGAATGGAACTTAATTTGCGACCTATGGGCAAGAAAGAACAACTCTATGCCTACACCCAATCACAAACTATCAGTTCTAAAACCGGTTACTTGGGTTACCTTCGTGGTGATTTCGGCAAAAGCGGAGAGGAGTATCACCCTACTTTTTTTGAGTATGATGGCAGCAATGACAATGAACACTTCGTTATGATTTTCGGCGAGTTAATTGATGCGCTTCAAACCGACAAAAGACAATATCAACCGATGAGCAATCGCAATAACATGAGAGCATTTTGTTCTTTTCAGCAAAAAGCCCTTATGCAAGGCAACTACGGTGAAGAATACGGCTTCCGAGTTGATGTTGAAGAATATGCTTTTCTCATCCGCTTTGAGCCGTATCAATTAGGTGATTATGATTTCTACATCTTTGCCTATGAAAAAGAGTACCTTGACCACCACATAAAAAAGGCATCCAAAGATATTCGTTTTATCACTCCCGACTACAAAACTATCTTTATGTTGGAGGACGGTGACAATATCAAAATCTTTCACAAAGATGGTAGTAGTGTCGTAAGAAACTGTCGTTTCATTGATGAATATCACACTGAAATCGGTAATTGTATCTATCATATCTGTGAATTTGCAGAGATTTGTAAACGCGCAGAAAGTACCGTTATCCCTTATCGCCAATCTCTTCCCGAGAAAGCATACACCTTTGACGAAGACAATAACAAAATCATCGAAATCATAAAAGGAAATGCTCAAAGCAAAATCATACCTAATCCAAGTATATATTCGCCTTTAAACGAAGCATATACTAATAATTTAAACAAAGACTTGGGCGTGTCTAAAAAACAAATTGGTGCTATGATTGGCGGTTCTATTCACGGTTGGGACAGTAAACACGCTGATCCCCGCAACTACACGGACGAAGGGAAACTGATACAGCCGAAGAATCGTCAATGGGAAAGATAGGAGGTCTTATGCCGAATAAATATGAGTTTATAAAAGCCACTTTCGATGAAACACTCAAAGAAATCATAAATTCATCCGAGAAGTGGCAATCCTTTTTAACAACCGCTTGCAGAAACTTTAAACTTCCGTTTGAAGAGCAAGTGTTACTCTATGCACAAAGACCAGATGCCACCGCAGTCCTCCCCTTTGACACTTGGAATAAACGCTTCGGTAGAAGAATCAAAACAGGCGCTTCCGGCATAGCGGTCATTCAAGACCTTGCCGGTCAAAACCAAAGACTGAAATATTACTTTGATATTTCCGACACAAGACAAACCGAGTTTTCCAAGCCTGTTCCTCTTTGGATTTATCGGGACGAATATGCCGATGATGTTGTCGAAATGCTTGAAGACACCTATGGTGAACTCTCCAAAAAGTTTGACATTGCAAATGCTGTCATTTCCGCGGCCGAAAATATGGCAGCGGATAATCTTCCCGATTACAAAAGTGACTTGATAAGATATTCCAAACAAGGCAGCTACCTTGAAGACCTTGACGATGATATCATTGAAAGCGAATTCAGAATGCTTGTAGAAAAAAGCGTTGCCTTTATGATACTCACACGGCTTGGCATTGACGCTACCGAATATTTTGCGGACGAGGATTTTCAATCTGTCTTTGATTATAATACTCCCGATGCCTTATCGGTTCTCGGTACTGCAACAAGTGATATTGCAAAAATGGGGCTGTCCGAAATAGGAAGAACCGTATTTTCTCTTGCAAAACAAAATCGCACATTTGCGCAACAAAAGCAAAGCGAATATACTAAAGCCGATAAAGAAAACGAAAGGAGTGTTCACAATGACACAAGTACAATACACAACCGTGAACGGGATGAAACTTCCGAACCTCGTTCTCCCGCAGGACAAGCAGATACATTTTGGTCGGTACGCCGAAATGCACAGACAGTTTCTCAAGGAGAACCACAAACCGTATTACACGAGCCTGAAGATGCAGTGCAAGCTCGACAGCCATCTGGGCGAGATTCAGACGAGAGCGACCGAGATGGAAAGCCGCCTGATGAAACAGATGGCGAAAAAAGAGGGCTTGACGGAAGCACTCAAGGCACAGAACATGATGGCTTGGGTGCAAGGGATGAACAATCTCAAGAGTCGAGTGCAGGAAATCGTGCTGACGGAAGTAGTTTATCAGAGGTAAGCGATGAGCTGCCGCCCTTCGTTGATGAAGAAGTGATACTCGGCATTCTTGCCAACAAGGATAACGACCTTGTTCAAGACAAATCGACTATTGCAGAATTCTTCAAGGCAAATCCCGATAATGAGCGGCAAGCCGAGTTTCTCAAATCTATCTATCCTGTTCGCTATACCGAATTGGATATAGGCAACCAAAGAGTCGGGTACTACCCGACAGCAGACGGACTTCTTTTGTGGGAAGGTCACTACCTCTCACGCACAAAGGAGTCCGTTTTTTCTTGGAGTTTAGTCGCCGAGCTGACAGACAACCTTATAAGACAAGGCAAGTATATCGAAAACCAATCCCCGCAAATCAACCTCTTTGACTTTGCAGATTCCATTCCTATGGAACAAAGCTTTGACGAACCGGAACAAACTTCCCTGTTATTTGATTTTACCTTACCGCAGCAGATTATTGATGAAGCCCTTTGCATCGGTTCAAACGAGACTAACAGCAAGTTGGATATCGTGATGTTTTTCCGTAGAGACAGAGGAAACGAGTATAATGCAAAGTTTTTAAAAACGCACTACGGAACTAACGGTGCCGGTTTTTATTTTCAAGGTGAACCGATTGCCGTTTGGTATAACCAAGATGGGATGTATATCTCCAGAGGAAAGTCGGCGCAGAAATCTACCGCTACTCATCTGTCGTGGGAGCAAGTCGCCAACAGAATTGGCGAGCTACTTGATATGGGCAGGTACCTACCGCAATATCAGTTGGACAAAGTCGATGATAGAGAACTGACTTTTTTAGCAGAACGCATCACAATGTTCTACCGTGATATGACGGAAATCGACAGAGAACGCTGTTTCCCGTCACTCATAGAACCGTTAAAAGAAAAATACGGCTATCCCGATGAATTAGAAGTAGTCAAAAACCTGCTTTCAAATCCCGATACTTTTGAAGATTTAGATAATGACTATATCGAGTTTATGGATAACCGTCGCAGAGGGAGCCTTCAAAGTGCTTTAAAGTATTCTTTTCGGTATTCTCCCGAATACATCTATGAGATTATGAAAGGAGTGTCTCTTGAAAAAAAGGACTATATCGCCGAAGCGGGATATAACCCCGAAAGAGAGTATTTCATTTCAGACGATGAAATCGACAAACTGCTTATTTCCGGCACAATGGTCAGCGGAGGGAAACAACGAGTTGTATCCTTTTTTCAAGAAAATACCGATGTACAAAAAAGAGCACAAATGCTGAAAAATGAATATGGTTTAAGCGGCTTCGGTTCGGGTAATGACAATGCAAACTTTGATGGTAAAGGCTTCTATTTCAGTCACGGTTCCATTATGGAGCCATATGCTAAAGTCCTTTTGCCTTGGACAGATATTGCAAAAAGAGTTGACCGACTGATTAAGGCGGGCAAATATCTCCCTGCAAATGAAATCGAAAAAGGCAATGAGGATAAATCGGAGCCACAAAAAGACACGACACAGAAACTCAACAATGATCAAATCCAAGAACTCGGTGCACTCGATAACTTGTTTCACGCTTGCAAAATGAATGATATTACTGTCGAATTTGATGGTAGTACGCTGATAGCATATGATGATGACAATGTCTGGAAAGATGCAGAAGTTTATGACTTTATTCTTAATGAGGTACTCGCCTTTGATGTAAACGGCTTGCTTGTTGAAGGCTTAAGCATGGACAGCGACATCGTTACAGAAATCGTCAAATATGCTGCAAAATACAATGTTAAACCTGCTTTTGCTGATGAAGTGCCTGAGTTTATCCAAAGCTATGCGGGACTAAAAGCACAGTATCCCAATACCATTTTGTTTGTCAGGGTTGGAGATTTTTATGAAGCCCTTGATGAAGACGCTAAAAATGTAGCCAAAGAACTCGACCTTGTATTGACCGGTAGAACGATAAACACGGAAACCGGGGAACGCATCCCGATGTGCGGTGTTCCTGTTCATAACATCGACCTGTATATTTCACAGCTTGTTGCAAAGGGCTACACTGTCGCGCTCGCTGAGCAAGAAGATGTAAAGCGGGTAGTCGCACCTGGCAAAACAGAAAAAACCGTTGAAGAAGTTGAACAAACTTCTCTTGCTTCTCGCTTGGTTTCGTTTGCGAAAGATTATGACTTTTATGATTACCAAGATAACCTTGAAATCGATGAAACCGATGAGGATGCAGAAGCGAAAATGCAGAAGAATCTGCAAGAAAAAGCCTTTTGCGAGTCCCTAATCAGTTTTCTATCGGACAGAGCTGCCGAAATCAGCATTGATGCACACGAAGCGGGAAATGATGAAACGGAAAGGTTAAAAACTTTACAAACCTTGCTGTATGACTTAACTGCTCATACGAATGCCTTACCCGCACAAGAAACAGCACCCGAACAAGACTATACAGATTTAATCGGCGAGGAGATTGTCCTTGATGGTATGCACTTTGTTGTCGAATCGGTCAATGGCAATTATGTATCGATGCGAGACAAGACATTCGCCGAGAATAACGGGTTTCCAATCTTTCGCAGAGAGCATATAGAAAGTATTTTACCTTTACTTCAAAAGGGAGAAAAGCCGCCCGAAGAAATCCTCCCTGCGCCGCAAAAAATACACACGAGAGTAAACGAATTCGATTTGCATCCCGAAGTGCCGCCGGAACAGCGGCATAATTTTGATTTTTCACAAAAGGAAATCGAAACTGTCGGCAAAAAAGAGCGTTTTCGTCGCAATATTGCAGCTATCAATGTGCTCAAAGAGTGCGAGTTTGATAATCGCTTTGCCACACCCGAAGAACAAGAGGTACTTTCACAGTATGTCGGCTGGGGCGGTATTCCCGAAGCGTTTGATGAAAACAATTCCGCTTGGGCTGATGAATACAAAGAGTTAATTATCACCCTTTCCCCCGATGAATATGAAGCGGCAAAAGAAAGCACCCTAACCGCCTTCTACACACCCCAACCTGTAATCGCAGCAATCTATTCTTCTTTGCAAAGTATGGGCTTCAAACAAGGCAATATTTTGGAACCTTCGTGCGGTATCGGCAACTTCATCGGTATGCTGCCGAAGGAGTTACAAGACAGCAAAATGTATGGCGTAGAAATCGACAGCATTTCTGCACAGATAGCCCAACAGTTATATCAAAAATCATCTGTAATGGCTTCACCCTTTGAAAAAACCAATCTGCCCGATTCTTTCTTTGATGTCGTGGTCGGTAATGTGCCTTTCGGCGATTTCAAAGTCGCCGACAAACGGTACGATAAACACAACTTCCTTATTCACGACTACTTCTTTGCAAAGTCCATTGATAAAGTCCGTGCCGGCGGTCTTTTGTTTTTGGTTACTTCCAAAGGCACGATGGATAAAGAAAACTCGGCGGTGCGCAGATATATTGCGCAGCGAGCGGAGCTTCTCGGAGCCATTCGCCTGCCGAACGATACATTTGGCGGCAATGCAGGAACCGATGTCACATCGGATATTCTTGTATTGAAAAAGCGTGACCGATTGGTCAATGAGGAACCGGACTGGCTGATGCTTGACAGCAGTGAAGACGGTATTCGGTTGAACAAATACTTTGTCGAGCATCCCGAAATGATACTCGGCAATATGGTGATGAAATCGGGCAGGTTCGGTCCCGAAAGCACATGCGAGCCATTCGATGACAGAACACTTGAAGAACAGCTTGAACAGGCGTTTTCCAATATCAGCACAGAGTACACCGAAGTCACTCTTGATGATGATTTGGAAGAAGATGTGGCATATATCCCCGCAGACCCGACAGTTAAAAACTTTTCTTTTACTTTGGTTGACGGAACTATTTATTTCCGCGAAAATTCCATAATGAAGGAAGTAAAAACTTCAGCAACAGGTGAAAACCGCATTAAAGGATTACTTCAAATCCGCGAGAGTGTACGCAAGCTCATTGAACTGCAAACCGATGACTTTCCTGAAAGCGAAATCTTGGCAGAACAAAAGCATTTAAACGAAGTTTATGATGCCTTTACCAAAAAGTATGGTCTTATCAATAGTCGTGCCAACCGCATGGTGTTCTCTGATGACAACTCATATTATCTGCTTTCCGCATTGGAGGTGCTTGACGAAGAAGGCAACCTTGAACGAAAAGCGGATATGTTCTCAAAGAGAACTATTAAACCGCATATTCCCGTAACAAGTGTTGACACATCTATGGAAGCTCTCGCCGTATCTATGGGCGAAAAAGCAAAGCCCGATATGGAATATATGATGCAGCTCACGGGCAAATCGGAAGAAGAAATCTATTCTGATTTAGTCGGTGTTATCTTTCTTAATCCTATGTACTCGGAAGATAGACCATCCGAAAACAAATACTTACCTGCCGATGAATACCTTTCGGGAAATGTTCGTGCCAAATTGCGAGCCGCTGAAAACTTGGCAAAGGTTAATCCTGAATTTCAAGTTAATGCGGAAGCACTTGAAAAAGTGCAACCAAAAGATTTAAGTGCAAGTGAGATTGATGTGCGTTTAGGTGCCACTTGGTTACCGCCCGATGTTGTACAGAAGTTTATCTATGAGTTTTTGGATACCCCCTACTATTCCAGATACAAAATTAAAGTGAACTTTTCGCCGCATACAGGTGAATGGAACATCACTGGCAAATCAAGTGACTACGGGAATGTTAAAGCAAACAGCACCTATGGCACAACACGCATCAATGCCTACAAAATCATCGAACAAACTCTTAACCTTAAAAATGTGCGCATCTTTGATTATGTGGAAGATGCCGATGGCAAACGAACTGCCGTGCTCAATAAAAAGGAAACGGCTATCGCGCAATCAAAGCAAGAATTGATAAAGCAGGCTTTCAAAGATTGGATATGGTCAGACCCCGACAGAAGAACAAAACTCTGTCGGTTATATAACGACAAATTCAATTCTACACGACCTCGTGAATATGACGGAAGTCATATTATTTTTAGCGGAATGAACCCTGAAATAAACTTGCGCCCGCATCAAAAAAATGCCGTTGCGCATATCCTCTATGGAGGCAATACGCTATTGGCTCACGCAGTCGGTGCCGGCAAAACTTTTGAGATGGTTGCTGCTGCGCAAGAGAGCAAAAGACTTGGTTTATGCACCAAGTCTTTATTTGTTGTCCCAAACCATTTGACGGAACAATGGGCAGCCGAATACTTAACGCTCTATCCTTCTGCAAACATTCTTGTCGCTACTAAAAAGGATTTTGAAACAAAGAACCGTAAAACCTTCTGCGGCAGAATTGCAACAGGCGATTATGATGCTGTTATCATCGGGCATTCGCAGTTTGAAAAGATACCAATGAGCTTAGAGCGACAGCGATATTTAATCGAACAACAGATTGATGAAATCGTTGAGGGCATTGATGAGGCAAAGAGAAACAACGCAGAGAACTTCACGGTCAAGCAGATGGTGAGAACAAAAAAGAGCCTTGAAACTCGATTAGCTAAACTTAATGACCAAAGCCGAAAGGATGACATCGTCACCTTTGAAGAACTCGGCATTGATCGTATCTTCATTGACGAAAGCCATTACTACAAAAACCTTTTCCTTTATACCAAAATGAGAAATGTCGGCGGTATCGCTCAAACCGAGGCACAGAAGTCCAGCGACCTGTTTATGAAGTGCCGATACCTTGATGAAATCACCGGCGGCAAAGGTTCCGTATTTGCCACAGGCACACCCATTTCCAATTCAATGGTTGAACTTTACACCATTCAGCGCTATTTGCAATACCACACTTTGCAAATGAATGGGCTGCAGTTATTCGATGCTTGGGCATCCACCTTCGGTGAAACCGTGACCGCTGTGGAACTCACTCCCGAAGGTTCGGGCTATCGCGCCAAGACACGCTTTGCGCGCTTCTATAACCTGCCTGAACTGATGGCGATGTTCAAGGAAATTGCTGATATTCAAACAGCCGATATGCTTGACCTGCCTGTCCCTAAAGCAAACTACCACAACATTGCCGTAAAGCCTTCGGAGTTACAAACCAAGATGGTAGAAGGTCTCTCGGAGCGAGCAGATAAGGTGCGCAATCGTCAGGTTGATTCCAATGTCGATAATATGCTTGTCATCACCAACGACGGTAGAAAATTGGCACTTGACCAGCGAATGATTGATGAGATGCTTCCCGATTATGAGGGCAGTAAGGTCAACGCCTGTGTCGATAATATCTTTGAGATATGGGAAGCCAATGCCGACAAAAAATCTGCGCAGTTAGTGTTCTGTGATCTGTCCACTCCGAAGCAAGGAACCTTCTCCGTGTACTTTGACATTCGTGACAAGCTGATCGCAAAGGGTATCCCTGCGGATGAAATCGCTTTTATTCACGATGCCAAAACGGAAACACAAAAGGCAGACCTCTTTAAGAAAGTGCGTAGCGGTGAAGTCCGCGTGTTAATGGGCAGCACACAGAAGATGGGTGCAGGTACAAATGTGCAAGACCGCTTAATTGCCTTGCACGATTTAGATTGTCCTTGGCGACCTTCCGACTTGGAGCAGCGTTCCGGCAGAATTATCCGACAAGGCAACGGTAACGAAGAAGTAGATATTTTCCGCTATGTTACCGAGCAAACCTTTGATGCCTACCTCTATCAATTAGTGGAAGGAAAACAAAAATTTGCCTCTCAAATTATGTCAAGCAAGTCTCCTGTTCGGTCGGCTGAAGACATTGATGAAACGGCATTATCGTATGCTGAAATCAAGATGCTTGCGACCGGTAACCCGTATATTAAAGAGAAGATGGACTTGGATATTCAGGTACAAAAACTGCGCCTGTTAAAATCCAACTTTTTGTCGGAACGATACTCATTAGAAGACAAGGTTCTCTCCTACTTCCCGCAAAAAATCACGGAATATGATGAGCGTATTGCTGGTTTGGAGAAAGATATAGTCACTGCAAAAGAGCATCCAAAAGCCAACGGCGATAGTTTTGTCGGTATGGTAGTCAACGGTATTCCCTACTCCGAAAGAGCAGATGCCGGTGCCGCTATTATTGATGTATGCAAAACCTTACCCGATACGCAGACCTATCCTTTAGGCGAATATAGAGGGTTTAAATTGGAAGTGAACTATGATAGCTTTGAGCATCAGCATCGCGTATTCATTAAAGGTGCAATCACTTATCAAGGAACACTCGGTACAGATGGTGTCGGTAATGTGGTAAGAATTGATAACATTATCGACGGATTGGAAGCGACATTAAACACTACTAAACAACAACGGGAGAACACTCAAATGCAGTTTGAAACCGCAAAAGAAGAAATTAAAAAGCCGTTTGTAAAAGAGGAAGAATTAAAGCAAAAAGAAGCAAGGCTTAATGAGTTAAATGCTCTTTTGAATGTTGATAAAAAGGAGAATGACCTTGTTGATGATGTGCCTGATGCAACAGATTCCTCACCGAGTAAAGTACCCGTTGACAGAGATGCTCGTTGATAAATTTCTGTTGAATTATTCTGTATGTTTGGTATAATAGTTATGGTTGAATTTGTATTGTTGAAGAACATAAGGCAGTACAAATTAAACTCCTCACATAGATAATTAGATTATGCAAAGACTTTTCATTATCATAATTGTTCTGAAGATAATGAAGCATTCGTGCGGTTTAAAAAAGCTCTCGGTAGCGACCATTCTCTATTGCATACTAAATCACAAAGAAAGTCTTTGCTTGCCGTGAAGGTTAAAGCAAATGAAGTCCAGAGTGATAACCTTCTATGTAGAAAGGAGATGCGACTATGGCAAAACCAAAAAAGGTTTCCGGCAAGACACACACGAAGCAGCAGTTAGATAATTATGCAAACCAGCATAACCCTAACAATAAAGCTTATAAAGCCAATCAAAGAAACCATAACAAATCAAAGCATAATCGTGTAGATAATGTCGCTGATTTAGAATGGTTCCAGTATGGCTGGTGTAATGATTAAGGAAACAAAGAACTAATTAGTAGGAACCCGTGAAGTAGAAATACCTCACGGGTTTTCTATTTTGAAGAGGAGGTTTAAATGTTAAAGAAACCTAAACCGAGTGACCAACTCTACTTCAAAATGAAGAAAGAGTTAGAGGCATTCAAAGCAGACCTTATGATAAAAACACCGAAAGAAATCCTCGAAGGTGCATATGAACTCACGATGAAAGAAGACCTCATATGTATCTTTGAAATGGAGGATAGGTTCTCGGATAAAGAGTGCCATGCATTACTCAAATGTAAAGCACCTTTAGACTATCTCTATCAAGAATGGATGGACACCGATGTAACATATATGGATATGCTTCGTGACAGTGTTCGGTGCGCTATTGACAAACAAGTTGAGTCCCTTGCAAAAGCAGCAAGGCCGAGTCGAGATTGCAGATAGAGGTAATGTATGATTTCGAAAGAACAACTCCAAGAAGCAAAGCGCATTGACCTCTTAACCTATTTGCAAAACTATGAGCCGGATAATCTTGTTCCTGTTTCGGCGGGTGTTTACTCCACAAAGGAGCATGACAGCTTAAAGGTTTCCAATGGCTTATGGTATCAATGGTCGACAGGTATCGGCGGCAAGTCAGCACTTGACTACCTCATTAAAGTAAGGGGGCTATCTCTTACCGAGGCCGTGCAAACCATACTCGGCTATACTGCCGACCACCCACCTATCTTTGCAATAAATGAAGTGGAATATAGCACAAAAACCTTTAACCTTTCAGACTGTACTCCGCCTCATCAAAAGGTAATTGATTACCTTTTGAACGAGAGAGGTATAGATGAAACGATTGTCCATTATTGTGTTAAGCAAAGCTTAATACTTGAAAGCACCATACACCACAATGTAGTTTTCGTTGGGTATGACGAAACGAACATCCCTCGCTTTGGTAGCTTTCGAGCGTGCAACAGCACCCGCATTATGGGTGAGCTATCGGGAAGCAATAAGGCATACGCTTTTCGGCTAATCGGTAATTCCGAGGGCACAAAGATACACTTATTCGAGAGTGCTATTGACCTATTATCCTATGCCACCCTTCTTAAAAGAAAAGGGTTAAATTGGAAACAATATAACCTCATATCCCTATCAGGTATCCACCAACCTAACAAGCAAACAAAGGAGAGTAAACTCCCCATATCATTAGAAAGGTACCTTGATAATAACCCTCAAACAGAAACAGTTTATCTTCACCTTGATAACGATAAAGCCGGTAGGCTTGCTTCCAAAATGATGCAAACCTTACTGCCAAAAAGTATAAAGGTCATTGATAACCCTCCCCCTGCGGGAAAGGATGTCAATGACTTTTTATTATCTCAAATCAAAGATAATAGCAGGTTTCAAAACACCAAGAAGAACAGAAACCTGCCCGAACGGTAAAAACGCAATTTTGCGTTGCGTTATCGTAGCGAGCAGACCCTTTGTGCCACAAAATGCGGCAAAACGGTAACTCGTGAGGGGATAACTCCCCTAAAACCCCAAAAAAGAAAGGATGATGTAATGAACTTCTTAACCATTTTTATTTTCTGCTTCTTGGGTGCGGCACTCGGTGTCGGCATTTATGAAATCACAAAAATCAATCCTGTCAAAAGAGATAAAAACGATTTGGAAACGGAGGTGAATGCCGATGTACTGGAAGAAGAAACTCAAAACAAATGAGAAAGTTGCAGAGGATTTTTTAACGCTGCAATTGCTCTCAAATTTAAACGATGTGCTTGCAATCGAAACCAAAAATCACTCGGAAATTTTAAAAGTGATTGCAGACAGTATGCTCTCCAAATATCCGATTGAAAAATTGAGTGCGTTAGTTGCCAACCACATTCGTTACACTTACACTCATTCAAAAGAATGTGTGTTTGATGATGAAGTATTAGTGTGGGCATCCGGCTATAACGACTTCAAAACATTTTCAATTGATGTAAACGGAAAGCATTTCACCGACAAAGATTTGCTTATCAAAAATCTCACACCGAGTGATGCAAACTTCTTTGCTTGGTATTGTATTGAAAGAACCGTGAATTCAAAATGAGAACAAAAAGTATCAGTAGACACTTTCGACTTTCAAAGGAAGAAAATGAACTTCTCAAAAAGAAAGCAGAGCAATGTGGTTTGACAGATGCTGCCTTCATCCGAATGGCAATTCATTCTCTGGTGCCCAAAGAAAAGCCCGATGAAGAATTCTACACTGCCATTCGTCAACTCACAGGCATCAGTATTAACCTAAATCAGTTAACCGCAAAAGCAAACTCTCTCGGCTTTATTGATGTTCCTTTACTTCACAAATTAGCTGATGACATTTCAAAACTGCAAAGCGAATTATTTTCCAAATATTTATTTCCTGATGAGGAGTGAAAGAATTGGCAGTCACAAAACTATGGGTAGTCAATGACAATCTCGGCAGAGTAATTGACTATGCGAAGAACCCTACAAAAACACATAAACCTAAGTATTCTAAAGAGGATATTCAATCGTTAAGAGATGTATTGGCATATGCAACCGATGAGGAAAAGACGGACAAAGAATTGTATGTTACGGGCATACACTGTGATAAGCACAATGCCCGTGCCGACTTTATCAGAGTTAAAAAACAATTTCAAAAAACGGATGGCGTACAAGCCTATCACGGATATATGAGTTTTGCTCCGGACGAACTTACTCCGGATGAATGTCACCAAATCGGAATTGAATTTGCACAGCGAATGTGGGGAGACAAGTTTCAAGTTGTTGTCACAACTCACTTGAACACAAAGTCTTTACACAATCATTTTGTCGTTAATTCTGTTTCATTTGTTGATGGTAAAAGACTACATAATGAAAAAGCATGGTTCATTTTTCGTAGAGTTGCAGATGACATTTGCAAGGAACACGGTTTGGGTATTATCGAAAAACCGGAAACACATATTGACTCTCGCTTTCTGCAAGAATGCGATAAAAAGAATATGCCGACTCGGTACAATCTTGCTAAAGCCGCAATTGATGATGCCATCGCACACAGCCGAACAATGGGTGAGTTTCAACGCAACTTAATAAAGCTCGGTTATTACTATGATCTTAGTAAGAATCGCAAGTATTGGACTATTCGCCCAATGGGCAGCAAAAAGTCCATTCGGCTATATCGGCTCGGTGAAGAATACACCAATAAGCGTATTCAAAAAAGAATAGAAGAAAACACATTAAAACGAAATTTTCAAAGAAACTTTCAAGGTTATTCACCACCGCCATATAACCCGCACTATGACATTCGCAGAGTCAAAGGCAGTCTATATAACCTCTATTTATATTACTGCTATCGCCTCGGTTGCTTTGACAAACCCGAACAAAAACAACCGCCACACAAACTTCACTATCTGATTCGACAGGATTTAATGAAAGTCGAAAAATATTCCCAAGAAGCAAGACTGCTCGGCAAGCATCACATTGATACTACCGAGCAGCTTTTGTCATTCAAAGAGTCTTGCGAAAAGGAAACGGATGCTTTAATTGAGGAACGAAAGCACCTGCGAAACCAAGAACGACATAAAGATATATCTGAGAGTGAGCGTTCCGAAATCAAAAGCAAAATTGCTTCCATTTCAAAAAAACTCAAAGAATTGCGCACCGACATTTCACTTTGCGAAGATATTGTCGAACGCTCCCAAGAAATTGAGAGACGAACGGAGCAGATACGCAAAGATGATGAAAAATTAAAAACAAAGGAGGTAAGGTCGCATGAGCAATTCCAGCGACGCCGCTGAACAAATTGTCCACTTTACTTTGGAAGGTGTCGAGGTTGCGGCTAAAATCACAGGCGAAGCCGCAAGAGATATTGCGGGTTTAATCGCCGCAGCCATTAAAAACCCCAAGAATAAACGGACAAAAGGCAGAACAAGATTATCAAGGTTGCTTAAATCCGGCAAGGAATTAACTGTCTTTTCTCTCAAACAAAGAGACTTAGAACAGTTTACCCGTAACGCAAAAAAATACGGTGTCCTATATACCGTGCTGCGTGACAGAACAACAAAGAAGCATCCCGATGCCGAAATTGATATTATCGCCAGAGCGGAAGACGGCTCAAAAATTCAAAGAATAATTGAGCGCTTTGGTCTTAATCTCACAGAAGAACAAAAGGCAACCATTGTCAACGAATCTCAAAAAGAACTTGAGGAAAGAGCGGCAAAAGAAAAGGATAAGCCCGAAAAGAGCAAATCCGAATTGGTTGCCGAAAAAGCCCTCGGAAAACCGGTTCAAAAAGAGGAGAACGAACAGGAAAACCCCTCTTTGGGTTCGATAGAAAAAGACCCTCTATCCGAACCGCAATCGATGAAAAAAGAGACATCATCTACAATCAATCATGAGGGTGTCGCCAAACCTTCCGTGAAAGAAAAGATTGATGCCTACAGGGCACAAATCAAAAAAGAAAAGGAAGAAAAGGCGAGAGAATCGCTCGAAGTCGATTTGCCAAAAAAGGCAGATAAACCGAGAGTAACCGAACACAAACAGCCGATTATTCCCCCAAGGAAAATCAAAACAGAAAAGGAGAAATAAGCATGTCAAATTACAGACCTAAACACAGCCGCTCAAAAAGCTATGAGCAGCAATCCCCTCAAATGAGTAAAGAAGAATATCGCATCAAGAAAGAGCAGGAAAGAGCCGAAGCGTATGAGATGATTGACGAAGGCATTTCCGATGCTTTGAAAAGTCCCGAATCTTTCAGAGAGTACCTTGATATGCAAGCAAGGATGGACAGGTATTCCGTTGCAAATACTTTACTCATTAAAAAGCAGTTGCCGGAAGCCACACAGCTTAAAGAATTTAAGGACTGGGCAGAAGCAGGCGTAACCGTAAAAAGGCACCAAAAGAGCCTTATGCTTTTAGAACCGAAGGAATATACCCGCCAAAACGGCACCATCGGTGTCACCTACGCTGTCAAGAGAGTGTTTGACATCTCACAGACTACGGCTCGACAGACGAAAAGGCGTGAGAAAAGCAATGACCCTGCAAAACTCATCCCCGCCTTATTGGAAACGAGCCAAATCGACTTTGACAGTGTAAATTCTCTGCCCGACCTGAATGCCATTGCTTTTTACGATAACGAGAAGAATGTACTTCTTGTAAAAGAGGGTGTCGGTGACAGCACAAAAGTCTTTCAAGCCATTGCACAGGAATTATCTCTGGCAGAGATTGCGTACAACTCCGAAACCTATGACCGCAACGAAGCATTATTCCCCGCCGTTTGTGCATCATATATGCTCTGCAAGAAATATGGAGTTGATACTGCGGATATCCCGATTGATAAAATGCCTGCCGAATGGGCAAAACTTGAGAACAAGGAAATCCGTGAGAAGCTGACAATGGCAAGAGATTGTGTCAATGAAATCGGCAGAAACCTTTACCGTGAGCTGAACAAAGAGAAGCAGCCGAGAGTTGCTGACCACGAAAGATAAGGGGTGCAGCTATGTTAAGAACCAAAAACTATTTTCTCGCTCTGAATAATGAGGAGCACAGCCTACTCCTTCGTGGTATGGAGGCGTTAAAGAATGAAATCAAAGACGGCAAAGATATGGAAGATTGTGTCAAAGCCGTTAATGAGCTGATTGTCAAAATCGGTCACGCAAAAACCAAAACCTTTAAGGTGGTTGACCAAAACCGCGATGCAAGATAAGCAAAATAACAAAAAGTCGGTATATATCTTTGCTATCATCGGTATCTTACCCGTCATTTGGTTCGGCGTGGTAATTGCTCCCTATGTCAGCGGCGGTTTGCCTGCTATCTTAAAAGCATTTACCGGTGCTATGAGCAATCCTTTTTCGATTGAACTTTGCAAGGACAGCTTAAAAACTGTCCTTGCGGTTTTACTCGTCTATGCTTTAGGCATAGCCATAGTTCTTGCCAGTATGCGCAACTATCGCAAAGGCGAAGAACACGGCTCTGCAAAATGGGGCAGCATTAATCAATTAAAAAAGAAGTATCAGCAAAAGCCGAAATCATATAATAAGATTTTAACCAATGAAATGAGTATGGGGCTTAATGCAAAGGCACACATGAGAAACCTTAACACTTTAGTGGTTGGCGGCGCCGGTGCTGGCAAAACATTCTTTTTTGCAAAGCCGAACATCATGCAGTGCAACTGTTCTTTTGTTATCACAGACCCAAAAGGTGAAATTGTCAGAGATACGGGTGCTCTTCTTGAAGCAAACGGGTACAATGTTTTGGTCGTTGACTTAGTCAATATGTATCGTTCTCATTGCTATAACCCGTTTAAATATTTGCAAAATGATAATGATGTACAGCGCCTTGTAACGAATCTTTTTAAGGCAACAACGCCAAAGGGTTCTCAAAGTAACGACCCGTTTTGGGATACTGCTGCACAAATGCTTTTGTTGGCACTCGTCTTCTATCTTGTCTATGAAGCACCGGAGGAAGAACAAAACTTTGCAATGGTAATGTATATGTTAGGTGAAGCGGATGTGGGTGAAGAAGAAAATGCCTTGCCAAGTCCTGTTGACTTGCTTTTTCGTGATTTGGAAGAAATCAACGAAAACCACATTGCCTTGAAGTATTACCGTGCCTATCGTAGCGGATCCGGCAAAACCTTGAAATCCATTCAAATCACATTGGCGGCAAGACTCGAAAAGTTTAATCTTGATTCTCTTGCCTCAATGACTTCCTATGATGAACTTCATCTTGAAAAGATAGGGGAAGAAAAAACCGCACTTTTTGCCGTTATTCCCGATAACGACGCAAGTTTTAATTTCCTCATTTCCATTCTTTATACACAGTTGTTCCAACAACTTTTCTATGCTGCAGACCATATCTATAAAGGTGCATTACCGATTTCCGTTCACTTTTGTATGGATGAATTTGCAAACATTTCCCTCCCCGATGATTTCGATAAAATCTTAGCAGTTATGCGTTCCAGAGGGGTATCCGTTTCTATCATCTTGCAAAACCTGTCACAGCTTAAAGCACTTTTTGAAAAGCAGTGGGAGAGCATTGTCGGTAACTGTGATGAATTTCTGTATCTTGGCGGTAATGAACAGTCCACTCATAAATATGTTTCAGAACAACTTGGAAAAGAAACCATTGATACCAACACCTATGGTAAGAGCATGGGTAGAAACGGTAACTACTCTACCAACTATCAAATCTCCGGCAGAGAGTTGATGACTCCCGGTGAAGTGCGTATGCTTGATAACAAGTATTGCATTTTATTCATTCGCGGCGAAAGACCGATACTTGATTTAAAGTATAACATCCGTAGGCACCCCAACTTTGCCCTTACCGAAGATGGTGGAGCAGAACCGTATATCCACGGGAAAGTGGATACAAACATCGCAACGATTTCCATTACGGGAATACGAGAGTCAAATGAGTCGAATGAATATGTCGAAGGCACTACCGACTATGAAATTCTTACTGAAGAAGAACTTGAACACAAATACAATATTTAATTGGAGGTAATCTATGAAAAATGTAAGAAAGCCCACAGGGCTTAAACCCCACAAGGAGCCGATGTCAGCAAAGACAAAGGCTCTTTTTTCTGTCTATATTGCAGTGGTGATTTCCGTCTGCTGCTTTGCGGTCACTTCGTTTGCCGCAGGCGACCCGCTGTCCGTTATCAATAACCTGTCCACCTTTATTTTCGGTCTTATCCGTGCTATCGGTTTAATTATCTTGGGTTTCGGTGTAGTACAGGTTGGTTTATCCCTTAAATCACACGACCCGTCACAAAGAGCTAACGGACTTTTAACTCTTGCCGGCGGTGTAGTCATCACCTTTGCAAAAGAAATCTTGAGCCTTATTACAGGTTGAATAAGTGTCAACCCGCATCGCATTTGGTGTTTCATTTTCTGTACAGACTCTGATTACTGACAATACAGAAATGCAATTTTTATTAATTTTCCACTATGTGAATGTCACTTTTTCTTGCAGATAGATAATTGCTAATGGAAACATTTTACAATCTTTTTTCTGCCCTGAAATGCAATCTGTTATCGCATTTCATTTTTTTGTATAGCCTCTTTATAGAATTCGCCATTTCACTGTATGTGAAAACTCTTTATTTCAAAATTATTTTGATTCTAAATTTGTTTTTTCTTGGCTAACAGAACTTTTACGGTATTATCTTTTGAATATCTTGTTTACCTGTTGAACAATTTTAAACCATGAACTATAGCACTCACATAGTTATAAAAATAAACTAATAGGCTGTTGAAAAAACAGCCTATTAGTTCAATGTCATTAGATATTTTATATTTTTAAAAATAAACTATTCTTTTTAAAAAGGTTTTTAATTTCTATTTTTTCAGATTTGGTAAATTTTCGATCATTTAAAGAATCAATATATGAAACTAATTCATCATACGACATACAAACCGTGATATTATTGTTAATATACTTTATGTCCATTTTTTTATTATGTTCTAAATATATAGTAATTGGTTCATAAAAACCATGTAATTGATAATCATCAATGGCTTTTTGAAGATCATGATTTGTATCATAATATCTGTTGATTTCACTTTTATCAATAATATACCAAATACTCTTACTATGTTCAAATACCTTTGTCGTATAAATAACATTTAAGTACACACTTATCTTTGGCAACTGATCCATTTTTTTATCAATGTAGTATGTGATTGATGTCATATTCGAGAAATACTGTTCTAAAAGTGTATTAGATATGTCAAAAATAAATGCCTGTTCAGTATTTGAATCTGTCAAAGTGGTCTGACAATGATCAAATACACAAGTTATTAATTCATCATTCACAAAAAAAGAGACAGTAAAATACAAGACAGCCTTATAGTTTTTATTAAAGTCTTTGCTTGTTTTTTTAATCTTTAATTCAGTTGTCTCACTATCCTTTTCTTTAGAAAAAAGTTGAAAGTCAACTTTTTTTTCTATCCACTCATTATTAATTGTAATTATATAAACGCATGCCGATAGTATTGACAGAATCAAACCACTAGCAATAATCTTTATAAACGCTTCTTTTACGGAAAATTTCATAAAAACCATCCTTTCAAAACAATATAGGCTTTTCATTACCCTATAATTTTATTTATCTTGAATAACGAAATATATAATGAAGTACTATTGTTTAAATGGTTTTTAATCGCCTCCTTTCAAATATAATAACGCACAGAGAGGTTAAACAAAAAACATCAACTCCTTTACTCGTTTTTAATATCATTGTAATCAACAAAATGGTTAAGTTATATACTTTTTTTGTATCACAGCTTAATTATATATGTTAATTTATGAGTTGTCAATAGCACTAACCCTATCATTATTTTGTGACTTGAAATTTGTGTATTTCAACAGTATAATAAACAATATTTCGTTATAGTTGCCAAACTATTTATGTTGTCTTTTTTTTTTGTATGTGCTATACTAATATTTATAATACTTGTTAAAGGGGTGTTCCGTTTGCCAAAAGCATCAGTATCAAAGGAAAATAAAAAAGATTTTTTAAAAAAATGTTTAATTTATATAAATGCGATTCGACAAAATGGCGGTAGAATTGATAAAGCTGGATTGAAAAATGCCACTGGGGTTGCTTGGCCAACTTTAGACAATGCAATAAAAAAACATTTTTCCTTATCCTATAGTCCAATTAAACAAAATGACAATGAATTCATACTTGACAGAAATTACTCTATTCTTGCAGGAATTAGTATTGGTGCTACACAAATCAAACTTTTTCTTTGCGATTTCTATTATGAGCCTTTATGGACAAACCAATCCTTGCGAAAAAATCTTTCTCAAGTTTTAGATGATTTAAAATTAGAAGACATTAGAAATAATACAGACAGCCAAAACAATGATGTTGATTGGTCTTACTTTTGTTATAAAAGAGAAAATTCTATTGAAGGCATTGTTTATAGATTAGAAAAGATTTTTAATGTTCTATTAAAAAATAATTTTCTTTCATCAAATTTATTATCTATAGGTATATCGTTTCCTGGCATAATCAACTCAGACTTAAGAATAGATTTTAGTCCAAATATAAAATGTTTAAGGAACATAAATATAAAGGACTTATTATCAAATGAGTTATGGACA
This sequence comes from Clostridia bacterium, assembly GCA_017432485.1. Lineage (GTDB taxonomy): Bacteria > Bacillota > Clostridia > Oscillospirales > Acutalibacteraceae > RUG714. The sequence continues at coordinate 41,764 of JAFRJB010000018.1, forward strand.
AAACTCAAAGAAAAAAATATCCCGGTTCATTTTGAACATGACACACAAGCAGCGTTAATATATGAAAAAGAACATCTATTTAAGTCTAATAAAAACTGGGCATCTAAAAAGAACGTTTGCTGCGTTTATATGGCAGCTGGAATTGGAACTTCTTTAATTATTGATAACACTTTATATAGAGGCACTTCAAATTCTTTTGGAGAACTAGGACACACACCTGCACCTGATTTGTTAACAAGTAGCATTCCAGATGAAAATTTAACTATAAAAGAAAGAGATGATAAAAATAATTATTTTTATAATGAAAAAACTATAATTGTATCACAAAAGAAGAACATAACTCCTTGTGAATGTGGAAAACTTGCTTGTTTAGAAAATGCCTTTAGACGAAATGTGTTTGATGCTTATGATACTGATAGCTATCTAGATACAATCAATAATACTAAAGAATTAAATAATTTCCATATAAACCATCCATATAGATATCGAGTTCTAAAAGAGTATTTAGGATATATTATTGGGTTAACAATAAATCTGTTAAATCCTGACATGATCATTTTTTCCGGAAGAATTATGAGAGATATCTCTAAAATTGGAAATGAACTCAATACAATAAAAGCTAATAGTGCTATTGGCATTCCTGCTGCAAAATGCCAGATCTCTTTAGGTTCAAAAGATATTTTTTCTGCTGCAGCGGGTGCAGCAATATCTTCCCTTCATTGTTGTATTCAAGAAAAAGATTTTTGTGAAATAAAATGGTGAGTCAAAAAAACTTCAATAAATAACTAATTAATGCCTCTAACAATATGTTAGAGGCATTAATTAATAAGGAGGTGATATCTATGTCAGATAATTGGGTAGTACAAAACCTTCAAAATTCCCTTGATACTTGGAATAGTAAAATGACAGAGATATGGGGATTGCTTACACAATCTCCGCAAAATTTCAAAGGCGGTGCCATTTGGAAAGTCATCGTCAATATTAACGGCACCTTGCAGGCAATCGGTCTTGCACTGTTGGTGCTGTTTTTTGTGATTGGTATGGTGAAAACCTGCTCATCGTTTACAGATGTAAAGAAACCAGAACACGCCTTAAAACTCTTTGTGCGCTTTGCTCTTGCAAAAGGCGTTGTCACCTACGGTATGCAGTTAATGCTCGCCCTGTTCAACATCGTGCAAGGTGTCATTTCCAACATTATGACTTCATCCGGTTTATCCACCACTTCCAAAACCACTCTACCAAACAATATGATAACGGCGATAGAAGGCTGCTCATTTTTAGAGAGCATCCCCCTATGGGCTGTTACACTAATTGGCGGTCTTGTTATAACCGTATTATCCTTTATTCTTATTTTCACTGTTTACGGCAGGTTCTTCAAACTGTATATGTACACAGCATTGGCACCGATACCGCTTTCCACCTTTGCAGGTGAGCCGACACAGAATGTCGGTAAATCTTTCTTAAAGTCTTATTGTGGCGTGCTATTGGAAGGTGCAGTGATTATTCTTGCGTGTGTTATCTTTTCGCTTTATGCAAACACACCGCCCCATGTCAGTGCTTCTTTAGCGCCGGTTACGATGGTATGGAAATATATCGGTGAATTGGCATTTAATATGCTCGTACTTGTTGGCACGGTAAAAATGTCGGATAAAGTTATTCACGAAATGCTAGGCTTTTAATTTAAAAGTTAGGGAGCTTTACACCTAAATATTAACTCAAATGGAACAATTCCTAATACTTGTTAAAAAGTCCATGTCTTAGCACTGCGTTTCAAAAATGCCAGCCAAATGTTTGCCGGTGAATTTGTTGCTTGTTACTGCATTTTTACCACTTATTTTGCAGTTTGTGTTGACAAATTTATCCTTTTTTGTATAATAAATATGGAAAACGCAGAAACTAACTGCAAATATAATACTAAAAGTGGTGAGAAATTATGCAAAGAGATATTACTTTGGATTTAGTGAAATGGAAGAATCAAAAAAAGAGAAAACCATTAGTTGTTACGGGAGTTCGTCAATGTGGAAAAACCTATATCATTGATGATTTCGGCAAAAAGTATTATGATGAAATAGCTCCCTTTAATTTTGAAAAGCAGGAAGCGCTTTCCGGTATCTTTGAAAATGACTACGATACTGACAGAATCATTTTTGAACTTGGTTTATTTTTTGGTAAAACAATAAAACCTGAAAAAACACTGATATTCTTTGATGAAATTCAAGCATGTTCAAGAGCAATCACCTCGCTCAAATATTTCTGCGAAAATGCTCCGCAGTACCATATTGTTTGTGCGGGGTCTTTGCTGGGTGTAAAATTGAGTAAAGAATCTTCATTCCCTGTAGGGAAAGTGGAATTTGTTACAATGTATCCTATGAGTTTTTCAGAGTTTGTGAGAGCAAATGGAGAGGATATGCTGGCGGACTATATTTCCGATTTTGATGTTTCAAAAAACATTCCCGAAGCTATCGGTAACAAACTCAGCCATTTATTGCGCCAATATTATGTAACCGGCGGAATGCCTGAGGTTGTTCAGAGTTGGTGTGAGACAAATGATATTGAGCAAGTTGAAGCAAAACAGCAGGAAATTATTGACGGCTATGAGTTTGACTTTGCAAAACACGCACCAATTAAGGATTTTCCAAAGCTCACTGCAATTTGGAAATCTATTCCAATTCAGCTTGCAAAAGAGAATAACAAATTTATTTTCGGTCATGTGAAAAAGGGCTGGCGCTCAAAGGACTTAGAAGATGCATTGGAATGGCTTGTTAACGCAGGTTTAGTATATAAGGTTTGCCAAATTGAAAAACCGTTTTTTCCCCTTTCAGCTTATGAAAAGCCGACTGCTTTTAAATTATATTTATGCGATATAGGGCTGCTTCGCAAGCTATCGGGTGTACCATATCAAGTTGTCCTTGAAAGTTCGAGTATCTATACAGAGTTCAAAGGTGCCATGACAGAAAACTATGTTCTCGGAGAACTTGTTAAAAAGGTTTATAAAACACCATATTACTGGAATTCAGGTAACACCGCGGAAGTAGATTTTGTGATACAGTCAGGTTCGGAAATTGTACCGATTGAGGTCAAATCTGAAAAGAATGTTAAGGCAAAATCACTTTCAGTATATTGTAAGAAATACAATCCGGGCTATGCAGTCAAAACATCTATGAAAAATGACACAAATGGTAATGAATTTCTCAATATGCCGCTATATATCATTTCTTCATTAAACAAATTCATCAAAAATAAATCGTTATAATCACTGGTATTGCAACGATAAAACAACAAAAAACTCATAAAATCCAAAAAATCGTTATTTTTCATCAAGAAAAATAACGATTTTGCTTTTAAAGGAGGTTGAAATGAGAGTACAAATCAATAACGAGTTTCGCGATTACAGCGAATCCATCTTTTTCGGGCTGAACCTGCGTCAGCTCATTTTTTCTGCCTGCGCCTGCGGTGCAGCAGTCGGCTCATATTTCCTGTTAAGAAATCATTTGAGCCTTGAAACCCTTTCTTGGTTATGCGTTTTAATCGCATCTCCCTTTGCCGCTTTAGGCTTTGTTAAGTACAACGGTATGACAGCAGAGAAAATCTTATGGGCATGGATAAAAAGTGAAATCCTAATACCCTATGAACTCAAATTCAAGAGCAAAAATGCTTTTGAAACCCTACTCATCGAGGAAGAAGAACCCAAGAAAAAGAAACACAAAAAGGAGGAACCCAATGCCAAAAAAGAAAATTAAAAGAAACAAAGAGCATTTTAAAATCCCCAAATCCGTGCAAGACAGTATTCCGATTGAAGCCGCCTACAATGACGGCATTTTTCAAGTCGGCAAAAAGCGGTATTCAAAAACCTACCGATTTGCTGACATTAACTATTCCGTCGCAAGCGATGAAGACCAGCGAGAAATGTTCCTTGACTATTCCGCTTTTCTCAATGCTTTTGATGATGAAGCGATTACAAAAATCACTATCAACAACCGCGAAGTAAACAAAGCCTCCATTGAAAGAGAACTTCTTTTGCCGTACCGGCATGATAACCTTGACGGTTATCGCAAAGAATACAATGAAATGCTTGTTGATAAAGCGGCAACTGCTAATTCCATTGTGCAAGAGAAATACATCACCGTTACTACCGAGAAAGAGAATGTTGATGAAGCAAAGGCATATTTCTCACAAATTGAAACAGACTTTGCTTTGCGGCTCAAAAAACTCGGCAGTAAGTTGGTAGATTTAAGTGCCAATGACAGACTTCACATTCTGCACGATTTCTACCGTGTGGGTGAAGATGAAGCATTTGATTTTGATTTAAAGGTCTGTGACAAACGAGGTCACGACTTTAAGGACTGCATTTGTCCCGACTCGTTTGAGTTTAAGCGTGACTATTTCAGAATGGGCGATAAATTCGGCAGAGTGATTTTCTTGCGTGACTATGCTTCCGGCATATCCGACAGCTTTATATCTAAACTCACTTCTCTCAACCGAAACTTAATGCTTTCGATTGATGTGGAACCGATTGCGGCTCACGAAGCCGTTAAAAAGGTGGAAAAAACCTTACTCGGCATCAACACCGAAATCACGAATTGGAAACGCAAGCAATCTTCCAACGGTAACTATGGTGCCGACATTCCCTATGATATGGCAGCGCGCAAAGAAAAAGTTGAAGATTTGCTCAATGACTTAAATGACCGTGACCAAAAGATGTTTATGTGTGTTCTGACAATGGTCATCACTGCCGATTCTATGGAGCAGTTAAACATTGACACCAAGCAAATCTTTATGACAGCACAAGGCGAAAACTGCCAAATGGGAAAACTCACATTCCAACAGTATGAGGGACTTCGCACAGTTCTTCCCATCGGTCAATGTGAGATTGAAAGCAAGAGAACATTAACGAGTGAATCCCTTGCAGTGCTGATGCCGTTTAGAGTGCAGGATATTCGCCACAATAACGGTATCTATTACGGTCTTAACCCTATTAGCAAAAACCTGATTCTTATCAACCGCGCGGAACTTTTAAACGGTAACGGCTTTATTCTCGGTGTGCCCGGCGGTGGTAAATCCTTCACGGCTAAAGGCGAAATTTTTGCAGAAGTGCTTGCAGGGCAAGCAGATATTATCATCATTGATCCCGAGAGAGAATACTCGCCGCTTGTCAAAGCACTTGGCGGTGAAGTTATCCCCATCTCTGCTAACTCCGACTTCCATATCAATGCTCTTGATATGAACAAAGATTACGATGAAAGCGCAAACCCGATTGCACTCAAATCGCAGTTTATTATGTCGCTTTGTCAGCAGATTATGGGCAATATGGATGTCAATGCAAAGCATCGCTCCATTATTGATAATTGCGCTATTAATGTGTATAAGGACTTCATCGCCAATGGATACAGAGGAAAAGCACCAACATTGGTTGATTTCAGAAACGAACTGATTAAACGAAGCGAAGATGAAGCACAGGATATGGCGCTGGCTTTAGAACTCTTTACAGAGGGTTCACTCAACACCTTTGCACAGCCGACCAATGTGGACACCGACAACCGCCTTATCTGCTATGACATTCTTGACTTGGGCAAACAGTTAATGCCTATCGGTATGTTAGTCATTCTTGACAGTATCCTAAACCGTGTTACTTCCAACAGAGCAAGAGGAAAGAAAACCTACATCTTCATAGATGAAATCTACTTGTTATTCGAGTATGAATACAGTGCCAATTTCCTGTTTACTCTTTGGAAGCGCGTGAGAAAGTACGGTGCATATGCAACCGGTATTACACAGAATGTGGAAGATTTGTTGCAAAGCCATACCGCCCGTTCAATGCTTTCCAATTCCGAATTGATTGTGATGCTCAATCAGGCATCAACCGACAGATTGGAACTTGCAAAACTGCTCGGCATCTCGGATGAGGAAATGAAGTATATCACCAATGTGGATGCCGGTAACGGACTGATTAAGATAGGCAGCTCGCTTGTGCCGTTTGAAAACAAATTCCCGCATAATTCACTCTATAAACTCATGTCAACAAAACCGGGAGAGTCTTAACTCTCTCGGTCATTGTGAGGTGATACAATTGGCGAAGGAATTTACAAAAGTTCAAAATCTCAAAATCAAGAAATTGATTAAAAAGTCTTGTGCTAACTGCTTTAATGAAAATTGTTGCCTACTTGATGACGGGTACGGCTGTCCTTGTGTTCAAATCAACAGTTGCCACCTAATGTGCACTTACTTCAAAAACGCAGTTTTGCCATTAGAACCTTCTTTGGAAAAAGAGCTACTTGGTTATAGCAGTAAAGAGTTGTGTGCTTTGTGTAAAAAACCGTTTGTAAAAACAGGCAACAATCAAAGATACTGTATTAAATGTTCAAAAATTAGAAGAAACTCTAAGAATACTGAATATGTTAATCAGCATAGAAATCGCAAAAAAATGTAAGCATTTTGAGCATTTTAAAGCACATAGTTATGCGCTTTGTGAATACCACTTTTTAAAGGGTAATATGTTTTCATTAACACCCCAAAAAATAGCTTCAAAATGCTTACAAAGGAGGTGAAAAATTGCCTGATATTAAAGAAGTTGCAGACAGAACTATTAAAACGATTGATAGTGCAAAAATTGCGACTGAAAGAATCAAAGACACCGGCATTAAAACCGTGAATGAAACAAAATCTGCCGCTACGTCTCATTCCAAAAATGTGAATGAATACGGTTCCGAACGCATTGAAAGCACAACGCACTCTGCGGCAGAAACGGTAGTGTATGAAGCGGAGCAGACTAATAAGCGAGTGAAAAAGCACATTCGCAAAAAATTTGAGCAGAAGTATTATTCCGATAGACATCAGCCACAATCTACAAATGAAGGCAACTTTGAAACAAGTCCATCCAACCAAACAGTGGAATCGGAAATTGCTCCGAGAAGACCTCAAAGAGCTATTCAGAGAGAATATGAAACTCCAAAACCGCAAAATCCTGTCAAAAAAATCAAAACCGTTGAAGCAGGTGAAATCAAGCAGAAAACCAAAGCCACCTACAAGTCGGCAGACGCATCTATCAAAACTGTAGAGAGAACTACCAAAGAAACCGCTAAAGCGGCTCAAAAGAGCAAACAGGCGTTTAAAAGCGCTAAAGAAAGTAAAGTGGTTGCAAAAGAAGCTGCCAAAAAATCGGCACAAGCCGCAAAGAAAAGTGCCGAGATTGCAAAAGCAGCGGCAAAAAAAGCGGCTCAGCTGGCAAAGAAACTTGCCGACTTTTTGGTGAAACTCTTTAAAGCCATCGGTGCCGCGTTCAAAGAGCTTGGAGCGGCTATCGGTGCAGGCGGTGGAGTTGCAGTTGTCGTCATTATTGTTCTCTGCTTAATCGGTGCGATTGCCTTTTCTATTTACGGCATCTTCTATTCCGGTGAGGATAGCGGAACAGGCATTACCGTTCATTCTGCCGTTGCCGAATTTAACGAAGCCTTCCAACAAAAGAACGATGAGATTCTTTCTTCTGTCAAATATGACAAGCTGGAAATGTCCGGTTCACAAGCTGATTGGAAAGATGTATTGGCTGTTTATACCGTTAAACTCTGCGGCGATACCGATAACCCGACAGAAGTTGCCACAATGGATGAAAGCAAGAAAAAAGAACTTGAAAAGGTCTTTTGGGATATGAACAGTATTGACTACCATACCGTAACAAAAGAAACTAAAAAGATGGTAGAAGTGGAGGAAAACGGCAAAAAAGTCAAAAAAGAAAAAATCATTAGAACTGTTTGGCTTTATATTGAGCACAATTCTAAAACTGCCAACCAAATGGCTGAGGAATACGGCTTCACTGCCAAACAAAAAGAAGACTTGGCAGAACTGCTTTCCCCTGCAAATGAAAGTTTGTGGATTTCCCTTATCTACGGTCTTGGTTTAAATCAAACGGTAGATGTGACTAACCTAAACTTTCAAAATGAAAAAGCGACAGTAGAGCAAAAGAAAGTTGCTCTTGTCGCTATGAATGCAGATTCTTACGGTATTCCTGCTATAAAAGGATATTGTGAAGGCTGGGTTGCCGATGTATATAATGTTGCAGTGCACAACCGAGGCTATGCCTACTCTGCTATTGCCGCCGGCAGAGCATGGTCGGTTTCCAAAGATTGGAGCCAAATCCAAATCGGTGCTACCGTTTACGGTCACGCCGGCAACCCTTGCGGGCATGTCGGCATCTATATTGGCGGCGGTATGGTTGCACACAATAATGGCGGTGTGATTGTAGAATCACTCGAACATTGGATAAGTTGGTACAGCGGGGTTTGCTGGGGATGGGAAAATGGATATAACCTGTCCGGCAATCCAAAGTACAATAGTGTAGGAGCGTTGATATAAAAACTTTGACGGAGAGGTTCTGACCTCTCCGTATTTTCTCTTATGTTTTATTTGCCCTTCTTTTTGAACTAACAATGAAAGTTAGATTACAGAAGAGATTTTTAAATCGAATTATTAATCATATTGCTTAATAAACTTGCAAATAGAACAGCCAACTGATATACTATTCACATAAACAAAAAGGAGGCTTATCACAATGAAAAAACATATTATTATTGAAAAATCAAAAAAATATGTATTAACTAATCAAGAACTTGTACCAGCCGGGTGTTCATACAATTCAAAAGGTGGCTTTTGGGTAGATGATTCTTCAAATATTGCTATGATGAGAAGTCTTAATTTTGAATTAGCAGCGACTAAAAAGTGTGATATTGAGACTGGAGAGGATCAAAAAGGTGAATGATATTGAATACTTAGTCATTGCTTCTTCTGTTGATTTCTCTACGGATCTTATTTGCATGGAATTGCAAGAAAGGCAAAAAAAGTATATCCGATTAAATCGTGACAGATTTGAAGAATATGAGATATCTTATTCACTGCAGAATCAAGTAATGACCATTAGAGTGGAAGAAACAACATATACTATCAAGAACGAGAATCTTAAGGGAATATACTTTAGGGCTCCTGTTTTTTTACGTTCTCACAAAAGTTATAGTATAGACAAACAATTATATAGAAGTCAATGGAGTTCATTTATTAGGAATTTAATTGTTTTTGAAAGAGCGAAATGGATTAATCACCCGGTGAATACATATCGTGCAGAGAATAAGCTATTTCAGCTTCAATGTGCAAAAAATGTGGGATTGTTAACGCCGAAAACACATATTGGAAATGTATTACCTCAAACAATAATACCCACTAATAATTATATAGTGAAGTCTTTGGATACTGCGTTGTTTTATAATGAAATTCAAGAATACTTCACATATACTTCAGTTGTTAGCGGCAAAGAACTTTTAGAATCGAATATCAAAGATGCACCTATTATTTTACAAGAATTCCTTGAAGATAAGCTGGATATAAGGGTGACGGTCATTGGAAACAAGTTATATCCAGTTTCCATAACAAAAAATGGCGAAAACATATATGGAGATTGGAGAAAGAATTCAAAAGATGTTTTAAATTATGAGTCAATAGAATTACCTGTTGATATTTCTACGAATATAGTCAAATTAATGGAACAGCTGGGGCTCGTGTTTGGTGGTATTGATTTAGCTTTAGCGAATGGAAATTACTACTTTATTGAAGTTAACCCTACCGGTGAATGGGGATGGTTACGTCAATATGGATCTATACCACTTGAAGAAGCTATTGTAAATAAATTAGTTGGTGAAACATAAAATGAAAAGAATCATTCAGTCAATAATCGAACAAATATTTCCCTCTATTTCTATAAGTAAGGCAAATAAACTACTTAAAAAGAAGATAAACAGCGAAAAAAGCCAAAGCAATGTTTCTGCTAAGGAAAATTTCGATGTAATTCCAATTGAAAATTTTAGGCAGAAATACACCGAAACATTTAATATTAAAAGCAAGTTTGAAGAAAAAGCAAAAACAAATGTGGTTGGTATCACAATTGCTATTACCATAATAATGGGAGCCTCTGGACTAATCGACTCGCTTATTAGAAAGTACACAAGCGTCCCCCTTCATTGGATATCCTTTGTTCTTCTTTCAGTATCTATTATTTATTTACTCGTTTCTGGCATCGATGCTATCAGAGTTCTTTTTAATGAAAATACAATGTCAATAGTTGACTTGCCTGATTTGTCTGCAGATGATATTGGAACAAAAGAAAAATATGATGATTATACAAACAGGAATATTAATCGAAATATAGTTAGAAACAATATTGTATATTCATCATATATTTGCATTAGAAACGCTTTAATCTGTATGATGGTTCTTTTTATTCTTGTATCAATTCCATTTTCGGATATTAGAGAGGAAGTTGATACTGGGATGGTTACCAACAATTCTTCAATATCTTATTCCTCAGACATAATTATTCCCGATCGAATATCTCGTTCTACAATAAACAATAATATTACTATTGATAAATCCACCAGAGAAGATATCAAAGACGGAGAAACATATACTTTTGTAAACATGGAAGAAAAATTTCTTGTGAAATATAAGTGTGTTGGAACTAATATTATTGTCCAAACCTTTTCCACTTTTGATAAGATAATAAATAATCAATAAACTCTATCAAACAAATCCGGGTTGCCTCTTTATTGAGACAACCCGAATTATTATTTACTTAGAACTGTTGAATTGTAATAGAAGAAAATACTGTCTGTTGTTTATTATAATATTTTTTCTTTTCAACTAGTGTGTAACTAATACCTGTTTTATTATATATATGGTTATATTAACAAAAAGACAAAAAGCAACACGCTTTTTTATTAATATTCTTCTCATTCGTTTTAATGCAGCAAATGTTAACTAATAGATACCAAATGTGAACATTTTATAACAAATATTGACAAAATAATATGTTTTATTTATTATTAAAGAAATAATGTGAGAGGTGACATATGGCTGATAATGCAAAGAACATTTTCGTTTCACATCACCATACGGATGCTGAAAGTATTGAAAAGTTAAAGGATCTACTATCAAAAAATGGATTAACTATGAGAGACAGTTCTATCTATGAATCGAAATCCCAGAATAATGCTCATAACGAAGAATATATCAAAAGTTTAATTCGTCCACAAATTAATTGGGCAGGAGAAATTATTGTACTTATAGGGAGTAATACCGCCAAAAGTGACTGGGTTGATTGGGAAATAGAAGCTGCGGCAAAAAAAGACAAGCGTATTATAGGTGTCTATCTTCCAGGTGAAAAGGATGCAGAATTATCAGACGCATTCAACACTTATGCTGACTCGCTCATCGGCTGGGACTCCTCATCAATAATTGACGCATTAAATGGCGAAGATATTTGGGTTGGTCCAGCTCGCAATAACATGATTCAAGGAGTTAATTGTTAAAACCAATGAAAATATATTCATATAAAATTACAAGAGATTTTGGTTTTGCACCTAACCCATACTTTGGTATTTGTACATTAGCGACATGTAAACCTGATATTCGAAAATTGGCAAATGAGGGTGACTGGATAATCGGATTTGGAGGAAAAAACACAAATGCTTATCATAAAATTGTCTATTTAATGGAAGTGTCCGAGGTGATAAGCTTTGAACAATATTGGATTGATGAGAGATTTGTTCAAAAAAGACCAAGATTTGATAAAAACTTAAAATACTGCTATGGAGATAATATTTATCATAAAAACGCACAAGGCGAATGGATTCAAGAGCAGTCTCATCACAGCAATGGCATAGAGATTAATCCTAATAATTTAAAAAGGGACACTGGCAGAACTACAAATGTCCTAATATCAACAAACTATTGGTACTTTGGTGATGATGCAATTAATACGCCTTCTGACTTTGCCGCCTTTTTCCCTGAATGTAGAAATTACAGAATATTTCAATCAGAGGAAGATATAAGACAATTTTTACTTCTTAAAAACCATATTGAGAATAACTATGAGAGGGGTATGAATGGTCTTCCCTTCTCCCAAAAAGGAAAATTTATACAATATAAAGGTGAATAAAACTTGGAATACTTTAAAAAACACTATTTAAAAACAACACCGGTATTTGACACATATTGGAAGTTTGCTTGTGAACGACAAAACATTTTTATAAAAAAAAACAATGGTGAGCCATCACCATGGACAAATGATCCTATACTGCAAACTTATAAATTTACAAACGCTTACAGAGCAAGTGACCGAGTAAGCCAATACTTAATTAAAGATGTAATATATTCATATTCAGGAAATGATGAAGACTTATTGTTCAGAATTCTTCTATTTAAGATATTTAACAAAATTGAAACATGGAATTATTTATTAGAAAACATCGGAGAAATCAGTTATCATACATATAAAAGAAGTCAGTATTCATCTCTTCTTAATGATTTAAGAGAGAAAAAAACCGCAATATATTCAGGTGCATATATTATGGCATCAGGAATAAATGAGTTTGGGAATAGAAAAAAATATGAAAACCATCTTGATTTATTGGAACTGATGTTTAAAGATAATTTGTTGCTGAGAATTAATCAATGCAAATCATTGGAAGAATTATACTGTTTATTGCTTAATTATCCAACAATTGGCACTTTTCTGGCATATCAATATACTATTGATATAAACTATAGTGAAATATGTGACTTCGATGAGATGGAATTTGTTGTCGCCGGTCCAGGAGCTAAATCAGGTATACTGAAATGCTTTAAAGATACTGACTCTCTTAGTGAATCAGAAGTCATTCGGTTTATGTGTGAAAACCAAGAACAAGAATTTAATAAAAGAGGCCTTGATTTTAAATATTTATTCGGAAGAAAATTGCAACTAATTGATTGTCAAAACCTCTTCTGTGAAACCGACAAATATGCACGAGTTCTTCATCCTGAATATATTGGCACTTCAAGTAGAAAAAGAATAAAACAAAAATACAGTACAAACAAAAATGCAATCGAATTCTTTTACCCTCCAAAATGGGGATTGACAATGAGGTAATACTATGGCTTTTTTTTATGAAGGTGATACAATAAATGAAATTTTCAATAAAATCTATCACTCATTTGAAACTTCTAAAAATATAACTATTCCGAGCCAAAGAGGCGATACCATAGAAAAACTCCATTCAATAATTTCTTTACATAATCCTCAACAAAGATGGTTAACGATACGAAAACCTAGTATTAGCCTTGCATATGTCTTTGCAGAACTAATTATTCTTTTGAGCGGAAATAATGAAGCTAAAATTATTAATAGTTGGAATCCTTCGCTACCAAAGTTTCAAGGCGATTATCAAAAATATCCCGGTTCCTATGGAAACAGATTAAAATACCAGTTTGGATTTGATCAACTTGAGCAAGCCTACAGTGCACTCTTACATGAACCCTCATCTAGACAAATTGTTCTTAGCATTTGGAAGCCTGACCTTGATTTGCCAAAAACACAAGGGATCCCCAACAGTATGGACATTCCTTGTAATGTGATTTCTATGCTGAAAATTCGCGACAATAAATTACACTGGTCTCAAATAATGAGGAGTAACGATTTTTATCTAGGTCTTCCTTATGATGTTATTCTGTTTTCCTTATTGCAAGAAGTTTTCGCCGGATGGTTGGAAATTGAATTAGGTGAATACTCACATTTTTGTGATAGTTTACATTACTATGTCAATAAAAAAATGAACATTGCTGAAACTGATGATTCAACTTTTCAAATTGAAGATTTACGTCTAAAAAAATCAGAATACGATAAAGCATTTCCAATCCTTTATAGTTACTTTACGTCTTTAAGTGATAATGAGAAAGTAGAAAATGAGGTTGAAATGATAATTAATTCACCAATAACTCTTCCTAAATCATATGATAATATTTTAATGATATTATGTCTTTATAAATCTTTCAAAGAAACGAGAAATAGCAATCATTTCGATATTTGCATGAAACGGTGTTCAAATGAATTATATAAATCATTGTTCATAAATTGGATGTCTGAACAAAAAAAGGATAAGGAGTAATAGCGCTATGAGTATTTTAAGTTTCGAATATAGAAATTGTTCTTTAGTAATAACGTTTAGTATTTTAGCTCTTGTAATAATTACTTTATTGTTATGCGCTTTTTTTCTAATAAAGTTTTTACTTAAAAAATATTCGAAAAACAACAAACTTTCTTCAATGATTATTGATGAGGCCAAACTGGGTACCGGTAGTAACTGCATCACACTAAAATTTGACAACAGAGATAAGGAAGTCGCTTATAAGTTGTGGATTGAGATGACTACACGAAAAATTGGACTTGTTTTTGATGAGGAAAATGATGTTATTGTTGAGATTTATGATTCTTGGTATGAATTCTTTAAAATAACACGTGAATTGATTAAAGATATACCGTTTGAAAAAAAGCATACATATCAGCTAATAGAATTAACAAAAGACGTACTAAACAAAGGATTAAGACCACATTTAACAAAATGGCAAGCAAAGTATCGAAAATGGTATGCTCTCGCTGCAAAAAATTCCCAAAAAACGCCACAAGAAATTCAACGAGAATATCCAGAATACAAAGAACTTGTCAATGATTTAAAAAGAACCAATCAAAACATGCTAGAATATAGCGACTTGCTACATTCAATTTTAATGTAATAGTTATATAAAAAACTGTTAAAGGAATAACCTTTAACAGTTTTTTATTAGCATAGTTTATTATTCCAACACAGTTTTTATCAACTCTATATTTTCAAAATAAAGAAAATCACAAGAACCTTCTAATTGTATCCTATTACAATTAGTAATAAACCGCTGATTATCTGCAGCTTCTATTAACTCTACACTACAGTCTTTAATATGTAAATTAAATAAATGCGTAGGGTTTATAGCAATCAAAATAATATTTGAAGAAATAGGGAAATAGATAAAGGTTGTATTATTTCTTAGTCCTTCTTTGAATAAGACACACTTGTTTGTACGACTATTAACAAAATTAACCGGTGAATCACTTGTTAAAAAGCATTTCTCTTTCTTTGAGACGCAAAACAAAAAGGAGTACTGCATCAAAGCCTCAACACAAGTTTTCAAATTATCTATATTTAGTGCGCTTCCCATTGCCGTTTCTTTAAAATAAAACTCACCGTTAAAACCATCTAAATAATTATTACATTTCTCTGAAAGAATAAAATGATGCTTAATATCACTTAACAACTCCGGGAGATGTTCATAATAATAATTCGACATATACTTTCGAACTTTTTGTCCTCGGAATAATTGAAGCATTAAATGTATTGACAGAATCACTTTTTCATCTTGAGAGATAATAACACTGTTGTTTTGAATCAAGACATTTTCACATGCTTGTCTAATCTTTTTTAAAAGTACGCCTAATTCTGGTTCGACTATTGTTGCATAATAATTTTCCCAATAATATTTCTCATCTATACTATTTACAGTATAAAAATCCTTTTCCGCAGCAATGTTCTTTATTTCTGCTGGAAACACCTTTCTATTTGATTTAGAATAAACAAATATATTTGCTTTTTTTGACCCACATCCAAAATTTTTTAAGTATGTTTGTGGGACATAGTGTTGTTTTTTTGGTTTGTTCATTATTTCTAAAATATTATTGATATTGAAATAGTTCAACACAGGATAACTAACAATTATCTATAGTGGAGAATAAATATGAGAATTGAAGTTAACAGCATTACTAATAGAGAGCAATGTATAGATAGAATTGTAGAAGAGTGCATTCAGTCTAAATCACATTCTTATGTCTTTAGCGGTCCTGAAGGAAGCGGAAAAGAGCACTATATAAAAAAACTTTATAAAAACTTTTCACAAATAGATAATATTACTATTTTAGAATTTATTGACGATCAATTGGTATGTAAAGAGGAAAAATACAAAACGACCAAAAATCACATAGAGATAAATGCTGCGTTTTATATTGGTATAGCATTAAGCAAAGAAGAGAAAAACCAAAGTAACTTAAACTATATAGTCACATCTATAAATAGTATTAAAAATAGTAACATTGTGATTATGCAACCTAATGTTGATTCTATAAGTGATTGTGCAAGAACAATACTTAGAATTATTACGAATAATAGAAACTACATAGAAAAAAACACTGGAAAATCAATATCTTTAGTATGTTCATATGATGAGAACAATACTGTTAGGATAAATGATTTTCTTTTCGATTATACATATTCATTTAAAAACTATTCTATAAAAGATATTAACACAATTCTAATAAATACAGGGAGGATAAAGGTTGACACAATTAAGAACTATGGAAATAAAATAAAAAAACTTTATGATATTTCAAACGGCAACTTTAATCTAGTAAATATTATTTATAAAGACATATTTCTTAGTGATATTAATTACAGTAATTCTTTATCTGAAATAGTTAAAAAGCGCATTGAGTATATTAAATTACACAAATCAAATGAGATGGTTAGTAGTAAAGATTTAGAAGATATTATTTTAACCTGCTCACTATGCGTTGACTGTTTTAACCACCAAATAATTTCATATAGTAGCAAAAAAACTAAAGAAAAAGTGTTTGAAGGATTCCAGATATATACTACGGAACGATTAATAGAGGAAAAAGCAAATCAGTATTCTTTTATCTCAGACGAAATAAAGCAAATATTAGAACAACATCAATCACTTAATAAAAGAATTTCATACATTGAATTATATAATTATTTATCTCATTTTAAATGTGATTCATATTATGAAAGAGCTTTTTATCTAATGCGATATTATAATGAAATAAATATTGATGTCTTAAGTCTTTTTATTCTTTCTGTTTCTAAATCATATATACTCGGCGAATACTGGAGAATAGAAAAAATTACAGATATGATATATAACGAACCTACAGGGTTGTTATACTATAGTGAAATATTTATACATTACATCAATGCATTTAAGTATTTTGAAAACAAAGATTATTTAAACGCCATTAAAGAACTAGACTTAATAAACGAGAATATCACGAATACTATAATCCGTACAGAAGTGAATAGATTAAGGTTTAAGTGTTACTATTATGGTGACAATACTAACAATATTGATTGTATTAAAACAATAAACAAACTAAAAAATATTGCTCAGAAAGAATTAAAGATTGAACTTGAAGAAAAATCATTTTTTTCAGTTGATGAATTCATATTGAGACTGCAAATTTTACTTGAAATTTCGCCATGCATTATAGATGATTATAACGATTGTCAAACTTTTGATGAATTATATACTTTAATTATTAGTATTTGCAGAAAGATAGAAACGGAAAATCTTTCAACATTCACAACAAATTATTTACTTAATATATTTAATAGAAAAGCTTTTTTGTTTTCAAACTCGATGGTATCAGATGTTTATTACGAGGAGGCTAAATCCTTTTTCTTTAGAAACCATATTTTAGATGAATACTGTATCACACTGATTTGTTATGCTGGCTCCCTTTTATTCTCCTCTGAGTTTAAAAAAGCTGTGACACTCTGTAAAGAAGTAATAGATATTATTACAAAACAAAATATAGTAATACCTACACCGGAAAAACTGTATAATAATCTTTATATTGCTGAATTTCTAAATAGAGAACAATTTTCAAGTAAACGGGAAGCAATAAAATATGGAAATATTATTTCGCAGAAACTTTATCAAATAGCAAATGAATTGTCATCGTCTCCAAGTAAAAATGTAATTCTCACAAATGTTGCATCCTTGGCCCTTTATTCTAACAATTTTAACTTGTATTCAAGAGCAAAGTGTGATATAGAAGAATCACTTAATTGTTCAGATGTGTCGAATGTACTAGATTCTAGAATTAATGATTTCTATAGATATCATTTTGCTTGGTTTGAAATATTTTTTAATATACAAAAATCCGACTGGGATAGTGTAACTGATAAATTTGCGCAAGTGGAATATTTTGTTCCTGCTTTGTTTCAGAAGACCGAAGATCTAATTCAAGAAAAAAACAAATACATAAAAGAACTAATTATCAAGAAAGAAAGTATTGATAGTTATGATTTCTGCAACAATCTTGTAAAAACAACAAATCCCAAAGCAAGTTATAATAGTCTATATTATAGAGGATTACCATTATCTGATTTACAATATACCTCATATAATTAGAACTTTGATAGTTGTACTACAACTTTATAAATATCATTATATGAGAGATTATATTGTTTAAAAATATAGCTTATTGAACTATGTTTTATCGTATATGGAGTTCCAGCAATGTCAATTAAAAAACAATTTCCATTGTAATCGATGCGAAAGTCAAATCTAGCATATGTATCAATACATAGTAATTCCGCAGATTTCTCTGCATATTCACATATACTGTCACATGTTTCTTTGCAAACATTATTTTGGAGCAAGTCAAATTCGTAGTCATAGGCGTTAGATATTTTACTGGTAATAATATCAGAGTCTTTTATTTTTATCAAAACCGGATCTAAAGCTTTATATTGGTTGTTAACTTTTAGGACTAACACCTCACACTCTAATCCAGGTATGTATTCTTGAACCATAACACGTTCATCTTGCATATTATTAGAAATTTTAATTAAAGATTCTTCCCAGTTACTATTATTAAGAATTGTAATAATATTTTTTTCAGACATTCCGATACTGGCTGATTCGTTAATGCTTTTTATGATTACTGTTTTGCAATCTGGTTTCTTAGTGAGGAATCCTTTTTCTTTACTATAATAATAGGTTTTGGGTATAGGTATTTCAAAGTTATTAAGAAACGAAGAATAAGTAAACTTGTTTCTTAAAAGCGAAATCACAAACGCATTAGAACCAGTATATTTTATTCCTAACAAATCACAAAATGCTGGAATTAAAGATTTTTTGCCTTCCTTTATACCATCTCTAGAAAAGTTATAAACAATTGTCTTTTCCTTTTCAATACTATTGTTTATTGCGAAGTTAATAAACTCCATTTCAGAATAAAACACTTTAACATAGCCGAAAACACTAAAAATAGCAGAAGCTATCTCGGCAAATTCTTCTCTAGAAAAGAATTCATCCATACTGGCATGGTTATAATCCCATTTTTTAGTTTCCTTTAGGATGTTGCGGGTGTTAGCGACAATAAAAATCGTGTAGTTTTGAGCATCTTGGTTAAATTCATAAATAATATCTCTAACAATTGCATCTTTCATATTATTTCTCCGGTGTAAATATTGTTTCAGAATAGTATCTTGTAATTACAGTCCCCCAATTTATTTCAGATATTTTCATTGGTTTGTGTTCTAAAAAATGCTCAATATAAATCTTCATCAAATTATCTCCTGCCAGGCTACTTGCTATAGTTGTTCCACCTATTCTTAAATTTGTTTCAATATAATATGCGATTCCTTCTTTTACAATAAACTGACTATTTGAAAAGCCAGGAATATAATAATTTTGGTAAAGCTTCTTGCAAGCATCTATCAGTAATTGATTTTTCTCAATGATACATTTGTACGTAATACCATTTCTAATAGCTAACCGCCTTCTAGGAATAATATTTTTTGGATTGCCTTCAAAATCGCAGAGAACATCTACTGTATATTCAGTTCCATCAATATAATCCTGTATAAATGAAGATTTATTAGTGTATTTTTTTATTTCATCTGTTTTTGCGTTTTTTAATACTTTAATTCCATAGCTACAGCAAGATACTTTTTCTCTAATAATAACTGGTTGGTCAATTAATACTGTCAAATTGTCATCATTATATATGTGAGGTATTTCTAAACCTATCTTTGAAACGGCAATACTTGCATTATATTTGTTTGTAAATAAATCAACTAATTTGTTATCTACCGTTATTATCTTACTTGAGAAATATTCTGAAAATTTATTAAACCATTTTTGCTCTTCTTCTTCAGAAGAAATGATTAATTCAATATTGTGAGCCTCGCAAATCATTTTGATTTGCATAATGTATTCATATCCTTTATCAATATCATCGGTTTTTATGAACTTATCAACTAATATGCTACCGCTGCTATAGCCATATGGTATACTTGAACATCCAATAATAAATATAGAGGGAAGATCTCTACACATTTTTATTGCACTAACGGCATTGTGATAAGATACATTTGTAATTAAAACATTCATTTGCTCTACCTTTATCAAAGATAATTGTTAGTTATCCTTTAATAATTTATTTTGTAAACTCGATTTTTAGTCTTCCCTTCACATATGACTCTATCTTCATTAACCAATTCTAATAGATAGTCTTTTGTTCGAGAAATTCCAAGGTCAATTGCTTTAGCAACATCTATAGAAGTGGCAGATTCAATGGTAGAAAGGTATTCAAGAATCTGTTTTTTTCTTTTGTCAGATATTTTTTCCGCCGATTTTTTCCGCCGATTTTTTCCGCCGATTTTTTCCGCCGATTTTTTGTCGGCAAATTTTGTTAAATAAAGATATAATATAGATCTTTCCGGATTGAACTTTTCTTCAATCACGGGCAAAGTCCACTGCTGTTCATCCCAAACCCTAAAAATGTTCGGAATGCCACTACCGGCTCTTTCACCAACATCAATTAAACTAAACATCTTCATAAGCGTTGTGTTTCTTGGATCTGAAACACCGCCGATAACTACTTCTCTCGAATCCACTCTAAAGGTTCCCGGATTAGAAATGATAATACATTTAGGTCTTTTAACAACAACTATCCCTTGTCTACCATAATAATCGGCATTAATCAGGCAATTAGCCAAAGCTTCTCTCAAAGCTTTGTGAACAGGAGTATCTTCCACACGCAAGCCACTTTCTAATTTAAATGGGACTTTAATATCCTGTATTAATCTATTATAAACTCGAAAATAGAAATCAAAAACATTTCCGCTCCATTCACCGGAAGATGAAATGATACGATCAGTCCATCTATTATCTTGATCATACTGTTCCTGATAATCAAGAAAGTAATTACGAAATTCTCTTGTAATTTCGTACTCATTTCCAAACATTAATAATCCGGCAGCAGTGGGGTGAATATTTCCGTCTTCACCTCTACCCATAGCACCTATTCTCAACAAAAATGCGGAATCTTCAAGTGATTCCCAAACATGTCCCGGTCTGGCATATTTCATACGCATTCTATAACTATGAATAGTATCATAATTAAACACATCTTCATTCATGCCTTCAAGAACAGTTAGATCATTCGTTTGAGCAGATGCATCTCGCAGCATTGCTTTCACTTCTTCTTGAGAACATTTATAGTCACCATCACCATCTCTTCGATAGGTTCCGGTTAAAGGATTTCCATTGATATAAATTGGCTTGTCCGCCCTTTGAGCACGAGGGACAGAAATAACAATAATATCTTTATTGTTAAATGTTATAACTTCAACATCTTTATTGGATAAAATGTTAATATTAACTTTACTTTGATTGTTAATGGTATTCCAAAAATCAGTTAAAATATGCTCCGCATCGTTTAACCCCACAATTTCAAATGATTTGTCAGCTTTCTCACAAACACCAAGTAAAATGGTTCCTCCTAAGGTATTTGCGAAAGAAGAATATGTCTCCCAAATGCTGTTAGGCAAACCGCCTTTAGCTTTTTTTGCTTCTAAACGGTTATTTTCTTTATACTGCTCTAAATTATCGAAATCAATCATTATAGATTCCTCCAATATATTTCTATTATTTATTTTAATATAAATTGGAAGCATTATCAATAATAAATTAAACATAAAGATTTTTAAACAAGTGGTGAGAATCGCAACTTGTTTTTTTAAGGATAACTATTTGTTATCTTTTATTAATGGAGTATGTTCATGAAAAAACGAATACTAATTATATCAAATTTGCCTTACAAAGAAACCAACTATATCTTACAGAATACAGAATATGTGTATTATAATAATTCAAAACAGAATTTAGAGGAAATATTAGCAAATAGCAATTTTGACTTTGTTATTCCATTATCCGAAGAGATTAATTACAATGGCATTAGTATGAATGTTCTGAAATTATTAGAGAGTTATGGATTAGAACACTTCACAAATAACTATTTAAAATCGTTAATTGCAAAAGAAAAGTCTGTTTTTTTAATGAACAGTAATTACGGATATCCATTTGAAGTTGTTACCTCAAACGATTGTAATGCTGTAATCAGTTCGCTAAAGAATTCTGATTTCCCAATATTAATAACTACTCCTGATAATAAAGAATATTTAAGTAACAATATTGATGAATATACAGCTATCTCAGAAGAATTAATTAATAATCAATTTAGATATTTTATAATATATAAAAAATATTCTTTTGAAAAAACCATTACTATAGCGATTTTAGGTAATAAGGGCAACTATTGTTACATTTCTTCATTTTGCGAACAAAATGAAAATGATATTTTAAAACAAATATCGCTTAGATTGTTTACTAAGTATAACTTAAAGGATTTTGCAGAATTTACCTATGTTAAAAAAGACGGTAATTATTATTTAATTAATATCAATTTACATAATATAGAGAACTGTAATTTTGTTAAACTCATATTCAATAAATTTAATGTTAACTATGAGCAACTAATATATTTATTTACTTTGATTTTATATTCATCAAAAGACCAGTATCAAATCTATATTAATGAACTTATCTCATTTGTTCCACTAGAGATTATTTTAGATATCCTACCGGTAGAAGTTTTATTGAATGGAGATTTTCAAATTAACTATAATATTGTCTGTAATAAACTGAAGAATAGACTTTTACTTAAAGACGATAGTAATAGATATGAATTCATTAATTTGATTCAAAATAGCTTTGAGAGTATTCCTGAAATATCCAATAATTCGGCATATATTGGGACTGTTGATTTTGATTATGATCAATACTTGTCAGAATATGAAAGTATTCCTGAGGTGCCACAATCACAGGAGAGCGTTTTAAAAGCATCACTTCAAATTCTTAATGGACAAATTAGATGGAACTCTCCTTTAACTTTTTATAATATATGTCCGCCTACTATGATGGGAACTGTAGCCGCATCGACTATAACCAATATATATAACCCCAATGGAATGATTGATAAAACGTCGGCTGGATATCATTCAATGGAAAAACAAATTGTTCGACAACTTTCAAAACTGCTGGGTATTGATGATAAACAATCAGCAGGCATATTTACATCGGGTGGTAAAGTATGTATAACATACGCATTGAAATGCGGCTTAAATAGATGTCAAAGGGACTTTGAATCAGAAAAAGAACCAGTAGTTATTACTTCTAATGCAAATCATTTTTCAATTGAAGATGCAGCGTATCAACTGGGAATTAAAAACTGTGTTAGAATACCAATCACCGACTCACAGGAAATAGATTATTTTGAATTTGAAAATTGCATTAAAAATTGCATGAAAAAGAAGATTCCAATTGCATGTATAATTGTTTCAGGCGGAAACACGATGCATTCAGTTGTCGAAGACATTAACAAAATACATCAAATTGTTTACCACTATAAAGAGAAATACAATTTATCATATTATCCATATATTTATTATGATTTGGTAGTTTGTTGGCCATGGCTATTTTATAAATATTATGATTTTAACACTAATAACCTGAGTTTAGATAAAAACTTAATTAAAAAGATAAAACACACTTCTGATATTTTATTAAATTCACATTTAGCAGATGGCTTCGGTTTTGATTTTCATAAAGGAGGCTTTTCTCCATACACTACAAGTTTATTTATTACCAAAAACGGTGATGATTTGTATCGATTAAATAGTTTAAAGGGAGAAATTAGAAATGCATCATGTTACTACTCCTTTACTAATTCAAGAAACACAACAGGCATTATATCAGCATGGAATGTATTACAAAGCGTAGGTATACTGGGATTCCAATCATATATCGCCAATATGATTAAAAATTCACTAAAATTGAGTGATGTTTTTAGTCACTCCAGTATTTCAATTTTAGGTAAAGAGTATACCTACGGATTTGCTATAATACTGTGGTTAAAATCACCAATACTTAAAAAATATACTTTTTCAAGTATTACCGAAACAAACGAATTACTAAATGAAAACAATAAATATATATATGAATTTACGGAGTATTTAAAACATAATAACAAGCAAATAATATGTATGAGATACTTGCCGAGATACTATTATAAAAATGAGAAAATTAGTGTTATTTCACTATTGCCTATGACAATGAATTTAGATTCGGAAAACGCTCCTATAATTGCACAAGAAATAATAAATCTAAAAGATGAATTTGACATAGCATATATTAACGGGAAAGAATTTGGGTTTAGTTCTGCCCCTGAAAATGTGCCAAGATAATCAGTTTGGCTGTGTTAATATACTGATTGTTTGCATACAAGCTCTAGCATTACAGTTATTTGCTATATCGGAATTATTTAAATTATAATATTTAAATGAATTATTTGCTGCTGTTAGACCACGTTGCTTTAATTCATCTGTGTTTATTTCCATTTTTGCATTATTTTGTATTTGCCTTATTACAAATTGCGATAAAAACAAATTGCTCTTTGCCTCTTTATTTTGGATGTTTAGTGTTTTAGCGTTGTTTATTGCTTTTTGAATAAGGTTATAGGCTTCGTCCGTCTCACCAATATATTCATAATAGTAAGCTTTTGCTAAATAAAAGTCTGTTTTGAAAGGCGTGGTGATGTTTTCAAATAATAAATCTGCTGTGTCAATTAGTGATTTGCATTCTTCAATTCCCGTTTCCTGTACAGACATTGAATAGCTCATATATGTATTTATGAGTTCGGGCAATACACCACTATAACAGAAAACTTCATTTTCGCTTATTAAAAGTTCCATTGCCTTTTTATAAAGTTGAACTGCTTCATTAAATAATTTGTTTATGGTTTTTATGCCATCTTCATCTAATGATGAAGATGGTTTCATTCCATAGTCCAAATTTTCAAACATTATTTTATTAAGACTATTTCCTTTTTGTTCATATATTCTTGCTAGAATATATGGCTGAGTTATCTGATCTTTATGCATTAGCAGTTCATCATACAACTCAAGTGGCTCATTAATATTACCAACATGATTCAATGCTCTTCCTAATTCTATGCCAATACGAATTTTCAATAATACATTATTATCAAGTGTATTAAAACTGTCATATACTGGTCGAAGTACCTTTATACTCTCATTACTATTTCCTAATTCTATCAAGATAACAGCTCTATGGATTTGCAACTTAGTGTACAAAATATGATTTTCTTCGTTTACAAGTGTCAGAGATTTTTCAACAAATTGTGCTGCAGAATCATAATCATTCCGGAAATAGAATACGCGAGATTTAAAATAATACATATATGCTTTAATGTCATTTGTTATAATAGAACTCTTAACGCAAAGTATTGAATCAATAAAGGACAGTAGATCATAATTAAGTAAAGAATATGCGGTTAATGCATTTTCAAGTCCTATGATAATTATATTTATTAAAGATTTACTACCGTCATAATCCCTATCGTGCAATAAAAAATTAAGATCTTTTGGGTAATCTTTTGAGGTTGAAATAGACGCTATAACTAATTTAGACAGAAAAGCCATATGATTCAAGGAACAATTAATTACAATCTTTTTATAGTCGTTTATTGATTGTTGTAACATGTTTCTTAAGAATCGTAAAAAACCTTCCTGATAAATCAGGTTTTTCTTGCATAAATTCAGTAAATTATCAATAGACGGCATATCGTTAGTATCCAAGCATTCAATAAGATATGTCTCAAAAAAATATTCCTCTATTTTATCATGATAAAACTTAAACGAGTATATTTTTGAGAATCCGATAGATAGTATATTGACATCAATAAGCGCATTAACCATATTATCTAAATTATCTATTTCATCTATACTGTATTTTTCATAATGATTAAACAATCTGTTTCTTAACATAAATTTTGTAATATATTCTGATTGGCTCTCCAAAACTAAATCAAAATATGCATACAATATATTCTTAGATAATAATTGGTTAGTTTTTGATAATCGCTTTATCATATTTTTGGACAGGATTTCATAAAAAATGTCGTCATAGTCAATAAAGCTCAATGATTCAGGATTATAATTTTTAATATATTCCTGAATAATTGAAAAATAAAATGGGGTAATGTTATTTTTATTATTTATGAGTTCACTAATTATTACATTATTACTTAAATAGCAATTTGCAAGAGCAGATAGTTCTTCGTCGGTACAGGGCTTAACTCTATAATTTGCATCTTGGTTTTCAGCAATTCCATATTCAAACTTATCATTTCTGTAAAACAAAGAAAAATCCAAATACATTTTAGTTTGCTCTTTGTAATTCAAATATGCATGTTCTCTACATGTAATAATTATTCTAATATGATTGCAATTTAGTTTTTCTATTTTTTTTGCTAATTGAATAACTTTTACATAATATTGAAGTTGGCTTTGATATTCTAATTCATTTATTCCATCTATAATAAATATCATTAGACTTTGTTCCAAATTTAATTTTTGTTCAATAGATAGTAAAACGCTTTCCTCTTCATCCTCATCTATTTTTGCTCCAATAAAACTAGAAAGTTGCAATTCCAGACTCTGGTTTATTTGCGAAGAAACAATAGAATAATGCCAGTTTTGATTTTCAATAATAAAATTCCTGACTGCCGATGTTTTGCCTGAACCACTGGTTCCGGTAATAAACATTCCGATTTTGTTAGATAACAGAAAGTTATTAATATCATAGTCTAAATTTAACTTGACATGTCTTGTTATTCTTTTATCTAAATCAACAAAGTTTTTAGCTGTGATTCTACAAAGTTCAATACAAACATCAAATAATGAACTTTCATTATTATATTCTTCTTTTTTTACAGTGTATGTGATTTCCATCCATTTTGATATTATTTGGGTTCTCTCATCAATTACAACAGTATTTTTAGAAGGTAGTTTGTTTATTAAGTTGTTAGTTATAAACGATTTTTCAATGCTTTTTATTTCGTTTAAATCTAAATGTATTATATCTCCAAAGCATTTTATGTTTTCTGTTTTACCATAGAAAACGCTCATCTCATTTTGGTATGGGTAATTAAGAGCAGACAATATCTGCGCTATAAGGATCAAACTTGAAATATTCTTAAACTGGATTTTAATTGATTCAATATTGAGATTATCATTTATAAAATTAAATTTTACAGAACTTCCCTCATTATATTCTTGTGGATTTATTATTCTGTCAATTGCGCTCCAGAAAGAATTATCAAATAATACTGAACTATAAACCTCATCATGAAAAATACTAATTAATGCTTCTTCGTATGATTCCACATCCATGTCAATAGTATATGAACCTACAAACATCTCAAAAACGCATCCAATCAATAAAGCATCGATTTCATTTTTCGTAGCATTTTTTAAACTGTTGGGAAGTATATCTTCCTGTAAAACATACAAATATGATTTTAGTATTGCTTCATATAGTTTTTCATCGAAATTATGTTTTTTGCATAACAATCTTGAACAGTATACTATATCTACAAATAAATTATAAAAGCGTGCATTCACTGACAATTTTTTCAAAATTTCTGTATTATTCCAAAAGCTTATATATCGTTGCTTTTGGGCATCAATCAAAAATTGATGATTTCGTAATACTAACATTGAATGGAGTTCTTGAATAATGTTTTGAAATTTTCCGTACTCATCTCCGTATAATATATTATTGCTAGAACCTCTCGAACTTAAAAGTTCAGTAATCATTTGAGATTCAACGAAATTTTGATTATAAGGACTACGCGGGTCAACCCAAAAAAGAGATGAGGCTGAATTTTCATCTATGGCATTCATTAAGCCTACATCTTGACCTCTATATCCAATAAATATAGTTAGACCGTTAGTCAACACTTTTATTTCATTAACAATATCATTGGGCAATCTCTTTAACTCTGCTGGCGAAAAGCGTAATTTGCCAGATTCTAAGTCTCCGTGAACATTTAAAAGTTTAAAGGTAGTAGCATTTGCACCAACCTTAACAAAATCATTGTCTCCAGCTTTCTTTATATAAGACATTCCACTACAGGTTTTTTCGACAAGCATATCAAAATTTGTAGTTATAATTTTTGTTATAAAGCCTGCTTCTATTAATTCTTTAAGCAGAAAATGAGCTTTAGTGGGTTTGGCAGAAGCTAACCGTTTTTTTAATAGTTCTCTTTGTTCTTCTTCTCTCTTTGTATTCCAAACACAATCTATGAACTTTTGATATATTATCTCCCAATTTTTCTCGCTATCGATGGGTACACCGTGTTCTCTAAGAGATTCTTTCATAATGCCAACTGTTGTTATGTCATTTGCGCTGGCTTCAAGAGAACAACCAGCACCCATAATCAGAGTTGCTCCGCCTTTAGTTTTACTGTTCATTAATGCGTAATAAAGTCCATGAAATGCGCTTACAATATTATTCAAAATTTTCTCCTTCTAATACCTAATAATAGATAACAAATAGTTATCCTTTATTTCCTTTCAATTTATTTTAATAATTTATCTTTTATTGTTAATTCTTAATCGACAAAAACGCTCTTTTCAGCCATAATATAACATCATGTTATATTGGAGGTTGAATTATGCAAGAATTGTCAAACGAAATTGAAAAATATTTACATGTATGTGCAGATGCAAAGGGGCTAAGCCCTTTAACACTCAAGGCATACAAAATCGACTTTAAACAGTTTTCTGCTTTTATAGAAGACAAAGACTTTTTATCTAAAGCGTGCCTATGCGAGTACATAGAACACTTACACCGGCAATATAAACCAAAAAGTGCTAAGCGCAAGGTGGCCTGCATAAAAGCATTTTATCGCTACATGGAAATGGAAGATATTATCGAAATCAACCCATTTCACAAAATCAAAGTGAAATACAAAGAGCCTTTTGTATTACCGAAAATCATCCCTTTGCCGGATGTGCAAAGCATTCTTCGGTACGCTTACCAAATCTATTACAATGCTCATACGGATTATCAGTATGAAAGCCGACTAAGAAATGTTATCGTTTTAGAATTTTTATTCTCTACCGGAATGAGAGTTTCTGAAATTAGCAATTTAAAAATTATTGATTTAGATCTTCGTAGTAACACTATTATGATTCACGGTAAAGGTTCAAAAGAAAGGATGAGCTGCATTTTAAATAAAGAAATCTCCAAGCTAATGAAGCAATACTTATCCATTCGCACCCATAGCAGCGAGTATGCTTTTACTAATAAACTCGGCAACCGGTATTCCGACCAATCTATTCGTAATATGGTGAATACTTACGCGCAAGCAGCAGGTGTAACGCTCCATATAACGCCACATATGTTCCGCCACACCTTTGCTACTGCTTTGCATGATGAAGATGTAAGCATTCGACATGTTCAAGAGCTGCTTGGACACAGTTCAATTGTAACCACACAAATATACACCCACATCAGTACAAACAAAATTAGAACTATTTTAGAAGAAAAACATCCAAGAAATAATTTTCGATTATAATTATGTTTATTTTAAATAAATAAACGGTAAAAATCTACAAAAACTGCCAAAAATAGAAAAAACTCGACTAAATTTAGAATTAATCCATAATATTTTCTCATTTTATTAATAAAAATCAATAGGGTCTGCAAAAAAGTCTTAAAATTCCGCAAAATGTCTTATAATATTAAACAATCCCTGACACATCTAAAAGGCAATTTTTAACCTAGTAAAAACTAAAAAGCACTTATTGAACTATATGGACAGTTCATCAAGTGCTTTTAGTTTACTGTTATAGGAAGAATAGAAAATCTATGACTTTTTACTATTACTTCCTAAGTATTTCTCCTTATCTTTTTTCAATGCTATTACTACAGTGAAAATAACACCAACAATGTCAAAAACTAATGCAATAATTGAAATGAAAGAAATATTTAATATTTTCTCAAGAATGATAGCACCAGCTGTTACACCCCCAATGATAAGTACCTTCCACAGAATACTCCAAATAAATCGGCGAATATTCTTTCGTCTTGTTTTCTTATCTTCCTCTTCTTGTTCTTTTCGACGATAGTATTCCAGTGTGTCCTGCACTGCTGAAATTTGCGCATCTTTCTCCTCAATGATAGCGTTTTTGGAAGCTAATTCTTCATCTTTTTCTAATAAAGATTTCTCTTTATCAGCTTGAATTGTCTTGATTAACTCTTGTTGTTCTTTTACTGTTTTTTGATTATTTTTATGTTCTTCCTCATATCTACTAAGAAATTCCGGGGAAAAATCCATAGTATCTACAATATCATCTCCTCGTAATTCTTCAGGCGTTTTCGGCTTATCTCTTAAAGAAAGTATACGTGCAGCAAGTTGCTCTTCGGTAATTTCTCCATTCACATATTTTTGTTGATTCTCATTAAAAACAATATATGAGTTTTTTGCGACTCTAGAAGATAAAACAACTCTTGCCTTTAGAAGAGCGCTCACGCTGGTAGGATATTCTCTTTGAGAAAAGCAGGAACCAAGTTTATACCATAATAAATTTGTAATTTGATTTAAATGTATTGCAAAATTGCAAACCTTATCTAATTCATTTTCTTCTTTGATTTTCTTTGATTGCTCTTTCGAAATCATTAGAGTCATTTTTGAATTTGCAATTATTAAATGTTCAGAATCCAGTTCGTCTTCATATGTTTTACCATTGCGAAGTTTGTTGATATGACTAATAAGTCTTAAGCTAGCTTCTTTTTTTCGCTTTACATCTTCTTCAGACTCTTCATCCTCATCGTCAACATATTCAAGATTAGTCGTAAAATAATCTTCATCATAATAAAAGTCGTTTGGATCTTCAACAATCCCAAATTCTCTATTTAACCTTGTGAAGAAATCAGCTTGTTTTATGGTAACATCAGATACAGATGCACACCCATTGACAATTTCTTTCATTGCAACTTTTATTACTAAATCTTGTTTATTCCCTTTAACAATCTCTCCCGCACTCGCAAAAAACTCATCAACTTCTCTTTTCACTTCTGAAAAATAATATAGTTTTACTTTTCTTTTTCCTCCGGAATTGGCGACACGGACTTGATCAATAAAATCTCGAGCAAATTGTTGATGTATTGTTCCATTATAACCAACAAGACTAAAAAGTATTTCTGTTCCTAAATACAAATTTAGTGTTTTAGTAATACTTCCAATCTCACTAATATTGTTGCTCAAGCCAATAAAGAGGACACTACCCTCTCTTATTTTGTCTAAACCTTTAAGAATACCATAGTTTTCTTCATTTTTTAAAATAAACTCACTAATATAATTAGTATACTTATTTGAACTATTTAGAGAATCATCAATTAGAAAACATACTAGTTCTCTTAAAAGACAATCCTTGTCAATACTATCACTTTCAGTTCTATTTTTAATATACTCAGAGAGTTCAATGATTATGTTTTCACTATATGCATCAGCTTTATTCTTTTCTTCCTGAAAAATTGGATTGACTTTCAATTGAGAACTATCAACAAAAAATGAACCATTATCCATGCGAAGCCAGTTCGTGTTTTTTGCAGTTGTTTTCACGACAGCCTCCGGTATTTGAAAGCCAAAATAATCATCAAGATAATTCTTCATTTCCACCGCTAAAAACGAGTGTAAGGATTCAGAAGTAACTATGTATTTCATAAACTCCCTAAGGATTTGATATGAATTGTCATATTTATTTTCATCTGCCAGACCCTTCAAAGTGGCAAATGAAGCCAATAACGCAGTATTTACCTTTTCCTTTGTAGTTAACATAACAAAAACACCTCTAAATAACTTGATAGATTCTATGTGCTAATTTTAAACTAAAATAACAAAATGACACCTATCTTTTAAACACTATTATAATACATTATTGACCGATTGTATATATCAATAAATATCTATTATGATTTCATCTATTATGTCCAATCATACACTAAACATATTCCAAAACAGACTAAACAATTGTATTCCACAAAAGCCACTCATGTCAAATTTCTGTAATGATTTAGTTCTTATTTTTTTCCTCCGGCATTACTCCCCCCACTCGGCGGAGAAGGCGGGTTGGGAGATTCCGAATCTGGTCGATATCCAGAATTTGGGCTATATCTAGTTCTCGGCATATGTCTTGGATGTGAATATCCTGTTTTACCATTTGGCCTTGGTTGATAGCCTCTTTGTTTTTTTCTTTTACCGAATAGGTTCCTTTCATTGTGTTTTAAATGCTCGCGCCTACCATTAATTCCTATTTTTGACACTTTATTAGAGATTTTTTTCTGCACTATCATCAACTCCTTTTTTAAACTCTATCATTTTAATCTGATCCTTTGGAACATAAAACCCATTTCCTTCTTCATCAAGAATCCATTGTTCATTTTCAAATCTATAAGCTTTTTCAACATAAATATCTCTTTCTTCCGGATCAGAGGAAGTAAAAGACTCTGAAGAATACCACCCAAATAATTGTGTGTCGTCAATAAGTGTTATTATAACAAAATCACACTTTAATTTTGAAAAATAATAATCCCAAGCCGTAGGAGTACCATGTATTGTTTTGATATGAAGCTTTGCCAAAAATGCATCTATAACATTGCGTTGTTTTGTTTTTGCAATAATTAATCCTATTATAGTGGAACTAATTAACGAAACACAAACAAGCAGAATAAACCGAAACACATTATTTATGCCATCGTACTTTATGATGAAAAGATAAAGCCAACTCCAAATAGCACAATTAATAATGCTATACCCTATACTTTTCAGTATAAATACTACTTCTTTATATTTTTTTGGTGGATTGGTATAATCAATAATGCTATTTACAATAAATCCTGGCAAAATAAAAATTGAAATTAAACAAAAAGCCTCAAAACTATTAATCGTCATTACACCATTTCTCCTTGCATATAAATATTTATAATTGTGGGTATTTATCATAGAAATAACCATAATAATTGTATTCTAAAATTCAAATTATTACAAGTAGTTCTGACAATATATTAATTTATTCGACAAAGATCTCTTTTTTAATCTCTATGTGAAAAAATATTGCTACAGTTCGATTTTCTGTAAATAATGTATTATAAAAAAAGATTATCTGTTATTCTAAAAGACATAATTAGCCTATCGGCAAATCTTTTTTTCAACCAACACACAGTGGAAATCACCACTATGAGTTGGTTGTTTTTATTGAATTTGAGTATTAAAATAATATAAAAACAACCAAAGGAGATTTGATTTATGAAAACCGGAGATGTGATTAGATTTGTAGAAGTGAGTTTTGTAGATAAAAGCCCTTGTTGGTATTTTGATTTAAATGATGAAGTGGAAGAAAAAGACCTGGTCATAGTTCCTTATGGTTGTCAAGAATTATTAGGAGAAGCGAAACTTGTTATCAGATGTGTGTACCCATATATTCCACACAAAAAACCTAAATGCATTATTTCCACATATAAACGAAAAGGTGTGCCAAAAGAATGAGATTACTTTTAATTAACAAATTATAATTGACAAATAAAAACAAAAAATTAATACCATCCGTATTTTGTAACGGGTGGTACTAATTATTAGAACCAATATTTTATTAATATCTACACAATCTTCTCTTTAGAGTTAATAATGAACTCATAGAGACCATTCCAATTATCCGTACTTAATCATAAACATATTACTTACAAAAAATTTGGTCACATTATTCAGTGGAATTCTCAACAGTTATTCTTTCCTTCTTTTTTTCATTTTCCCATGTTTTAATCCATTTTAACTTCGCAGTATCTGATTTATTAATCCTTATTGTGATATATAATTCATAAACGATAGCCATTAACGGTATTATCAGGCCCTTAACAATTGTAAAAACTGACATATTTTCAGCCTTTTGTGCAAAAAACCTATAAATGAATAATGAATAACATGCAATTGTTATAGCGATACAATCGTAATAATGCATTATAACGAAATTTGCCAGCTTCGATATTGTTGTATTCCGGTTACTTGTTACAATATTAAAATTTCTAGTTTCCCAACATAAATCTTCTATATCTTCTTCATAAAATACTATTAAATATGCTGCCATTTTTGATATTGAATTTCTGTAATACGCAACACGTGAAGATAAAGGTAAAATCACAAAAAGAGGCATTAAAAGCATATACGGATTTTTCTGATTGTAGACAAAGGCAATAATCGCCACTGCCGTAGTAATTGTAAATGTTATCAATTTGTTGTGTAGATCAATTTTCTTTTGTATTTCATCCCGAAGACTTGAATACTCCATTCTTTTTTCTTCTGTCATCGCTGCAGTTCTCCTTTTTTTAATTATTACTATTCTCTATCACATTTTATATTTAATTATAATTCATCTCTATTAAATAAACTCCCATCCACTTTAGAGTCAAAGCTATTCTAAAGTCTCAAGGAGTTTTTTTCTCATTAATCCTTCTGTTATTGAGATTTTCTAAAGTCAACAGACAAATCTTTTTAAACTCGAAACGAAGAAATAATCACTAAAATCATTAACAAAAGCTATTTCCATACATTTGTTCCTAGAACTTGGACAGC
>JAFRJB010000019.1 GCA_017432485.1 Clostridia bacterium
ATCCTTATTGAAGTAAGAAGTAATAGTGAAGAGGTAAGAAGTGAGGGCGAGACACTCGCACTCGTTCCGCTTCGCTCAATTCCTTTTGGTGCGGCGTTTGCCGCACGTTAAAATCGGGTGAGGGCAGAGCCCTCCCACACGTCTTCACTATTCCTTTTTACTTATTACTTCAAATAAGGAATTTGCGAGGTCGTAGACCTCGACAAATTCCTTATTGGTAGCGCGCAGAGCGCGCACAAAAAAATCGCCCCGCCTGCATTTCTGCAAGCGGGGTTTTAGTGTGTTGTTTGTATTAAACAGATATACAGTTAACTATATATCGCCTAATCTTAATACAATCCTAATTGGATCATCATTGCATCGGAAAGGTCAACCACACCATCGCCGTTTAAGTCAGCTGCTTCAAGGTATACACCTTCTAAGCTGTCTTCATTAAAGGCATAGTCATAAACCAAACCGAAGTCGTTGTCGGTTACCTGAGCGTCACCGATAACGTCACCCTTGATCACGTAGGTATGGGTTTCGTAGATTTCTTCACCATCGTCACTCGAAAGCACTACTCTGTAGCCGGTACCTAACTTGCTGTTAAGCGCCATTTCTCTATCATTACCATCATAAATCTTAATGATAACATTTTCACTATCGTTGATAATGTCTAAATCTTCGAGAGCCTGCTCAACTGTTTTACCGACAGCTTCGCCGTAGATGGCGCTGCCTTCACCCGGAGTGAATTCAATATCCTGGCTGCTGGGCTGAAGCACGGGCTTGAATTCAAGCGCTGCAATTGCATTGTATAATTCTTCAGTAGCTTCTGAAACCACTTCATTGGTCACTGCTTCGGGGTCACCGTAGAGCTGCGGGTCTTGCAATTTTTCAAGGCTTGCTTGTGTGAACGCCATGATTTCTGCAAGATTGTCAGCACTCTTCTTGGTGTAGAGGCTGAGGTCATAGGTTTCCGCCTCTGCATAAGCTGCTTCAAGGTCGGAAGCATCGACAATCCACTCAAGGTTGTTGACCTTGTCAATCAAATTGTCGCGGCAAGCATTGTAGTCTGCCTGAGAAGCCAAGAACCAAATGTTATTGATCATCGAATAAGCGGGAACAGACAGTTCGCCTGCAACGCTGTCGACCGGATAAGCTTCTTCGGTGGAAGCGCAAGCAAAGTTACCTTCTGCGAAGTCACCATAGAGAGCATCCTGGAGCATGTACCAGCTGTCTTCGGTAAAGTCTTCTTCATTGAGCTGGTAAACGCCGGAAGTGTTATCTAAAATATCATTGAAGACAACGCTTAAACCGTTGGATTCGATGTGCTTATCTCTTAAGGATTTGTAATAACCGTATTGGTTAATATCCGCATGGCGGGTGCCATCGATATTCAGCAGACCCATCGTGGTGGTATCCACTGTGCGCAGATTATTAATTGCGGTCCACAGTTCCACACAAACTCTGTCTGCCTGTGCCTTGGTGAAGTCGGGGTCGTTGGTCACTTCAACCGCTTCGTTATAGGCGGACTCCAGGTTGGAGAACAGTTCCTGACCGTAGGGAGAAGCAAAGAGCACTTCACTATCCCAACCGTAACCGAAATCATCATCGTAGTAATTTTCGGTGATGCAGGTTGCCCACTCGATACCTTCTGTTAACCACTCTACGTTAATATCTAACTTAATGAGGGCTTTTTCGGCATCGTTGAGAGCCTTGGTCTCGGCATCAATATCAGCCTGGAACAAGTCTTTGTTGTTGAGCACTCTGGTGGCGGTCACAGCTTCTGCTGCATACGCATTCCAGGTGCCGGCATCATAAATCTCGTTGCCGTCTTCATCATACTGCACTTTTGCTGCCTGTCTTGCGATGGCGGCTTCGAGCGCAGATGTATCAACATTCCAGTAGTACTGGTTCACAACCTTAGTGAAGTTAGTGGAAGAATTGACTTCAATGAAAGACTCTTCAGCAGCTACTTTTCTGTTAAACGGATATTGCGCATATGTACCGTTGGTCAAAACTTCTAAGGTATGAGAAGCACCATTGTTTACCTGCATTTCATACTTCTTGGCAATCAAAACGGGGTTCTGATTATCATTGCCTTCGTAGTAGTAATGGTTGGTAATGACAACTGCATAGCGCACTAAGCCGTTGTAAGCATCGTCAAGCTCTGTCTTGGCGGTTTCAACCTGATCAGCGGTCACTTTGTTGGAACCGAGAATGGTGTATGCATTCTTGATTTTGTTCTCAAAAGTATCCCAACCGCTCTTGTAGGAAGCCTGGTTCAAACCGTAGCCTGCAATTTCATTTAATCTCTCGCGCAACGCGCTCTTGTCACAGGTAATGAGAGTAATCTTCCACTCGGGGTCTAACTCTCTGGTCTTGGAAGACAAGACACCGAAGATACCGCCGGTTTGACCGTAGCCGCGGAATTTGATGTTCACGCTGGAACTTGCTTCCGTAGCAATTTGACCGGTAATCGGAATATCCACATTTTCGCTTTCGCCGACCTGAACAAAGAAGCCTGCCGGATTGTTTTTGTCGTTATTAAACTCACTGGTTAAGCTCTTGTTGTTTTTATCAACAGCGTAGCCGTTGACATCAACCGTACCGGTGTCGCTGGTTTGCGATAACTCGATTTTATCCCAGAATGCGTGGTCACGAATCGTACCGTTGGCATAGTTGATTTTTGCATTCAAACTGTCCCAAGTGTCGTACACGCTTCTGTCAACATACAGAGAGATTGTCATCACGGGCTTTTGAGTAAAGTCGCCGGTCTGGGCAACGGAGCCGGTGGAAACGGGATAGAACTTTTCAGTTGTATCTACACCATATCTGAGAAAACCGGATTCCACACCGCAGGGGTTACTCAATTCGCTGTAAGCCTCACCGTTGCTGCAGTAAATGTATGCAGAGCAGGTTTCTGCCGTTGCAACCGGATTGCCTTCCACGTAGTAAGTGATGGTCACTTTCAATACAGCTTTATTGGTAGTGGTACCCTTGATACCGATGTTGTGCACACTGCCTGCGCCTAAACGCATGTTGGTGGTCCAGTCGGTATAACTGATGCTCGTACCATTATTCTCAATCTTCGTGAGAATAATGGTATCTTCACTACCGTTGACAATTCTGACTTTAAGTGCCGAGTCCTGAATTGTGCCGCTGCCATTTAAAGTTACCCAGTCACCATTGGTGGCACCGGTGAAAGTCAAATTGACATCTTCGGGAATTGCCTGTGCCGAGGAAAAGATGCTTGTGAAAGCAAAAGCACTCACTGCTACGCTGATGACCAACAGCGCTGATAGAAGTACTTTCATACACCTCTTCATAATAAACGCCTCCATTCAAATAGATTACTTGTTTGCGAGTGAAGCCCACATAGAGAGTTCTCCACCCTACTTTTTTCATTCTCATTATAGCAAATTCTTTATATAAATACAATACAAATCAATAAAAAATAAAAATCTGTTTACTTTGTTAAAATTCCGTTCATATCTTTTGGTGATATTGGCTAAGTTTTGTTTTTTAGCTTTATGCAATTTTACAGAAATTCTTTTCAATTTATTCACAAATATATAAAAAAACACAACCGGCACTTTGCCGGTTGTGTTTGACAACTCACAATAATTTTATGCAAATTTATAAATCATACTGACTTTTTTGCCGATGCTGAATGCCTTTTCACCGTTATAGAGAATGACTTCACCTGCCGTAGCTTTGTAGTCATAGGAGGTGTAGTAAGCAAACATACTGCCCTTGTCGACAATCTGCTTTTGGTTAAAGACAGCGGGCACTTCCAGCGCCTTATCACCGCTGATAACATAGGCGGTTTGCTTCATAATCTCATTACCCTGTTTGTCTTTTTTGCCGGTGCCGACTTCGGTAAACGCCAGTTTGGTCTTCCCGTTGACGGAA
The DNA here is from genome assembly GCA_017432485.1 of Clostridia bacterium. Lineage (GTDB taxonomy): Bacteria > Bacillota > Clostridia > Oscillospirales > Acutalibacteraceae > RUG714. The sequence goes on from JAFRJB010000019.1 coordinate 3,895, forward strand.
GAGCTCGCATAGTTTTTGAGCACAACCTTCTCAATGTCATTTAAGACCAGAGCGCCGTCTTTATTGACAAAGTAATTATCTTCCCCGCTGTCAAAATGCGCGACCTTACTCACCTTGTCGGTGACTTTAGCAGCTTTTTCAAAGCCCTTTTCGGTATAAGGCACTGTGTAAAGCGTACCGAGCTTAGTCTTAAGATAATCAAAATCCATAATAATACGCACGGTTTTCGCTGCGGTATCCACATAGCAGTCACCGCTGTTATAGCTAACCTTTTTACCCGCTTCCAGATAATTGACACCGCTTAAAGAGATAGCGCAGAATTGGCGCGATTTGATGTCATCAAAGAGTTTATATGCCATCGCCACTTTATTAATATCGGGCTTTTTGGCTTTTGCAAAATCATAGAGCGTACCGCCGAAGAAAACGATTCCCGCTTCAGCATCCAACCCCTTTTGGCTGAGCTGACCGGAGAGTTCGACTACCAATTCCGCTTCTTTTGCCTTGCTGTCAAAACGATAAAATTTAGTGGTATTAATATTTTTTAAATAGGTATTAATTTTTTCTCTGATACTATCTCTGGTTTCTTTTGCTTTCCACTCTTTTTTGGAAGCCTTATCCTTTTTGAGTTTGGCATCTTTATCGGCATATTTGTCGGTAACAATGTCTGCAATCTTTTTGGTGTTTTTGGCGGTTTTACTGAAGAAAATCGCGCCTTCCGCATCGACAAAATACTGCTCAAAGTTACCCTTGCTCAATGTAATATTTTCTTTATGATCTTTAAAAACATTTAAAGTAATAAGCGGTTCTTTGCTGTCTTTTTGTGCCACACTCTCGGTGTAGTAAATCAACGACAAATCATCGGCACCGCCGAGGTAATCTTTAAAGTTTTCGCAAAGAATGACCGGTGCCTCATCGATTTTCTCATTTGCAAGTTTTTCTTTTTTAGACTGCTTGTCGAGCTCTTCGGTAGTCTTAAAATCGGTCTTTGCCAGCGTTAAGGTGTAATAGTTATTTCCCTCAAGCACTTGCGAATACAGCACATAGTCACCATCTGCCGAAATGTCAAGCACAGAGGAAACACCCTTGCTTTGAATGGCAACATAATTGTCTTTTTTCTCGCTCTTTTTGTCGTATTTATAAATAGCGCCCGAACCGTCGCTGAAAATAATGCAGGAGGCATCATGGCTGACTTTATAACTGTAAACACCGGAGTGGATGAGTTCCGACTCCTTCTTTTCAATATCATATGCGTAAAGATCACCGATAGTGGTCTTGCTGTTTTCGGTCTGCACATAATAGACATTACCGTCGGAAGCTGCCTGCACCTTGTTTTCCGCATTTAAAAACGTGTAGAATTTGTCGGTGATGAGCGTGGGCTTTTCTTCGCCTTCATTCATCGCTTCCAAACCGTTTTCATCTGCATATACCAGCGGGAATTTTTCCAAATCCAGCGCGGTTTTCTTCTGCTTGCCGCAAGCTGCCATACTCAGTGTGATGACAGCTGCCAAAGTGAGTGCAATGCCGCCTTTTAAAAACTTATTCATCCGATACTTCCTCCAATATATTTAAAGTTAAAAAGTAAATCAAGCGTTCCGAGCGCGTGTTTCCATCTTTAAAAAAGTCGATATGGTAGCCTTTTTCCCATGCATACATAAAGATGTGAGCAATGGCAATGCCGGTATCGATACGCTGCATTTTTTCCAATTTAGAAAGCAGTGGCTTTTTGCGGAACACCTTAATGGAGCTGCCCGCCATTTCATACACAACGGGTTGAGCGTTGATGGCGCTCGGTGCCAAGCGCGCAAAGTGAATAAACGGCTCCAAAAAATCGTTTTCACAGTCGCCGATCAGGTAACTTGCCGGCTCTTTGCGCTTAAACTCGGCTTCACTCTCGCGAAAGCGCTCTTTTTCTGCGGGGTAACCCAATGCCAAAGTTATGCAGTACTCATCTGCAATCGCCGCGCCGCCGGCAGGTCTGCCCATACCGCAGTAGCAGGAGCCAATTCCCTGCTGCGTAAGCCAAATCACCAACTGCTCCGCCATAAAACCGACGTTTTCCAAAAACCCGTCTGCCTTCTTGGCGGATATGATAATGTAATAAGGCGCTTTGACAAGGTTGCCCTTGACCTGATCGCGAATGGTATTTGCCGGGCAAAACTTAAAATTGGTCTGCGCATCATCATACAGCGGCACAAGATTTTTAACCGCCATACCGATTTGCGCTTTGAGTTCATCACTAAAGCGCTGCGGTGAATAGTTGCGCACCGATTTTCTCTGAATCGCCGCTTGCGTAAACATAGCTGCTCCTCCGCATCATAAAGTTCAAAACATATTCTAACACACTTACTCGAAAAAATAAACCTTTAATTTGTAAATTATATATTGTATAATAATTAAGATATTATGAATTGTTAAAGAGAGATATATGGAACAATCGCTTTTTAAATTAGAATCTATCGGCAACGGTGTGCACATTTACACCGATGCGCTGCACGGCTTCGGCACGGATGCCGTTTTGCTCGCAGACTTTGCCGCGCCGAAAAAGAGCGACATTGCCTGCGACCTCGGTTCCGGCTGCGGCATTATTCCTTTTTTATGGGCGCGTTATGAGCACCCGCAGCATACCACGGCGGTGGAGCTGCAGCCCGCAGCAGTAGAGCTGATGCAAAAAAGCATTGCGCACAACGCTGTGCAGGCAAGTATCACTGCCGTGCAGGCGGATTTGCGAGAAATAGAAGCGGCAGGACTTGCGCTATACAGTTTTTCATTAGTGACAATGAACCCACCGTATTTTGCGCAGGAACGAGGCTACCAAAATGAAGCCGAAAGCTTAAATATGGCGCGCCACGATGTGACCTGCACGACAGAAGATGTTATCACCTGCGCCGACAAACTGCTGCGCTACGGCGGCAGGCTGTGCCTGTGCCACAAACCGGAACGCTTAGCAGACATTATTTGCACAATGCGCGCCTATGCCATAGAGCCCAAAAAACTGCGCTTTGTCAGCGGCAAAAAAGGCAAAGCCCCCTATTTGGTGCTCATCGAAGGCAGAAAAGGCGGCGGCAAAGCACTGGAAGTACTGCCGGAATTGGCAGTGCAAAATGCAGACGGCAGCCGGAGCGATGAAATGCGCGCCATTTATCAAGATTACGGAGACGGTACAAAACAATGAGCGGAACATTATTTATTGTCGGCACCCCCATCGGCAATTTGGGCGATCTTTCACCGAGAGCGGCACAGACACTTGAGCAGGTGGATTTTATTGCAGCCGAAGATACACGGGTTACCCTCAAACTGTTAAATCACTTAGGGCTCAAAAAGCCGCTTGTGAGCTACTTTGAGCACAACAAGCGCGAGCGCGGCGCGGAAATTACCGCGCGCATTCTTGCCGGTGAAAACTGTGCGCTGGTCACCGATGCGGGTATGCCCGCCATCTCCGACCCCGGTGAGGACTTGGCGGCGCTGTGCCACGAAGTCGGCATTCCGATGGTCGCCGTACCCGGGCCGACTGCTTTTACCGCAGCGCTGGCGCTCAGCGGCTTGCCGACCGGCAGGTTTTGCTTTGAAGGGTTTTTAAGTGTAAGCAACAAAAGCCGCGCGGCACATTTAGAAAGTGTTAAAGAGGAAACGCGCACACTTATCTTTTACGAAGCGCCGCACAAGCTGGCGCGTACCTTACAGGATTTATATAAAACGCTGGGCAACCGGCGCCTTGCGATTGTCAGAGAAATTACCAAAATTCACGAAGAAGTCATTCGCACCGATTTGGAAAGCGCCGCTGCCGCGTATGCCGAAGGCGGGCTTAAAGGCGAGATTGTGCTGGTCATAGAAGGCAAACAAGCCGGTGAAGAAAACTACACACTTGCGGATGCACTGACCATTGCCGCCGACTATGTAAAAAGCGGTATGAGCATTAACGAAGCCGCAAAACTTGCCGCGAAAGAGACGAAAATCAAGAAAAGCGACATCTATAAAAAACTGACCGAGTAAACTCGGTCAGTTTTTTTTCGACAAATAAGGATTTGTCGAGCTGTCGCTCAGCAGTCGGCAGCCGACAGTCGGCAGCCAGCCGAGGGCGGGACACCCGCACCCGATTTAAATGCGTTGCGTAGCAACGCCACCATTCGCTAACTGCTGACCGCTGACCGCTGACCGCTGACTGCACAAATAAGGATTTGCGAGGTCGTAGACCTCGACAAATTCCTTATTTGCAGAGCTCTGCGACCACTTCTTCCGCTGTCAGGTTGTCGCAGTCAATGACTTTTTCGGCGTAGCGCTCATAGAGCGCTTCTCTTTTGTGATACATACTTTCAAGCGTTTCGCCTTCCTCAAGCACGATGCCTCTGGTGGTGATGTTTTTGATGCGATCGCACATCTCTTCGTAACTGATTTTAAGATACACCACCGTGCCGATTTGTTTTAAGTGCTGCATCGCCTTCTCATAGTTGACCGCGCTGCCGCCGGTGGCAATGACCGTATCGTTGCACACCACCGCGCACAGCCACTTTTCTTCTTCTTTTTCGAAAAACGCTTTCCCCTTTTTGTTGAGAATTTGCTGCAGGGGCATGCGCAGCTGCTGCTGCAAGACTAAATCCGTATCGACAAAGCGCATACACAGCGCCTTTGCCGCCAATACCCCGCAGGTGCTTTTGCCGCTGCCGGGCATACCGATTAAGATGATATTATTCGCTGTTTTCACTTTTATTTTACTCCATATAAAAAGCTCTGTTATCCTTAATAGGGTGCGCCACCGGCTCATCACCGTCGACATAGCCGAGCGCCAAGTGACCGATGCCTTCCCACGCGCCCTCGACACCGAGTTCTTTCAAAAGCGCCTTATAATCTTCACTTTCAAACTCTTCTTTGGCGCGGTGAATCCAGATGTTTGCCAAACCTAAGGAATGGGCTGCGAGCATCATATTGCCGAGCATCAAAGAGCCGTCGTAAATATAGGTCGGGAAATCTTTTCTGCCAAGCACAATGAGAATAACCGGTGCACCGTAAAACGGGTCAAAGCCCTCTTTCCAGCCGCCGATGGCGGCATTGTCGCGGCTGATTTTGTCGCGCAGTTCTTTATTGGTAACGGCAATGACCATCGCTGCCTGTTCATTTTTGCCGCTTGCCGCCTGCAAGCCCGCTTTGACCACGGTCTCGATTGCCTCTTTTTGCGGCATATCGGGCAAAAACTTTCTGACACTTCTTCTTGTTTCAATTGCCTTTAAGACTTCATTCATTGTTTACACCTCACTTAATGCATTGATAATGGTATTGGAAAGCAAACAGCCCTGTGGGGTGAGTGCAACTGTTTGCTCTGTTTCTGTAATCATTCCCTGCTCTGCCAACAAGGGCAGTTTTTGTATTGCCTTTTCACTTAAGAGAGGTTTTGAGATGCCCTCTTTCAAGCGCAAACCGAGCATGATTTGCTCCCCTCTGTCGCCGCCGCTGCCATCCGCCACCGGTGCAGTGCCGGCAATAAAGCGCTCGATGTCGCGCGGGTAGTAAAAGCGCTTGCCGCCGACAAAGGAATGCGCCGCGGCACCTATTCCTAAATATTCTTCCAAGCGCCAATATTTGAGATTGTGGCGGCTCTCTTTGCCGGGTTTTGCAAAGTTGGAAATTTCATATTGCGCGAACCCGCTTTCAGTCAATTCTTCCACCGCCTGCAAATACAAATCGGCAGCCGCATCGTCATCGGACAAATCCAACTTGTCGCGGTTGCGATAAAAATAGGTGCCCTCTTCGAGTTTGAGAATGTAGGCGCTGATATGCTCCACACCCAAGTCGGCGCAAAAGCGAATACTTTCACTCAGGCTCCGAGCGCTTTGCGCGGGAATTCCCAGCATTAAATCCAACGAGATATTGCCAAAGCCTGCCTGCCTCGCCGCTTCCACTGCGGCGGCAACCTGCGCCCTGCCGGCGCGCCTGCCAAGCGCCCGCCGCTCGCTCTCAACAGCCGATTGCATGCCGAGGCTCAGGCGGTTGGCACCCGCCGCGCGAATGGTCCGCAAAAACTCTTCACTCACATCGGAAGGGTTACCCTCTACTGTCACTTCCTCTAACGCATCGCCGTAGAGCCGGCGCACGGTGGAAATGAGAGACGCAATCTGCTCCCCTGCCAGCACCGAAGGGGTGCCCCCGCCGATATATAAAGTGTCGGCAATGCAGTTATGCTCACGCGCAAAGTTTTCCAACTCCCGCTCGACTGCCGCGATATACGCCGCAGCCGTGTCGGTCTTTGCCAATGAGAAAAAGTCGCAGTAAGGGCATTTACTGCGACAATATGGAATGTGAATGTAGATACCGAGTTTTTTCATAGTTTGAAGAGTGGAGAGTGGAGAGTGAAGTCGAGGTGGTGCCGCCCGCGGCACATTATTTTGCAAGGCGTAGCCTTGCCACCTTTCATTCCGAATTCCGCACTCCGAATTCCGCATTTTCTTAATGCAATGCAAAACCTTGCATTAAGAATCATCATCCAATTTCAGGACAGCCATGAACGCCTCTTGCGGCACCTCTACTTTGCCGAATTGGCGCATGCGCTTTTTACCTTCTTTTTGTTTTTCAAGCAGTTTCTTCTTGGGGGTGATGTCGCCGCC
>JAFRJB010000020.1 GCA_017432485.1 Clostridia bacterium
CTTGCATTTTATGAAACCGCCCTATCAAGGGCGGTGCGCGCATAGCGCGCGGTGGGTGAAACTGAAAACTGAAAGCTGAAAACTGAAAACTGACAAATAAGGGTTGTCGAGCAAACAGCTCGACAAATCCTTATTTGTCGCTTAAAGAAACAGCGCGGTGCATTCGCACCGCGCTGTGAAGTTTAAGCGAATTAATTAATACACAATCGACTCCGCCTGGGCGCCGTAGTTGGCTGCCGCGAGCACAATGGAGAGGTCGGCAAAGTCTACCGTGCCGTCGCAGTTAATGTCGTATGCCGCGCTGTCGGAACCGAAGTTCTCTTCGAGAAGCAGGGCGTTGACATCATTGACATCGACCACATTATTGCCGTCCACATCGCCGAGTTTGAGTTCGATAAGCGCAATGTCTGCATTCTTATCGGTAGTCAAATCGGTCGTATCATCGGCAATAACATCAATCGCCTTGACTTCAAAGGCAATGCCTGCCGCGGTTTCGAGTCTGATGGTATACCTGCCTTCATCCACATCGGTAAAGGTAAACGCACCGTCGCTGTTCTTCTTAACTTCCACGGTGGCAATGAGCGTATCGCCTTTGTAGAGGCTGACGCGCACATCCGCATACAGGCGGGAAGTATCAATCTTACCGCTCAGTTCACCGGTGGTGCCGACATCTTCTTCCAAGAGTTCTTTGATGAACGATAAGCCTAACAAATCAACTAAGAATTGATAAATTTCACCCGCGCGGGTAATCACACACTTCGAGTAAGAATTCAACCAGTCTTGCGAGAAGGTATCATCGAAAATCGCGTTGACATCGCTATTGACTTTCTTCATTTGCAGCACATCGTGCGCCAAATCCCCTTCTACCTGTGCAAAGCCACCCTTAATGGTCTCGGTCAAGGATTGAATTACCTCGCCCAATGCGCCGACAGGGTTACTCTTGAAGTTTTCGGGGAAGTCGGCAAGTGCGCCTTCATAGAAGGGCGTAAAGTCCGGCGTAGCGGCAATTAACTGCTCTGCCGTAGTTTCATCGAGGATGCCTTCGCTGACCAGCGCCTGCAGTGCCGGCTCGTAGATGCCGAAAATCATCTCGAAGATAGCCTTCCACCTGCCGCCGGTGGTCAGAATATCCACAATATTGTGGTTCATGATGTAAACATAGATATTTTCGCTGCCGTCTGCCTTGTCGCCCATAATGACATTGATTAAACCTTGTGCAATCACATCCGAAGCTCTCGTTGCCAGCGGCACGAGCATCGGGTTAAAGGAAGCGCCGCTTTGGCTTGCCGCCTTTTGTTCCTGCCTGTAGGTATCAATTGTTGTGTTATATTCGGCAATCTGTTCTTCCACACCGGCAATTTTCTCATTGCGGATGGTCTGAATGGACTCTTCAATATCGACAATGGAGTAGTCACCGACTGCCGGCAGAGAACCGTCGTCAATCGCGATGGTGACACCTTCGCCTGCTGCTTGAATATTGGCAAGCACCGTGCCGCTCTCAAGAGCCTGAAGTTCTGCGCTCTTGCTGTCGTAAACAGCGGTATGCTCTTCTTGCAGCGCTGCCGCATCATCATACGCCTGTTGCTTGGCATCGAGTTCACTTTGCGCCTGTTCAATCATGGTGTAAACCGCGATACCGTCGGCAAGCATCCAATCATCAATAAAGGTGTCGCCGTCACCCTCGTAATCTTCATAATAATCGGTGATGTAGCCGACAAATTCTTCGAACTTGCCTTCACCGAAGGTAGCGTCAAAATCATCGGCGCAGTCATCGCGCAAGGTATCAATCAAACTCAAATCCTGCTCGTCAAAAATCGCGCACAAATCGCTGTAGAACGGGTCATTGTAAGGATAATCCTGCAGTGCATTGACGGCTTCAAACGCTGTATTTGCCTCATCCAAATCCGCTTGTGCCTGCGCCACTGCGCCTGCGTCAGCTTCTATCTGTTCGGCGAGTTCCCCGATTTCCTGCTCGAGAGCTGCTTCTTTCGCAGCAATTGCGGTTTCGAGTGCTTCTTGGTCAAATACCGTTACACTCTCATCGAAAATACCGGCTTCTTTGGCTGCTGTCAGTTTCGCCGCATCGACCGCTACCTGCGCCTGCATCAGGTATTCATTCCACTGCGCAATCTTGGCATTGGCGCCTTCGATTTCGGCTTGCGCTTCGCGAATGGAAGCTTCTGCCAGAGAAATGAGCACATCGTAGCACATCACTTCATTTTCGACTTTCAGGTAATCGCCGTAGCCCATTAACAGGTAGAACAGCATGCCGGCTTTTTCGCTGCCGTCAGCTCCCGTGTAACAGATAGCAGATTTAATTAACTGCTTCAATTGCGGGGTTTTATCATACAATAAGGTTTTTAATAAGTCACCGTTATTTTTATTAACATCTTGATAGATATTGCTCAAGAAATCAATTGCCGCCCCAATAATGGGTACATACTGTTCGAGTGCCTTCGGTCCGGTATATTGCGGCACACCCTCTTCATCGAGCATGTCATAGAAGGTGGTGTTACCCTCACCGTCATAGTAGATATTATCGGTAAAGAACATGTCGTAAGACTTAAAGTTAGCATCCTCACCATTGAGTAAACCTAACGCAAAGTCCGCGATTGCCGCCAAAGTAGAGGAATCGGAGAGTTTTTTGAGAAGGGTATCGACCGGCTTGGTCTTAATATCATTCAACAAATCACACAAAAGCCTTGTCAACGCTGTGCCGAGTCCCGGGGTAGCGGCAATTTCGCCGAGTTTCTGCGAGTCGCCGAGTGCGATTTTAACAAAAGCATTGGCAAGTGCGAGATTAGAAACTCCGCCGGTATAGTTTTTCCAGTTAAAACCTGCCGCTGCAATGCTTGCAAGGTCAGTACCATTCTGCTCCATTTCCACGAAGCGCATCAAATTGCTCTGTTGGGTACTGCTTAAAGAAATCATCGCACGCAGGGGTTCGCCCTCGTAGCCGTAGGAAGCGAGATTGGCATTAATGGTGTTCAGATAAGTGCTGCTGCCATTCAAGCCGGCAAGGTAGGCAAAAGCGCTGGGGCTTGCCAGAGAAAGCGCCGCGGTAATGTTGCCCAAATCGCTCATAATCGCACTGAAGTTAAAGGCGCTGAGCACGGGAATCAAACAGGAAACAATGCTTTCATAAGTCGGCTGCACATCGGGGAACATGGTCTGCAAAGCGTTTGCCGCAATCTGCATTACTTGGGAATTGTCACCCAACAACTCTTGACTGATAAAGCTGTTGAGATAGTCGACATTGATGTAATCGTAAACGCCGTAGGTGTCTAAGAAACCGTTGAGCATTTCGCTTAAATCCGCCAGAATGTTGGAACCGCCGTTTTCGCCGATATATCTGCCCACAAGGCTATTGATATATTCATCTGCCTGCGCAAAGAGCGGGTCTGTCACAGAAGCGATTTCATCCCAATCAATCGCTTCTACCGCCGCTACAAAGTCTTTTAAGCCATAGAGTAAGGCAATGAGGGCTTTGAGAGGCGACTCATTCATCATTTTATCATACACACCGTCAAACGCTGCAAAGAAGCCGCCGATAAGAGAGGCGAGCGTTGCGCTCACCGGTGCAATCATATCCTGCGCGGGCAAAGCAGCCAGTGCCGCTTCACTGTCGCTGATAACCTGCCTTGCGGTGCTGATCATCTTGTTGTAAACCGCCTTGGCATCTTCCGGTACATAATTATTTTGTAAAGCATCGATCTGATTGGCAAGGGTATCTGCCTGCGCACTGCGCTGTGCAATGAGCTCTCTGAGTTCGGCTTGCCTTGCATAGTTCTCTGCCAAAGCATCTTCGGTTTCTTTGACCTTAGCTTTTGCAGCAATGTAGTCGGGGTTACTTTCTATTTCCGCCTGATTTTCAGGTGTCATTTGCTCCTCAAACTCGGCATAGGCCTCATAATAGCCTTTAACCGCATCCTTGGCGAGTGCTTCGGCTTTTTCGAGAGAGTCGAGTTCACTCACATTCTCTGCAATCTGCGCCGCAATGGCATCGAGTTGAGATTGCAAGCGCGCAATCTGGGCCTGCTGTGCCGCACCGGAATCAATCTCGGCTATTTTTTGGTTGGCAAAGCGAATTTCGATATTCGCGCTTTCGATGTCACTGGTAAGTTTCGCCTGCTGGGCGCCGACTGTCGCGCTCGCTGCCTGCAATGCCGCCTGCGCCAGCGCCGCCAACTCCTTGGAGCGCTTGGAGAAGAGACTCTCAAGCATGGAATTATTCATTTCTCCATACATCCCGTCAAAGAGCGCTAAGAGTGCATCAACTGTATCAAGGTAAGCGCTGACCATGCTCGGTCCGACATAAGAGTAAGTGCCGTCGTCATTAGCTTTCACATGCGGAATAACGGAACCGTCGGTATCCTTATAAATTCCCTCTTGGAAAATCTTATAAGAGTAGTAATCGGTTCTGACTGTCACTTTATTGGCAACCTGCAAAAGCTCCTTGAGTAAGGGGTGAAGCTCGCTGTTGGAAATCACCTGCAGCACCGCGCTGACCGGTTGGGCTTCAAAGTTATCCAAAATGGTCGCCACCGCATTTGCCAAGGCTCGGCGGTTGGGTGTATCTAAAATAAAGTCAATTGCCGCTTCGGTAATAGCGGGTAAGCGCGCATCGTCTGCAATGAAGCAAAGCAGCACAATCTTGAAGTAATCGAGCGCATGCATATCGCCTATATAGTTGCGCACATCGAAATTATCTAAGCGCAAAGCACCGGCTTGCCATTTCTTATAGTATTCGCGAATTTCCTGCTGCTGTTCGGCGGTTAAATCAATCACCGGCGTAGATGTGTCAAAGCGCAACTCGGCGGGCAGTTTGGCATTGATATCTTCCACATACTGCGTGCCGCCTAAGTAAGCAAGATTATAAATGAGAGACAAATCGGTCGTTTCAATTTTTTCGGGCTCTTTAAAGACTTCCGGCCCCAAAGAACCGATGGCGCGCGCGAGCGCAAAGACCAAGCCGTCGCGATCGGTCGGGTAATCCTCTTGGGCATAGCCCATTTGGTAGAATAAATCCCCTAATTGGGAGCAGAGCAATTCGGAAAGCGCCGGCATATTCTCGCTGAGCAATTTATCAAATGTTTCCAGGCTCAGGAAATTGCCCTCTAAAAAGGCTTTGAGCGCTTCCCCGTCCGTCAGCAACATTTGAATGCCGGGCGTGGAAACATCGTTTTCTTCATTTTCGGCAAAGGCATAGAAACTGACAGAAAAGACCGACAGTAACATCACCAATGCCAAAATGATGCTGATTACTTTTCTCATAGACTGTTTCATCATAATAACACTCCTCTTTTTTGACATTCAGGATTTGAACCGAATAAGCCTGAATGCCTCGAGTATTTTTATTGTTTTCGAGGTATCCCGGTATGTGCTTTTTCGCTTGTTTTCCTCTGCGCCGGGGTAGCCCGAATCGGTGTGTAAACTTATATAGACTTATTCATATTAATTATAATATATTTAAGGCAAAAATCAAAGGCACAAATTAGTAGAAAAGCGCAGCGGTTTTTTGAACAAATCCAACAAATAAGGCTTGCGCGCACAAGCCTTATTTGAGTTAACAGTTTACAGATGACAGATAACAGAAGCGGGCGGACAGAGTCCACCCGCAAAAAAACTGTTGCCTGTTACCTGTTGCCTGTCGGCTATTAGACTAAAAGAGCAGTTTCTACTGCTCTTTTAGTCTAATCTGTCTTCTTTTTTCTTTTTGTTTTCTCTGACAATCATCACGGTTGTGATCGTTGCCGCAATAACCACGGTGACGGAAATAACAGTCACAAATATCGGTACTGCCTTAATGGTAGTTGCGTCATAATTCTTTTTGTCTTCCGCATCCACATCCGGCAATGTTGTCATTTGCGACATCAGTAAAGTACCGTATTCCTCATTGAAATTGTATGCGAAATCCGCAAGCAGTGCAATATCTTCTTCCGGATCTTTGCTGTTTTCAATGCTGATAACGAAGGCAAACGGATTGCTGGCATTGATAATGCCCATATCCATCGCATTGCCGACCGGTCGCGAAAAACCGTAGCGATGGGTAATTTTGCAATCGTAAATATATGTCTCACTGTAGCGCCCGCTGCAAAACTGCTTAATCGGGTCAATGAGCATATGCTTAAAATCGGTGCTGCAGTACAACGCTTCGTTATAATACTTACTCAGAAAATCAATGGCAAAATTTGCCGAAAGAACATCCGATTCAAAAAAAGCATCATCCACAGCGGTGTAGGTCACTTCATACATAGCTCTTTTGACAGCTTCCATCCCGCCGTACTTTTCAATTAACAACTCGGTGGCATTATCGTCATGCCCGAAATCTTTGGTCAGTGAGCGCAAAAAGACAGTTCTCAAATTGTCGTTGCCGACATCTTCGTTTAAGTGATGTCTCCCGCTGACCAAGTCCTTATAATACAGGTAGGCAAGCGGAAATTTAATTCCATCGCTAGAAGCAAATAATTTGTCTCCGTTATAGATATAAGTCAGCTCTCTGCCGAAATCCATATAACCAAAGGAAAGATTGTTACCGTCAATACCGTTCTTTTGAATAAAATCCTGTAATTCTTCCTCCAAGATCTTGGCATTATCCGCCGCAGTGGTTTCCTCTTTCTTGGCAGCGGCAGCCACGGAAGGCAGCGCAAAAGAGCACACTGAAAACAGTATCAGTGAGGCTAATAATAAAGATAACAGCTTCAAACCTTTCATAGGTGCTCCTTCGGCAATTAATTTCTGAAAATCAATCAATAATTATTTTTATTATAATGCTTATGAGAAAAAAAATCAACTTAATTTATAAAATGATATTATTTGTAATATTTATACCATATAAAACGGTTACTCCTCCTAAACCTCTTGCTGTTGCCTGTTGCCTGAGAAAAGGCTCCGCGCCGAAACGCGGAGCCTTAGATTAGGTTTTAGTTACTAATAATATAATATACCAATTATATATCAGCGACTAGCAGCCAAAGTAAGCGCTTGCCTGCACACTGTAGAGATACAGAGCTCTTGCAAGGTTCACAAAGTTGATGTTGTTGGAGCTTGCAACAATTGCCTTAGCAATGTTGGTAGCAGCCAAAACAGCTTCGCCGTTGCTGGTTTCCAAGGTAATCACATTGTCGATGTTACCGGAAGCAATACCCTTAATGTTCACGCAGCTCAAACCGCTCTTGCTGGTCATTGCTGCAGAGATGGAGCCTGCACCCTTAGTGGAGTCAATCGAAATGCTTTGAATTTGAGTATCAGCTGCGCAGAAGATATTCACTTCAAGACCGGAAACAACGGTGAAGGAGTAACCGGTGTTTTCAAGTGTCACATTAGTGCCGCCAACGTTCATTTCATCAGCATCCAAACTGGTCACTGCAGGGTTGTAGTAAGCCGGAGATTCCGGTGCTTCATACTGGAAGTAAACCTGAGCAGCCTGGCAATAGTCTGCAAGTGCCTTGCAAAGAGCAGCATAGTTTGCATATGCATTGTCGGTCTCAGCCATCTCGATAACTCTTTCGCACAAAGTCTTCACATTTGTGGTAGCTGCATAGATCGGAGCGTCAGCTTGAGCATTTGCATACAGTTCGATGGTAACATCGTCTGCATACTGAGCAGGAGTCATCTTGAAGGAGAGCTTGTAAGTGCCGTTGTAATAGCTGCCTTCCTTCACATACTTGGTAGCATCGGTCAAAGGAATAATATCGGTGCTCACATCAATAGCCTTGCTGATATCTGCATTGTGGTTGTAAGTAAGTTTTACAACTGCTTCGTTAACATTGATGCCGTAAGCATCAGCATCGAGGTAAGCGTTGAAGCTTACGCGATCGCCGAGAGTTAAGGAAGAACCGTTGTGGGCTTCAGCCTGAGGCTCTTCGAGTTCGTATTCGATATCGGTGATATCAAATGATTGACCGCCTTCTTTTTCAACATACTTGCCGGTTTCGGGATCAAGAACAGTCTCAAAGATACGCAGTTCAACATTCACATTGGTGCCTGCCACTTCAGGAAGGTTGGATTTCACACCGCAGTTGAACTCTTGCACTAAGGTGCAGATGTCTTCGTAAGTGTAAACGCCTTCGCCGAGTAAGGTCTTGAGAAGTCTGACTTCGGTGTTTGCCGGGATAGCTTCGCTCGGAGTGAGAGAAACCCAAGCTGCATCGTTTTCGTCATACTGACCGGCAATGGTCACACCGTATGCCGGGATGTCTTCATCTGCCCAAATGACATAGTCGGCAGAGTAGGTCTTGTAAGCGCTTTCCTGAACGGAAACAGCATCATCTTGAGCAGTGAACTTGTAGCCCTTGTCAAGAGTGATGGTAGCAGCTTCGTGAGAAGCAAAATCAACAGCAGTGATACCGGTGATATCGGCAGCTGCTAATTCGGTCACGGTAGCCTGCGGAAGAGCGGGCTCTTCGAAGGTGTACTCGATATCTTCGATAGCGAGTTCTTTACCGCCTTCAACCTCAACATACTTGCCGGTTTCGGGATCTAACTGAGTTTCGAAAATACGAAGTTCTACAGTCATTTCGATATCTTTTGCATCAAAAGTCTTAGCGATAGCACCGCACTGGAACTCGTTAACGAGAGTGCAAATATCTTCATAAGTGAACACATCTTCGCCTAAGAAGGTCTTGAGAAGTCTGACTTCGGTGTTTGCCGGGATATCCTGATCCGGAGTAAGGGTAACCCAATTGGGGCTGTGGTGGTCGGATTGACCTGCAATGATAATGGAACCTGCCGGAACAGTTCTGTCAGCCTTGATAACATAGTCAGCAGACCAGTTCTTGTAAGCGCTGGACTGAACGGAAACAGCATCATCATCAGCAGTAAACTTGAAGCCCTTGTCGAGAGTCTTGCTCTGACCATCGATAGTGGTGATGTTGAGAGCATCACCGGTCAATTCGGTAACGGTAGCAGTCGGCTTTGCGGGCTCTTCGAAGGTGTAGTCTACATCTTCTACGTTGAGCACTTCGCCGCCAACTTTTTCAACATACTTGCCGGTTTCGGGATCCTGAACGGTCTCATAGAGACGGAATTCCACGTTCATCTCGATATCTTTTGCAGTAAAGTCGTTGGCAATAGCGCCGCACTTGAACTGCTGCACGAGAGTGCAGATATCTTCATAAGTGAACACGCCTTCGCCGAGAACATCTTTGAGAAGTCTGGTTTCGGTGTTAGCGGAAATGGTGTTGGTCGGGGTTACGGTAACCCAGTTAGCACTGTGGTGGTCGGACTGACCTGCGATGGTCACGGAACCTGCCGGAACATCTTTATCAGTGGTAATAACATAGTCTGCGGACCAGTTCTTGTAAGCGCTCTGCTGAACAGTAGTAGCATCATCGTCAGCCACAAAGAGGAAGCCCTTGTCGAGAGTCTTGCTCTGGCCGTCGATAGTGGTGATGTTGAGAGCATCGCCGGTCAACTCGGTAACGGTTGCGCCGGGCATGGTGGTACCATACTCATAATCCACATCTTCAAGAACGTGAGGCTCTGCAGTCGGATCTTCTACATACTTGCCGCTTTCGGGATCGAGAACGGTTTCGTAGAGACGAAGTTCCACTTTGAGGTCGTCGCCTTTGATTTGTTCGTTGTTGGTCTTAACAGCACACTTGAAGACTTGCACTTGGCTGCAAATGGTTGCATAAGTGATTTCGTCGCCAAACATGGTTTCGAGAAGTCTGATCTCGGCGCCTGCGGGAATGGTGCTGTCGGGAGTAATGGTGACCCATGCGTCAGGGCTGTAGGCATCAAACTGACCGCCGATGGTGATATCGCCGGCATTGATGTCGGTAGTAGAGCTGAGCACATAGTCACAATGCCACTGTTTGTAGGGGCTGCTTTGAACGCTGGTAGCGTCATCCTGCGCCACAAATTTGTAACCCATATCAAAAGAGGTTGCGCCGGTAGCACCGGTACCGTACTCATAATAGGGTACATTGGTGATTTGTGATTTCGGCAGGGTAGTCACGGTTGCCTGCGGAAGCTCATCTGCGAATGCTGCGAAAGGCAATACGGAGATGATCATCAAAACAGACAAAGCGATTGCTAAAATCTTTTTGGAAGTTTTCATTTCAAAATTTCCTTTCATTTTTCTTTATTTTTTAATAATAAAATTTTTTGAAGCGAGGTCGGAAACGCCTGCTTCAATTTAAGGCTTGCGAAGGTCGAACGAGAACCGTTCTACCTTGGGCGCATAGTATTTCCGAGGTCGATTCTCATTCGACCCCCGCAAACCTACAACAAATAAAATAAACCAGTTTTGCAGCTGACCGCGTAACAAAAATTACCTGCTCTGCCTCATTTTATTTTAATGCATAATAATTATAGTAAAAACCATTGAAAAAGTCAACACCCTATTCTGCGCCATTTTTTCAGAAATTCACATAGAAATTCTGTTAAATTTGCACAAGAGAAAGTTTTCAGTGTTCAGGGTTCAGGGTTCAGTGGTGCCGCTTTGCGGCACATGATAATGATGAATGTTGAATGTTGAATGTTGAATTGTGGCGGCAACACTTTGTGTTGCATTTAAATGGCGGTTCGTCAAGGGCGCCGAACCCTACAAATCTGAGCGCAGCGGAACAAGTGCGAATGTGTCGCCCACAACTATTCATTATTCA
>JAFRJB010000021.1 GCA_017432485.1 Clostridia bacterium
GGGAGAACTTTTGCTACTCAAAAGTTCTCCGCCATCCTCAACCGGCGCGGAGTCGGCAGCGTTAGTCAGCACAATACTATCAAGTTTTTTGTTTTTCTTGATTACTTTCAGTTCTATGCGTTTCTCTGTGCTCAGCAGCGCGGCTTCGAGCGCATTATCCAGCAAATTATTGAAGATTGCCGAAAGGTCGCTCGCTTCCAAATAGTTAAGCGCACTTTCTATGTGGTATTTAAAAGCAACACCTTTGACAGTGCAAAGCGTGTTGTATTTGCTCATAATCACATTAAGTGTTTTATTGCTGCTGATAGCAGCCGAGTCAAACTGCCGGATAGAAGGATACAGCTTTGCCACATATGCGTGCACCTGCTCCATATTTTCGGCATTATCAATTTGAATGAGGTGATTCTTAAAATCGTGGGACAATATTTGCATTTCCTCATTTGATTTTTCAATAATGGCATAATACTGATTATCAAATTCCTGCTGCTTCTTTTCTAACTGCAGCGCATTAAGACTCTCCCCCTGCTTTAAGAGATAATTTCTGTAATAGAATACAAAGAAGGTTGAAAGCATTAAAAGCGCCACGGTAACTGTCCAAATAATGACCGAGAGCCTATCCATCTCCCTCTGCATCAAGTGGTACTGTACCAAAGTTAATACAGTAATGCTTGTGAACGGAACAACCAAAGAAAAGAGCAAGCCCTTCCCATTTTGCTTGGCGCGCGGGTCCCCTTTTTTGAAAAAGGTTAAATACACTTTCAAGAGGATGATGGTAAAAATGAGGTCTAACATCTTCGAAAAGACAGCTCCATAGAAATAGAACACCGTATTGTCGCGAAAATCGTTGAAATCGGATTTAAAGATTAAAGACAAAATGGGTAACACCAGGTACTCCGCTAATGTCAGCACGGCATAGAGCATCACTGCGTGCAGCGCTGCCGCATACCATTTTTGCTCATATAACAGCCAATAAAGCAGAAAAATCCCGGTAACTCCAAGTACCAGGTTTAACCAATTAATTGCAAACACACAGCAAATGACACACTGCACTGCGTGGACAGCGAAAAAACTTAACAGCACAACCCATTGCGGGCGCGAAGTGCCGAAGGCATTTTCGGCATAATACCAAAAAAGCCATGCCGCAAAAAGGTAAATAAAAATATTGATAATGTAAACGACCATTTTTCCTCCCCAATGAAAAAATCAGCAAGATATATTTGCAGGTGCAGATGTGCTATATCTTTGCTGCAAGATATTTTCAAAAGCAAACATTCAAAAAATGCTGCCCGGCTACGCCTCGTAATCTTCCCCTAAAAATGCAGCATATTTTCTTCTCAACTGCGACTGCTTGTCGCCGGAAACGGGCACGGTTTTCTCCTGCCCGCCGATGTCAAGCACAATCTGCGTTCGCTTAAAGCATTTGATGTAGTTCATATTAACAACATACGAATAGTGCGCCTCCGCAAAATAAGAGGCTTTTAATTGGCTCTTAAAAGACTTAAAGCCTTCTTTTAGGTGGTAAATTTGGTCGGCGGTATACACATAGATTTTGCGCAGTTTGGTTTCGGCGCAAATAATCTCGCGAAACGCCAATTTATACTTTGCTTTGGTCTTTAAGTCATAAATGACAATATAATCTTCATTGAGCACCGAAATCGCTTTACTCAGTGCAGAAAAAATGCGCTCTTGCTCGACCGGCTTTTGGATGTAGCGCAAAATATTGTAGTCGAGCGCATTATCGATATATTTGGAGTAGGCAGTCACCACCAGCACCACGGTGTTTAAGCGGCGCTGCTTGAGTGCTTCGAGCACTTCAATGCCGGTTATATCACCAAGTTCCATATCTAAAAACAAAATGTCGCAAGGCTCCTCATCTGCCAAAAAATCAGCGCCGGTGTAATACTTCACTACCTGCGCATCAAGCTCGGCAGAAGCAATAAACGCCTGCACATCTTTTTCAAGCGCATCACAAAAATCTCTGATGTCATCACAAATACCGATTTTCATTCTAACACCTCTCCAATTCATTTTTGTGGTAATCATCAACATTCTCATTATAATATACCCGCGCGCAAAATAAAATACTTTTGTATTTTTTTGTAAAAAAAGGTAAAAAACAAGTAAAAATCGTGAATTTTACTTGTTTTGGGAGTTATTGTTCAATTGTTAAAAAAATTAATGCAACGCACCGCGTTGCCCTCCTTTTCATTCCAAATTCCTATAGTAGAGCGAAGCGAAACGAGCGCGAGTGCCTCGCCCGCTCTTGTTTGCAATAGCAAACTTATCGAAATTTGCCGGGCAAATTATATCGAATTGCTTTAGCAATATATAAGAACCCGACCACCGACCTACATCCAAGATTTAGAGTTGGTGCCCGGAACCTAGGCGTTCGCAGCACCTTGCGCTGCTCGGCTAAAGAACCCGACCAACTAACTAAATCAAAGA
>JAFRJB010000022.1 GCA_017432485.1 Clostridia bacterium
AGCCTTGCCAAGGGGTTTGTGCCTTGTTCTTGTACGAAAAATCTTAAAAATGAGGTGCAGCGCAGTTCAAATTGTCTGAATTTGCTTAAATTGGCAATTATCAAATGTGCTGATACTTTGTGTATTAGTGCATTTTAGAATACGGAGGGTAGCGGTAAGGAAAGTTTGGTTCATTTTGCCTGCTTTCACTCATCTTGACAATTAAAAAATAAGCCAATACGACAGTATTACCTCATTTTTGTAATTGCCAATCTAATCAAAATCAAGCAAAATGAACTGCTTTGCATCTCAAATTGCATTTTTTTGTGCAAGAAGAAGGCAAAAGCAGCCCATAAGGCTAACGCCTATGAGCTGCTTTTAACGCACTTATTGTGCGAAAAGATGCAATTTTGAGACAAGCTTTCCTTATCGCTACCCTCCGTGAATGAAGTCAGGCAATTTGAACCTTGTTATCCTTAACAGCACGTGGGCAAGCTTGGCTGTATTTTTTGTCAAAAAAATTAGAATTAGCACTATATCTTGATATTATTTTTAAAAAATGCATATATATAGTTGAAAAAAGCGGCAATCTCCTTTATAATAAAAAAGATATAGTATTAATTACATAGTATAAGGAATAACGATGTTTGAAAGATTAAGGACATTTCTATCGGGGATGAACCGCTTGCGCCTGTATTCCATGGTGATGAGCATTGCCGTGTGCGGTGTGGTGCTTATCAGCGTGATGATTTCGGAAGCGGTGCAAAATATAAAGCCCAAGCAAATCGAAGCGCCCGAGCAGTTGGTGAAAATGGAACAGCAAGACCCGAAGGCGGTCGAGAAAAAAATTAAAACACAGCAAGTGGAAGCGCTCATCAAAAAAGCCGAGCAGGCAGTCGACAGCGAAACCGGCGGGGAAGACAGCAATATTTGGGCGCTGTTTGACAACTATGTTTTTATGGGCGACTCTCGTTGTGTCGGCTTTTCTTACTACAACTTTTTAAGAGATGACAGAGTCTTTGCCGCGGGCGGCAACACCATTCGCGACATCTTAACCGATTTAGATAAGTTAAAGCAAATTAACCCTGCCACCATTTACCTGTGCTACGGTTTAAATGACACCGGCATCGGTGAGTGGGCAAACGGGGAAGAGTACGGTGCGGAGCTTGCCGAAATCTTTGACAAGCTCAAAAAAGAATTGCCGGACACCACGATTGTGGCTTCCTCTATTTTACCGGCAACAGCGGCAGCACTGGAAAATAACCCGGTGTGGGGCAAAATACCGGAATTTGATAAAGCACTTCAAAAAGTGTGTAAAGAAAAAGGCGTGCTCTATGTTGATAACAGCGCCCTGGTCGAGCAGTATATGGATTCGCTCTATGATGACGACGGTGTTCATTTGCGGCCGGCATTTTACCCGCTGTGGGCAAAGAATTTATACATGGCAACCATTTTAGCGGAAGTTAGTGACGAATGAAGAATTTGACAACGAAAAACATCATATATGCAGTTTTGCGCTGGGCAATATTTCTCGCGTTTGCAGTATTGCTCGTTGTTTTCGCGTCTCAAAATAAAATCAGTAAGACCCCGATGAAGGAAGTCAACGCGGCGGTGAGCCAATCGATTGATTTAAAGAAAATGCAAAAGGGGAGTGCAGGCACTTTTAAGCGCTTATACGGCTTAGACACCGCGCAGTTTGAGAGCGTGGCGCTGTATTGGCCTGTCTCGAATATGGATGCCGAAGAGCTGTTGATTGTGCAGCTTAAAGACATCTCACAGCAGCAGGCGGTCAAAGAAGCGATTGAAGCCCGCCTTGCTACGCAAAAAAAGAGTTTTGACGGTTACGGCGTAGAGCAGTACGCGCTCTTAACCGAGTCGAGTATCACGGATGTGCAGGGGAACTACATCTTATTTGTGGTTCATAAAGATGCTGCCAGGGCAGATGCTGCCTTTCGGGATGCACTGTAAGGGGGCGCGTATGGCATTTAATCAACTCATTTTCGTATGCTTGTTTTTGCCGCTGAGCGTGCTCATTTACCGCGTGGTGCCGCAAAAGGCAAAAAAAGTGTATCTGATTTTGGTAAGCCTTCTCTTTGTGGCGTGGGGCAACATCAGCGATTTGCTGTATCTGTTTACCGTAATCGGCTTTAACTTCTTTACGGCAAAGCAAATTGACCGCCTGAAAAAAGACGGGAAGGCAACACCGGCAAAATTTGTCTTTATTTCCGGTCTTGCGGTGGATATCCTTTTTCTCGGCTACTTTAAATATTACAATTTCTTCCGCTCCATTTTCGGTTTGTCAAATGCGAGCTTCGGCATTGCCATACCGTTAGGCATTTCGTTTGTGACCTTCTCGCTCATTTCCTTTTTGTGCGATGTTTACAGGGAAAAAGAAGAGGTGCCGCGCTTTTTGGATTTTGTGCTCTACATCACTTTCTTCCCGAAGATTACGAGCGGGCCGATTGTATCTTTCAATGAGTTTACCAAAATGCTCGAGAATGTGGAAAATTCCCGCCAAAACCGCAATGTAGGTTTAGAGCAGTTTATTACGGGGCTTGCCAAAAAGACTTTGCTTGCAGGCAACCTGAGCATTCTCTTTACGGCAGTGACCACTGCCGGCGAGCGCTCAACTTTAGAGGCGTGGCTCGGTGCGCTGGCATATACCTTTATGCTCTATTTTGACTTTTCCGGTTATTCGGATATGGCAATCGGCTTGGGTAAGCTGTTCGGCTATACGATGCCGCAGAACTTTGACCACCCGTATACGGCGGTCAATATCACCGATTTTTGGCGCAAATGGCATATTTCACTTGGCGCGTTTTTCAAAAATTATGTTTACATTCCCTTGGGCGGCAACCGCAAAGGGGAAAAGCGCACGATTTTTAATTTGTTTGTGGTATTTTTACTCACAGGCATTTGGCACGGCGCAAACTTCACCTTTATTGTGTGGGGTATTTACCACTTCATTTTCAATGCGGCAGATAAGCTGTTTTTGGATAAAGCCTTCAAGAAAGTGCCGCGTGTGCTGCGCAGCGTGATGACTTTCTTTGTGGTGATGATCGGCTGGGTATTCTTCTTCTCCGATTCACTGGGAGATGCCTTGAGTTACCTCGGCAATATGGTCGGTATCGGCACCGGCGGCAGTGCCGGCGGGTACTACCTGTCCTCTTTCCTGATTTTATTACTCGCGGCGGCGTTCTTGAGCCTGCCTGTATTGCGCAATATTATTACCAATATCAAGCGCAAGAAACTGCAGTATTATTTCCCTGTTCATGCGATTGTGTTGATTGTCATATTCTTATTGTGTGTGGCAAGTATGGTCAGTGACACCTATACATCGTTCCTGTATGCGGCATTTTGAGGTGACAGCGATGGAAAAAAGAAACAAAAAAAGAATTATCATTTCCTTTTCGGCAGTCTTTTTAAGCCTGTGCCTGACTATGGGATTTTACACATTGGTGCGCCCTGCCAAGGAGTTTTCTGTCAGGGAGAACCGCAAGCTTGCATCGCGCCCGGCGTTTTCGCTTTCCGCATTGTGGGACGGTACTTATACCAAAGACCTCTCCACCTATTTCAATGACCACTTCGGCGGCAGAGATATGTGGACCGGCATTAACCTGCGGGTCAAAAGGCTGATGGGGCAAAAAGAAAACGGCGGTGTCTATTTAGGCAAAAAGAAACAGCTGTATCTCATTCCCGAAGAGGTCAATGAGCAGGCAGTCAAAAAGAATATTGAGGCGATGAACGCCTTTCAAAACGATTATAAAAAGCTGCGCAACTATGTTTGTATTGTGCCCAATGCGCTGTGCATCCAAAGCCAAAACCTGCCCAAGGGGGCACCGGTGCCGGACCAGCAGGCATTTCTCGCTTCTATTGAAAAACGGCTTGACAAGCAGAGCTTTATTGATGTGAGCGGTGCGCTGAGTAAAAACAGCGCGGAGTATATCTATTACCTCACCGACCACCACTGGACAAGCCTCGGCGCCAAAATCGCCTTTGAAGAGGTTGCCGATGCGATGAAACTCAAAGGGGTCACCAAAGACTATGAGGTGCTGACGGTTTCGGACTCTTTTAGAGGCACGCTTGCTTCCAAAAGCGGCAGCTTTGCCGCCAGAGATACGGTGGATGTGTATTTGCCCAAAACGGATTTACTTTATAGCGTAGAATATGTAAGCACCAACGAAAAGAGCGCTTCCATGTTTAAAACGGCGGCTTTGGAGAATAACGATAAGTATACGGTCTTCTTCGGCGGCAACTACGCGCGCATTGATATTCAGACCACCGCCACCACCGGCAGAAACTTATTGGTATTTAAAGATAGTTACTTTAACAGCTTTGCGCAGTTTATGTGGCCGTATTTTGATTCAATTACGATTGTTGACCCGCGGTATTACTATGACTACGCCGGGGATATTGTTCAACAAGAAGGCATCACCGATGTGCTGTATTTATATAATGCCGACACCTTCGGCACGGATACAAGTTTGTATGCGGTATTAGAAAAAAATTAAACAGGCAACGCCTGTTTAATTTTTTTGACAAATAAGAACCTGAGCCACAGGCTCAGAACCTTGGCGTTCGCAATCTGCGATTGCTCGGCTAAAGGATTTGTCGAGCAGAGCAAAACGAGTTTTGCTCTGCAGTTCGGAATTCGGAATTCGGAGTTCGGAATTATTGGGAGGGGCACCCTCACCCGATTGTAAAAGAACGCGTTGATCTTTTGTTTGATAGTTTTTATTGAAACTACGCCATTTTCTCCCCTAAGGGGAGATGTCGGCAGAGCCGACAGAGGGGTAATATAATCAAGTGCGAATGTGTCGCCCTTAACTATTCATTATTCATTATTAATTATTCATTTAATAAGGATTTGCGTGCTCGGAGAGCACGACAAATCCTTATTTGCAGCGCTCTTTGAGCGCTGCAATGTGAAAAGATTACACATTTTCGCCCAAAACAGGCAAAAATGAGGCTTTTTGTAAAGTTGAAAACTTTTACATTGTGCAACTTGCTAAAAAGAGGTTACAAAGTTTTCGGCAAACTAAACAAGGAAGAAATCCCTGTGCTACGCTGAAAATGCTGCGCCGGCATATTGGGAAGGCGTAAAAGTTACAAAGAAGGTAGAAAAGTGCCTGTAAAGGTTTTACCTTTACAAAAACAGTAAAAAGTGATACAATATCACAAAATTACCCGCTTTTGGCGGGTTTTTTCTGTGTTTCGGTTTGACAAAGCAGGGGTGAAATGCTACAATGCCGCCCGTTGCCTGCACAGAAACTGACAGACAACGGAAACGGAGGTTTTATGAGTAGTATTAAAAAACAACTCTTCTCAACTTTAGTAGCATTGATGATGTCAGGTGCACTTGCCTGCAGCGCGGCGGCATCCGTCGGCGGCGGCAGCACGGTAGGCATCAGTTATACAGGGCAGACAGCGGACACCATTACATTTGACGGTGTGCGCGTGGAAGCGAAATATTCACCGGGCGGCGGTTACGGCTCAAGCGAATACTCCTGCGCGGCGCTCGTGATGAAGTTTTACAAGCAGGTTTACGGCTTTGATGTGTGGAATTTATCTTCCTCGGGCTCTATTCCGACTTGTTCCAACGGCGCAAGCTTTTTTTTGACCAACACTCCGCGCGTGGGCGACATTGTGCGCTTTCAGGACAGAACCCACTGGGCGCTGGTTAAGAGTGTGAAAGGTTCCACCGTGACCATTATTGAGCAAAACTGGGGCTACAACGCCGGCAGCGGCTATGTGGCAGCGGTCAATCGCACGGTGGAAGTCGGCGATGCACAGGTAAGCTTCTTAACCTATTCCGATTACGGCTTTACACTTGCCGCGCAAGCAAAAGCGCAAGAGCAGGCAAAACAGGCAGAAGAAGTCACCACTTGGGAAGAAGTGCTTGAGCAGACAATTCCTGCCGAGGAGAGGCTTTCCATTGAAAAAGAAGATAATTTAAAAGCGGTAGCGATTGACACCGCGTTAGAGAATACGCTTGGTAATTCCATCGTATAAAAATGATTTAGCACAAAAAGGGGCTGTATTCACAGCCCCTTTTTACTATTGTAATATGTTGTAATTAATAGTATAATATTTATGTAAAAGAAACTTTTTGGGGAGGAGAATATGAGTGATACAAAAACCGGCATGAGCAGGTTGACAAAGCGCAATTTATTTACCTTTTCCATCGGTACCATCGGGCGCGATGCGGCGTGTGCAGGGCTCTTTATGGGTAACATCTTAAATTATGTGTATTTTACGAAGAGACTGGATGCCACACAGTTTGCCGTATTGACTGTCATCATGGCAGTGGCGCGCATTTTTGATGCTTTTAATGACCCGATTATGGGCAACATTATTGATGCGACCAAATCGCGCTTCGGCAAATTCAAACCATGGATTGCGATCGGCATGGTGACTTCGGCAGTGGTGGTCTATTTTTCTTTTGCCAATAATTTGCAGGGCTGGGCATATGTGACCTTTTTCAGCTTGATGTATTTTGCTTTTTCCATTACTTTTACAATGAATGACATTGCGTACTGGGGCATGATACCCTCCCTTGCGCGCAATGCGGCAGACCGCGACAAGCTGACTTCGCTTACCGTTTTCTTTGCAGGTATCGGCGGCGGCGTTTGCGGCATCCTGTTACCGATATTAACCACCGGCGATTTGGCAATCGGCGGTTCCGCTGTCAGCGCATACCGCGTTACGGCAGTGCTGTTTGTGGCAATTTTCATTGTGCTGCAGTCTGTGACATTGATTGGTGTCAAGGAAGACCGCTCACATGCAGTGCCCACCGAAAAAGTCAGCCTGAAGGGCATTATTAAAACTTACCGGCAAAATGACCAGTTGCGCTGGATTTCCCTTGCCTTTTTCTGCACACAGTTTATCCCGACTGCTGCGCTGACAATGTATATTTACTTCCAATTCGGCTACAACGGCACACTTTTAACCCTCTTTTACACCTTTTCTTCTTTAGGTACGATTGTGGTCAATTTGTCGTATCCGAAACTTTCCAAGCGCTTTTCCAGACAAGGGCTCGTAAAGATGGCGTGGATATGCATGATGATTGGCGGCGCGGGATTACTGGCAATAGGCATTCTCTTTCCCAATCAAACCGTTTCTTTCACCATTCCGTTTTTTAATGCGACAATCACTTTGAAATATTTCCTGATGGCATTGCTTTACTTCTTTGTCGGCTTTGCGCAAACGGCTACCTACATGAGCCATATGGTTTGCATTGCCAATACAACGGAGTATAATGACTATAAGTTCGGCAAACGCAGTGAGGGAATGATTTTCGCCACCAGACCCTTTGTTACCAAGCTCGGCAACGCCCTTAACACGCTCATTGTAATGCTGTTCTATATTGTTATCGGTGTCAACAGCGAGACCAATCGCATTGCCGACTTGGAGCAGCAGGCAAATATCGGTACCATTACCGCAGAGCAAAAATTGAGCAGTATCGGAGAATTAATTAACGGCATTGCACCTTTTAAAATTTATGCACTGTTGGCGCTGGTCGTCTTTTGCACGGTCGGTACCTATACCATTGCCTATTTCATCTTTAAGAAAAAGTACTTTATCGATGAAGCTTATTTTGAAAAAATGAGTGTTGAGATCGAAGAAAGAAATGCGGTGGCAGAAACAGAGGAAGCAGAAGCGATAACAGAGTAAAATGAAGTGGGGCACCCTCAATAAGAAGAGTAGCGATAACGAAGGTTTTGAAAGACAATCGTTATCGCTTTTGCATTTTTAACAATTAAACCTTATTTTCACTAATTGGAGGAAAATGCAATGAAACATTCTTACACAGACAAAAACACAGGCATCAGTTATACCCTTGTGGGTGATGTCTATTTACCAAATCTTGTGCTGCCGCACAATAATTCTGAAACATTAGGCTTATGGGGGCAAAGGTATTTGGAACACATCAAAGCCCACCGAAAAGGGTTTTACACAGCCCTTAAAATGCAATGCAAATTAGACAAGCATTTGCACGCAGTGGACACCCGTGCAAATGAAATGTATGAAAGCCTTGTTGCTTCTTTTGCCAAGAAAGAAGGCATCAACGAAGCACTCAAAGCCGAAGACATGATGAAGTGGGTGCAGGCGATGAACAACATTGCCAATCGTGCTCGTGAAATTGTTTGGAACGAAATCATCGGCGGGGGTGTGTGATATGAACACTTTGGAAGAACTATACTACGGCAACATTCAACCGATGGAAGTCAGTCACATCGAAAAAAATGCTCAATACAAAGAAGCATTGAACTTAGTCAACAGCAATTATGACCGTTTGCAAGAAGGGCTGACCGAAAAGCAAAAGGAGTTGCTGATGCGGTATGCAGAAAGTCGCAACGAGTTTTCCAACATCACCGAGTTGGATGCATTCAAAACAGGGTTTAAACTTGGTGCCGGTTTGGTGATTGAAGTTCTTCACTAAACAGCAATGAACAAGGGGTGCAGTGGTTTTCACTGCACCCCAAAAATAACAAAAACAAAATGCCGCCCGGTTGACATTTCGCTGAAAATGAGTATAATAAAAATACAGGGAGTTATCCGATAGACGGTTAGCCCACAAAGATTAGAAAATAATCGTCCTAAGTTTGCGAGACTGCAGGGCGGTTATTTTTTTGATGCGAAAATAATTACTATTATAAGAACAAGTGTAATTATAAGGTAGTAGTATTCCATGACATCACCCCCTAAATTAGATTTAGAGGGCACGCCCTCTATGTAAAATAAAGGGCTAACCGCCTACCGTGTTAAAGGATAACTCCGGGGGAGCAAAAGCTCCGCGATTATCATATCAAAATTTGTCGAATAATTCAAGCATATAAATGTAATAAAAAAAATATTTTAAGCTGCCCTGCTCGGACTGCCGAGCAGGGCAATATTTGTGTAATGTCAACTGAATAAAATACCGACACGCCGTCGGTATTTTTGAAAAACATTAAAATGTTTTTCAGCCATAATCAGTGATATGGCTTCAGTTTCCATTGCAATGCCTGCTGTCTGCGCGAAGCGTTCGCACAGAAAAAGCAATACTTGATTTTCAACAAAGCGAATGCTTTGTTCAGCAGGCATTATGTAAGCATTTAGAAGCCGATTTTTAGGTAATTAATGATATTATATTAACCCTAAATAACCGGCATCAAAACTCCTTGATGTATTGCGGGTTGCAGAAGCCCTAAATGCTTACAAAAATATGACGGTTTTAGAGCCGATTTTAGGGTTATTAATGATTTTACCTTAACCAATAAAAACTACCTTAAAAATCTCTTGATTTACTGCGGGTTATAGAGCCCAAAAGCGTCATAAAAAATAAGCATTTTTAAGCCGATTTTTGAGGGTCTTAATGATTTTACCTTACCCTTCAAAAGCCAGTGCTCAAATCCCTTGATTTACTGCGGGTTGCAGAAGTTAAAAATGCTCATTATTTCTATCTATATGAGTGGAAAAATAGAAGCCAATTTTCGGGGGTCTTAATGATAGTATATTACCCCCCTCGGGTTTGACACAAAAATTCCTTGATTTGGTGCGGGTTTCAGCGGCTCTATTTTTCCACTTTTTCTTAACCTTTTCACCCCTATTGCCACTGCCCGCTTAACAAAAAAAGTCAACAATCTGTTAACTCACCCTTGACATATATATATATGTATAATGAAAAATGTATAAGTGTTATTTGGTGAACTGCACCTGTTTTATTAAATTCCTTTCTATCACCGAGGTTCTCTCGCATTCGGCGTGAGTGCGAGAGAGATTAGGTGAAATGAAAGGATATGCAAATCAGATGGTTATTAGCCGTATATTCACCGGGTTTCTCTAAGGGCTCTGCAAGCAGAGTTTTTAGAGATTCCCGAAGATTATTGAGGTCAGGCGGCGAAAGTCATATACGCAAGACTCTGTCTTGCAATGAAATCTGCCTGCGGCAGATGAAATAGCTTCGCTATGAAATATGCCTTCGGCATATGAAATATTGCCATTGGCAATATGAAGGATGGGCTCCGCCCATACCCGATTATAATTATATTTGCATAGCAAAAAATTTCATCCGCTTGCGGATTTCATCCATTCGAAGAATGGATTTCATTAAAATTTTAAAAAAGAAAGGATTTAATAAACATGCAAATGAAAAAAGTATTGGCATTATTCTTGTCTGTTTTATTGGCTATATCAATAATGCCTTTAACAGTATTTGCGACCGATGATACAACAGGTACTAAGATTACCGAAGCGGCTGCAGATGGCTATTATTATTCTTTAACATCCGGTACTTGGTATATCGATGAAGATACGAATATCGATAAGTGCTTAAGGATTACCTCGGGTGATGTGGTTGTCAATCTTAACGGACACACGCTTCGTTATTCCGGAAGCAATGATAACAGCGTTTTTTATGTAACAGGCGGAAATCTCACTGTTAATAACGGAATCGTTACAGGAGGTAAAGGAAACACGGACGTCCATGGCGGAGACGGACTTCGCGGAGGGGCATTTGCTGTAGCAGGCACTTCGCAAACAACGTTAAATAATGTTATTATCACCGATAACCAAGCTGACTGGGGTGGCGGAATTTTCCTTGACAACAGTGATTGTTCCGTTATTTTGAATCATTCTGCTATTACGAATAACCGCGTGAACAGTTATTGGAGCTCTTGGGGCGGTGACGGAGGCGCAATATTCTTCGATGGCGGCTCTGCTACGCTTAATGATTCCGTAATAAGCAATAATGTATCCGAAAACGGAAATCGTCCCGGTATTCGTATTGGCGAAAGCTGCAGAGGTATTAACATTTCTGGTAACACAGTAATCTATGATAATATTGTGAATAATAATCAGCAAAACCTCTATATCGGTGGCGATGTCGGTGGCTACGGAAATTTCTCCGGGGTTACCGTAACAGGTGAATTGGGAGAAAATGCCAAAATCGGGGTAACGATGGAAAACCCATCAGCACAGGCGTTTACCGCTACTGCTCAGGAAAATTTGGCATATAATGATCCTGCCGGCTTTACAAGTGACAGCGAAACATATCATGTTGTTAAAAGCACTTCGGAACAATTAATTCTTGTTCAGGCTTCCAATATTGAAGCTTACGGTTTTAACGGCGTTTACGACGGTAATCCTCATGGCATAACCGTTAATGTTATCGACCCGAGTGATGCAGAAGTAAATTACGGCACAACAAAGGGAACATATAACTTAACAGAATCTCCGACATACACGGAAATCGGTACATATCCTGTTTATTACCAAACAACCGTTAAGTCAATGGCAGGCGAGTACATTGTTATTGAAGGTGCGGAAATTGTCAATATTCAGGCAGGCGTTAATTTCCTTCCAAACGGTGCTTCCGGTACAATGGACAGCATCATTGTTACAAACTCTGTAACGCTCCCGGAAAACGGTTTTACGAATACCGTTCATTATGTGTTCAGCGGATGGCTTTGCGATGATGATAATCAGATTTATCAGCCCGGTGATACCGTTTCAATTACTAAAGTTGAAACAAACTTTACTGCTCAGTGGACAGAGGTTCCTGTTTACACAGTCACCTTCAATTCAAACGGCGGAAGTGCAGTTGATGCGCAGGAATTGCAGACAGGTACAAAAGCCGTTAAACCCGCAAAGCCGACCAAAGCAGGTTATCATTTTGTGAGCTGGCAGCTTTCCGGTGTCGATTTTGATTTTAACACACCGATAACACAAAATATTACTCTTACTGCAGTTTGGGGAGAAGGAATTTCGGAGGAAACCTCTTTCGATAACGGCATTCCGGATGGTTGGACACAGTCTTCATCAAACAACAGTTATCAATGGGAAATCGGTGTAGGCGACCATGATGAGTCAACCGGAACTCACAGCGGTGATACTAATGCGTTAATCACACATGATTCTTACGACAGTACAGCCTATCTGATTATGCCGCTTATGGACCTTTCATCGACGGCAGCCGCAACAATTGACTGTTGGTATATTAATCGCGATTGGGCCGGTGATATTGATGAATTTGGCGTTTACTACAGAGTAAACGGCGGTGAGTGGCAGGAGATTTGGGCAACCGGGTCCGGTAGCGCTCACGGCTCCTGGACTGAACTTTCTATTGATTTACCGAGTGCGGCATTTGTTTCAAATGTTGAAATCGGTTTTAAGGCAACCGACCATTACGGCTACGGCGTTGGTCTTGATGATGTTGTTTTTGAAGCCGCTTCCGCTTCGGCAGAGCCTAACAACGGCTATAATCTGACACTTGATGACGGCATCAATGTCAACTTCTTGATTGACACTGATTTCTATGGTGCTGAGGATGGCTATATTGAGTATGAATACATTAAGTCCAACACCATCGAGAGCGCCGAAAGAGAAAGCGGTAGCATTGATGTTGCAACCCTGCCGACTTACAACGGCGGCAATGTGTACGACGGCGACAGCCAGTTAACATTAAAAGCTGCACCGGCACAGATTGCGGAAGACTACATTATACGTGTGTATAACAAAGATAGCGAATTGCAGAAAACCTTAACCGTTTCGATTGCCGATTATTGTGAGAAGTTGAAGAATGACGCCACCTACGGTGAGTTGATGAGTGCTCTTCTTGACTACGGTCAGTTAGCCAACGAATACTTCGGCTATGCCGATAAAGTCGAGGGTGACTATGAAGTGCCGCACAGCGAAAACTACAAAGCGGAATTAAGTGCAGCGGAAACTGCAGCGCTCGATTCTCTTGCAGCAGCAAGCATTGTCAATCAAGGCGCAGCACAGGTGACCGGCGTTTCCTACATCGCACAGATGGACCCCGAGTTTAAGTTCTTCTTCACCGGCACTTCCGCTACAACAGCAGAGGTCACCGGCGACTTAACGGCAACGGTGGAAAAAACAAACACCGGCGTTGTGGTGAAGGTCAGCGGCTTGAACGCTTCCGGCTTCGGCAAAACCTTCACCGTAACGATTGACGGCACAGTGCTCGATTATAACGGCTATGCTTACATCAAGTCGGCACTCCGTTCTGCGGCTTTGAAAAACCTTGCACAGGGTATCTTCCGCTATGCACAGGCGGCAGATAAGACTTTTAACTAAGGAGGGCGATAAAAATGAAATATTTAACACCTGAATTAGAAGTGATTAAATTCGAGGTTTCGGATGTGCTCGCAACCAGCGCAATCACCCCCGAAACAACCCCGAGAGAAGATTGGGAAACTCCCGATACAGTCCCCTTCGGGTTTTAATCAATTAAAACACGTGCGGGCTGTCTTGCAATTGCAGGGCAGCTTGCTTGCTTTTAGTTCCCGATAAAAAGTTCTTGACAATCAAAATAAATGTGGTAGAATAATATCGAACATTTGTTCGATATTATTCTTTTTTAGTGAGAGTCTTACATCAAAACAGCAGGTAACCTACACCCTTGTTCATGGGTACTCCGCTTGTTTAATGTACCGACTCTTTTCCTTTTTATTTGATAATAACTCAGTATGTTTCGACAAGGTTCCCGAATAAATTACAACCTTAATAGTATATATTATCGTGAGACTATCTTTCGATTAGTGGTCAATTTTACCTTGAGGTTGCGAGATAAATCCCCCTATTAATCTTCAATTTGGGAAGTGATTATTACTGCTGATTGGAAGATACCTCCCCCCTATTAATTTCATAAGGTAGCAATAAAATAGGCGGACAAAAATGGAACTACCTACCAAGATAATGGGTGAGATAAAGCAGGCGTTTAAGAAACCGTTAAAAAGTGTCTGCGTTATCGTAGCGAGCAGACCCTTTTTATCCACAAATGGAAAAAACGGTAGCTTGAACGCAATCCTTCAAAAAATGATTGCGTTGTCGTAGCGAGCAGACTGTTTGTGCTACAAACAGTATTTCTCGCTAAAGGGGCACCCTTAAACCCGTTCAAAGTAAAATCGAAATTTTCATTTTTTGCGTTGGAGGTTTTAGGAGGATATCCTCCTAACAAGCTACCGTTTTTGCCAAAATGTGGCACAAAGGGTCTGCTTGCTACACTGACGCAACGCAAATTTGCGTTTTTGTTTTTCGGTTGGTTTTTACCAATTTGTAATATAAAAAATTTTAAGCAGGAGGAAAAATATTTGGCGTATAACAAGAAAACATGTGAAGAAGTAAAAAAGATTTTAAAAGATTATAAACC
Organism: Clostridia bacterium; assembly: GCA_017432485.1. Taxonomy (GTDB): domain Bacteria; phylum Bacillota; class Clostridia; order Oscillospirales; family Acutalibacteraceae; genus RUG714. The sequence goes on from JAFRJB010000022.1 coordinate 14,135, forward strand.
CCTTCCGATTGAAATTAATCGCGAGCAAAAAAGATTGGTGCGTGTTCCGAAGGATGCAGATTTTGAAGTGAAACTCGGTAACACCACCTATGAAGTTGCCGGTCATTTTAATAAAGACGGCGATGAATTTTTGCTCAATCAGTTAATTAGAAATTTAAAAAACTAAATTGAGTATCATACTCTTTTGAAGTATTGAAATCGTTAGCGCATTGATATATAATGCAGATGAAATGCAAATGCTGTTAACGATTGTCGGAAAGGAGTTTTATGAATAAAAGACAATTCGATAACGAAAAAATCACTGCTCTCTACTGCCGCCTGTCACA
>JAFRJB010000023.1 GCA_017432485.1 Clostridia bacterium
GCGAGTGGAACGAGCAAAACCACCGCAGTTGGTTCGATGTTCAATTTATCCTCTTCTTGTCGCCCCTTGATGAGGGGAGATGTCACGAAGTGACAGAGGGGTAGACCTATATCGAACACAACTTTTGTGGTTTTGCAAACACCTCGCCAAATCCCTTATTTGTCTTTTTCCTGCGTTTCTGCTATAATAGCAGAGCGGAGGAAAAAGAGACGCTTATGAAAAGTTTTGTCATCACAAAAAACGATGCCGAACAGCGCTTGGATAAATTTATCACCAAAAGCGTGCCGGCGCTGCCTGCCAACCTGATGTATAAGTACATCAGGCTAAAGCGCATTAAGGTAAACGGCAAGCGCGCGCAGATTTCTACTCGCCTGCACTGCGGCGATGTGGTGGAGATGTATATCAACGATGAATTCTTTGAAACGGGCGCGCCCGACTATGAATTTTTAAAAGCCGGTAAGAAACTCGACATAGTTTATGAAGACGAAAACCTCTTAATTCTCGAAAAGCGCGTGGGGCTGCTGTGCCACCCCGATAATAAGGAGTATACCGATACACTTATCGGCAGGGCGCTGCGCTACCTCTACGAAAAAGGCGCGTATGACCCCGACAAGGAGAACTCCTTTACACCGTCGCTCGCCAACCGCATTGACCGCAACACCGGCGGCTTGGTGCTCTGCGCCAAAAACGCCGAAACACTGCGCATTTTAAACCAAAAGATTAAAGATAGAGAAATTCAAAAGCAATATATCTGTATTGCCTGCGGCATCATGCCCTGTAAAGAAGAAACCTTGACAGCCTACCTCTATAAAGACGAGGCAAAAAACAAGGTCACGGTTAAAAATAAGCCCTTCCCCGGTGCAAAAACCATCATTACGAAGTACACGGTGCTCGAGCAAAAGCCGCATTTTGCACTTTTAAAGATTGATTTGCTCACCGGCAGAACCCACCAAATCCGCGCGCACTTGGCGCACATTGGTCACCCCCTGCTCGGCGACGGGAAATACTCCAATAATACAGAAGGCAAAAAAATCGGTTACAAAAAACAGGCGCTCTACTCTTACCGCCTGCAGTTTGATTTTACAAGTGACGCGGGCATTTTGGAATACTTAAACGGCAAAGCCTTCACCGCCCGCCACGTGCCGCTGTATGATGACTTTGCTTCTTTGCATTGACAGCGCAAAGCAGCAATGATATTCGCCGGTGGCGAATGATATATTTTGCACGGCAAAATATGATATACCGCAAGCGGCATGATATATTGGCTATGCCAATATGAAGGGCGGGAACACCCGCACCCGTTCCGCTACGCTCAAATTTGTAGGGTTCGGCGCCCTCGACGAACCGCCATTTAAATGCAACACAAAGTGTTGCCACAATAATTCTACATTTTACATTCTAATTTCTACATTAAAATGCAAGGCTTTGCCTTGCCACCTTTCACATTCGCTTTAGCGAATATATCGCAGTGCAACTATCTCGCATTGCATTAAGCAATATATCGCACCGCTTTGCGGTATATCGCGCAGTGCTTGCACTGCAAAAAAGGCTGTCCACCGGACAGCCTTTTTCATTATTGCTCTTGCGGGTAATACTTGCGCATTGTTAAGATGTTCTTACCGCCTTCATAGCGGTAGGTCACTTCATCCATCATCTTTTTGACTAAGAAGATGCCGTAGCCGCCAATGCCGCGGTCTTCTGCCGAGAGGGTGACATCCGGGTCTTCTTTTTCCAGCGGGTTATACGGAATACCGCTGTCGGAAACCGTGATGCTGATGCCCTTTTCATCGCTTTGCACCATGATGTCGACCTTGCCCTCCTGCTCATAGGCGTAGCGCGCCACATTACTGATGATTTCATCAACTGCCATCTCAATGTGGTACAGCTCTTTGTGCCCGAAGGGCAGGTGCTTGGTGTACTTGCCGACATAAGAAATTGCCTGCTCGACATTTTCCAAAGTCGCATCCATCGTGATTTCATTTTGGGTGCCGGTATATTCTAAGCACAGCATCGTTAAATCATCAAACTGCGCCGCATCGCCTACAAAGGCATCCACCTTCTCTTTGACATGGGTGAGAATATCCTGCGGTGAACCCCCTTTGACCTCATTGACTGCCGCAAGGGTTCGCTCAATGCCGAATGCCGCGTTTGTCGCATCGGTCGCTTCTACCACACCATCGGTATACACAAAGATTTTAGCGCCTTTTTTAAGCTGCATTTGGTAGTCGCGGTAGCGCACACCGTCTAACCCGCCGATGACAAAGCCGCTTCTGTCTTTAAACAATTCAAAATCGCCCTGCGGCTGCATCACCATCGGCTTTTCGTGACCTGCGTTGGCAGCGGTGAGCATACCGGTCTGCATATCCAGCAAGCCGAGCCAGACGGTGACAAACATCTCTTCGCGGTTATTGGCGCAAATGTGCGTATTCACCTTTTCAAGCGCCTGCGCCGGGGATAAGCCGCTCATCGCCGCATTTTGAATTAAAATCTTGCTCATCATCATAAACAGCGCCGCGGGAACCCCCTTGCCGGATACATCGGCAATGACAATCGCCAGCTGGTTTTCATTGACTAAGAAGAAGTCATAGAAATCGCCGCCGACTTCCTTAGCAGGTGTCATGCTTGCAAAGACATCAAAATCGAAGCGTTCGGGGAAGGCGGGGAAAATATTGGGCAGCATATCTGCCTGAATTTTGGTCGCCAGCTCAAGTTCGGTGCCGATTCTCTCTTTTTCGGCGGTAATCACTTCGTTTTGGCGGATATATTCGCGCAGGTTATTATCCATTTTTTCAATGGAATGCGCGAGCATTTCAATCTCATCGTTGGTGTGAATATCCACATCCAACACCGTATCGCGCCCAATGTTATCGACAATGTCGCCGGTGGCTTTTTGGAGTTTGACAATCGGGTCCACCACTCTTCGCTTGGTGTAGGTGTAGTAGAAAATCATGGTAATCGCCATAATCGCCAGAGAGGAGAACACCACACCCATAATCAGCTTATTGACATTCGCCAGCAAGTGGTCCGCCTTCAAGTCCGCCGCCACAATGGCAACGGTCGCGCCGCTGCTGTCCTTAATCACAGTGTTACCGGTAAAGACATAGGCTTCGCCGTCTTTAAAATAATGCGGTTCCTTTTGCGCTGTCCCCTCGACCAATTTCTGTGCCTCGGCTTTTGCGTTTTCATCGGAGTAAGGCTCCGTATCGCCCAGTTGAGAGGCGTCCTCGTTCGGGTCCAAATCGGCATCCCAAATATAGGTCAGCTCGTTTTCACCGGGCACAAACACATAGAAATAATCAAACCCGCCATGGTCGGCAGTGGTGGTTAAATAGCGGGAAACTTCCTCATAATAAGCATCTTTTTGACCGGTTTTAGCGTATTGCGCGATGGTGTCGCCATCAATAAACTCGGCGGCAGCAGCCGTATACGAATAGGTCTTGTCGGAGTAGGTTTCAATCACGCGATTGCGCATCGGCATGCCGATGGAGATGCTGATACCAACCATCAGCACAATACCCATCACAAACAAACCCAACACGGTACGCGATGCAATTTTACCTTGCTTTTTCATATCGTTTTCCTCTTTTTATATTTCACTTTTATTTGATACCAAATTTGTGCGAGCACCATAGAGAGTATGCTCAGCCCCAAGCCCAGCAAATAGGCGGGACCGTTGCTCAAATAGGGACCTGCTTTGCTGCAATACAAGAACAAGTCCACAGTCCACCACACGAGCACCCAGTGGATGCAGTAAATCGAGTTGACATTGCGGCTGACAGCCATCACCGGCTTTTTCCAGCTCTCGGGCAAAATAAACGAGAGACCGAACGGAATAATCAGCAGGCCCAGGCAGGCAATAATACAAATCAGCGCTTCGCCGGTGTGCATATGGTAAAAGACATTGGCGCCCTCGCCCATCATCATGCCGAATCCGCCGCGAATTTCCCAAATGCAAAACGCCGTGGCGATGACAATACAAATCGGTGAGACAAGCAGATAAAAGCGCTTTTTGTCTTTCAAATGCCGGTAAAAATGCCCGAATAAAAAGCCGAAAGCATAGAAAATAAACCAAATTAACAGCGGAAAATCGGAATAGATAAACGGGTCGCCGCTCGCCGTTTCGGTGCCGATGAAATGCCCTAAAATGACATTGAGCACCGTATTGTGGCAATCCACCGAGCGCAAAAAGGTGCCGATGACACTCAACACCAACGCCACGCCCATAATCTTTGCCGGTGTGAGCTTTAAATATAACAGCAGCGACATCAGTATCATGGCAAGCGCCACAAACTGCAAAATATCATTGCCGAAAAACAGGTACGGCAGCGGTTTTAAATACTTCACCGAATCGCCGCTAATGGCGTAACCGATCAGTGACGGAATTAAGTAGCGGCACACATTGAGCACCAAGCCGACAATGCCGATTTTGATGCCGCGCTGCAGCAGCTCTTTCGGGGAACCGTGGCGCGTGTAGGCAAGCCCGATGCCCATCATAATCACAAAGCGGGGGGCGCCGACCACACCGCCGACAACCGAATCGAAGTAATACGGGACACCCAAAACATCTAACGACGCCGGGGGCGAGGCTTCGACAAATACATGCACGATTGCCAGCCGGTATATCAGGATAAAGCGGAAAATATCCAGCTCAAACTGCCGCCCCGTGTTACAGGGCTCCGGCGAATAGATACTTGCAAAAAATTTCTTCACTCTTACTCCAAAAATGTCGCAAAACACGTTCCTGCCGCTGTTGCGGGCGCGGTTTTGCGCGCTTGTGTGAGGCAAAATCGCCTCAATACGCATAGATATAATTAATTATAACACAGTTTTCTAAAAAATAAAATGTGTATAACAAAAAAACCGACATTTGGGGCACCCTAAATAAAGAGGGACAGGTTTTTGCGTTGTTCTTTCATCCGCCTAAGCGATAAAAAATCCCTTGAATACGGCAAGTATGCAAAGAATTTTTTCTCACTTATCCGAATAAAATAACTTAGCATAGCCGACAAGAGTCAATCAC
>JAFRJB010000024.1 GCA_017432485.1 Clostridia bacterium
CAGAACACTTTTTTGCTTTTCTCGACAGTTCCTAAATCGTTTTTAGTAAGAAAAAAATATAAAGTAAATGCTATTAGAAAATCGCCGTTTTTTACCGATATAACGGCGATTTTGTGTTTTTGCCAGTCTCTGCTTGCGGTATATGGGAATAAGAGTAACCAAGGCTGATGTGCCTAAAAGTATTTCTTCGCGCACCTTTATTTCGATTTTTCCCTTGCAATACGCAGTCTGTCGAGGTATTTACTGCAGTAGTTACAAAAAGAAATACGCCAAACCACATTATCCTTGATTAATCTTATTCCCTGCCTCAGCGCAGAGACTGACAAATTTCATCTCACTTTTTCAACATCTGCCAGCGTGTCGAAAACAAGTTTTTCGACACGCTGAAGGGATGGGCAAAAGCCCATCCCTTTTTGTTCTGTCCTTAAACTGTTCCGGCGTGCAAAACAAACAACCTTCTGTGGTTGAAATATGTTGTCGATATGCGCGATGCGCTCGAGCTGTTGCTGATGCAATTCGATATAATATGCTAAAGCATATTTCGAGATGTTGCTGCGCAACAAGAAAGGGCGACACATTCGCGCTTGTTCCGCTACGCTCTATAGAGATAATAGATAAGAGTTCGTTTTAACGAACTATCCTAAAATGCGCACAATGTGCGCAAAGCGCGCCATACCGACTGAACACTGAAAACTGAACGCTGAACACTGCTGCGCCCTATTATTCTTTTTCCAAAACTTTTACAATTTCGCCCACAAAAATTCTGTGAAAGTCGCTGTCGGGATAACAGCGGGTAATGACCGTTTTGTCCGAAATCTGTTCGGGTTTGATGTCGCCGACTGCAATCTTTTTGCAGATGAGCACAAGCTTGGCTTCTTCATAATACACCGTGCCGTCGGCATAGACAGGCGTTAAGCCGGTTTCTTTGATTTTATCGTAATCTCTGCCGCTTTTGGAACCGCAGAAAGAGAGCGCCTGCTTTTGCTCGGTGCCGAAGAAGCACAGCGCAAAGGTGTCGTTTTCTTCTACAAATTTTAAGGTGTAGCGCTGCGGGCGAATAAAGCAAACCGCTACATCTCTGAACCACAGCTCACCCGTTAAGCCCCAGGAAGCGGTCATCATATTGGATTTTTTCTCATCGCCTGCAGAAATGAGCATCCACTCATCGGAAATTGCCTTTACCATATTTTTCTTTACATCACGAATATCAATTTCTAAAAACATACTTTCCTCCCGTTAATTGGTCGATAATACATTATATTGCACTTTCTTTTCTTTATGCCGGTTTGCGATACAACCGCAGTAGAAAAATTGAGCGCAGCGGAACGGGTGCGGGTGCCCCGCCCTTCACTATTCACTCTTCACTATTCACTATTACTTCACTAAAAAAGCCCCGCAAGGGGCTTTTTTAATTAGTGTATGCCTCCCGAAACGAAATCACTGATGGAATGCCTGTTTTCGTTGAGTTGGCAATACGTTTCACCGTAAATAAACTTTTGCACATCGGTAGCGGTTTTGGGCACATCGACAACCCAAACCCAAGCGCCGTTGTAGGTGCCGCCCCAATAATACTTGGCGTTTTCGGGGTCTACATCACCGGAAATCGGCGCAGTCATTTGCTCCATTTCAAAATCTTTCCAGCCGCCGAATACCGCTTTCTTGCCTAAGCCGCCAATATCCTTTTGGGAGAAATTGGTGGATACATAGCCTTTATCCAAATAGGAATTAACTGTCTTAAAGAGCTGTGTGGTCGAGAGTTCATCAATTTTATCGAGCATAGCGCTCATAACTTTTCTCTGTCTCTCGGTTCTCTTAATATCGCTGTCTAAATGGCGGATGCGCGAATATACCAGCGCTTCACTGCCGTTTAAGAGTACACCCTTACCGTAGGTAGCATGCCAGGAATACTGTGCTTCCTCCTGTAAAAATTCGTCTTCATATTGTTCGACATCAACATTAATGCCGCCCATCGCGTCAATCAAATCTTTAAACGAGTCAAAAGTGGTCATAATATACCCGTCTATCCTGACTTTATAAAGCGATTCAATCGTTTTTACCGTCAGCTCCGGTCCACCGTAGAAATTGGCGCCGTTGATTTTTTCGTGGGTATCATATGCGGCATTTTTGCCCTTCACCTCCGGCACTTGAATTAAACCGTAAGTGTCGCGCCAAACGGAAGTGAGCTTGAGCTTTTGATTAATGGTATCGATAGAAACAATAATCATCGCATCACTTCTGCCGTATTCTTCGCCCTCGGGGTCATCCATACCGATGAGCAGCACATTGACTATTTTGTCATTATACATCAGCTGCCCGTCTGCCTTCTGCCAGGAATCCAGCCAGCTTTCTAAAGAATAAGTCTCGCCCGCCGAACTTTCATAGAACATATCGCCGTGGTTTTTATCGTCGCCCTTTTCGAGCTGTTTTAAGACATCGGTATCTTCCTTTGCGGTTTTTGTGCCGCCGAGAATATGCGAAACCACAAAATCTTCAATCGGGGCTCTAAAGGCAAATGCCACGCCGCCCAAAACGACCAAAACCGCCAAAACGGCAACGAGGACTTTCCACCATTTTTTCTTTTTGCCCTTGCCGCCTTTGCCGCCCTTTTTGCCTTTACCGCCTTTGCCGTCATCTGCTAAGGCATCGGCTTCCTGCTCCTCATCGGGCAGGGTTTCTTCTTTGTCGGCATCATAGGAATAGACATCCTCATATCCGTCATTGACCTGCGGCGCCGACTCATACGCTTCTTCATATGCCGGTTCCGGCTCCTCTACGGGCTCTGCATGCCTGCGCTGTTTTTTGTAGGCATTTTTGCTGCCGTATTTGGCGGCAAATTCATCGTCCGTCATCAAGTGAACGCCTTTTTCCTCGCCGTCATGGTCCAGATGATACTTTTGCTCAATCTCTTCCAATTTACTCAGCGGTCGCTCCGGCTGTGCGGGAATATCCGCCATCAGCGATTCGATTTCCGGCTGCGGCGCGGATTTTGTGTCAAAAAGCGCTTCCTCTCTTGCTGCATCAAAAGCGGGTTCCGGTTTCGGTTCTGTCTGCTTACCGTCAAGGTAATCCAGGTACATTTGGTAATCAATATTTTTATCTGACATATTCATTCCCGAAGATTACTCTTCTTCGCTCCCCTGTTTTTCTTGATTTTCTTCGTTGGTTGCTTCTGCTTGTGCGGTTTCTTCCGCTGCCTCGGAAGCTTGCTCTTCCTCCGGCTCCTCTTCTTCCTCCACATGGCTTGTGACCACCATGGAAATCACTTTGTCATCTTCGGCAAGACGCATCACTTTCACGCCTTTTGAAGGTCTGCCGAAGGTGCTGATTTCACTCACGGACATACGAATGATAATGCCGCTCTCGGAAATCAAAATCACATCTTCACTGTCGTTGACAGCCGCGACTGCAGCCACTTTACCGTATTTTGCGGTTTTGTAGTTAATCAAACCGTGACCGGCGCGCTTTTGCAGCCTGTAATCCGTGCACTCACTCCTTCTGCCGTAGCCGGTCTCGGTCACGGTAAGAATGTTCGTGCCTTCATCAATGGCGGCAGCGCCGACAATGCAGTCATCTGCTTTGAGTTCTATCGCTTTCACACCTCTGGCGGTTCTGCCGATGGGTCTGGCATCGGTTTCCGCAAAGCGGATGGACATACCGTCGTTCGTGGCGACAAGTAAATCCTGTGTGCCGTTGGTGTAGAGCACTTTAATGAGTTCATCGCCTTCATCGAGCACAATGGCTTTCAAGCCGCCTTTACGGTTGGTGTTATAGGCATTGACATGCGTTCTCTTAATAATACCGTTTTTGGTAATCATGCAGAAGAAATCGGTTTCGCTCTCGAAATCTTTGACTCTTACCATCGCGGTAACCTTTTCACCGTCTTCAATCGGCAGCAGGTTAATGACATTCATGCCCTTACTCGTTCTGGAGGACTCGGGAATGCGGTAACCCTTCATGCGGTAGCACTTACCGAAATTGGTAAAGAACATCAGGTAATCGTGGGTCGAGCAGGAAACCATCACTTCGGTCACATCCTCCTCGCGGCGTGTCATACCTTTAATGCCCTTGCCGCCTCTGTGCTGTGCCTGGTAGCTTTCAAGCGTTTGGCGCTTTAAGTAGCCGAACTTGGTGAGGGTAATCACACACTCTTCGACCGGGATTAAGTCTTCATCATCCACATTGCCGCTGACATTGAGAATTTCCGTTCTTCTCTCATCGGCAAATTTCTCGGCTATTTGTGTGGTTTCTTCTTTGACAATCGCCAAAATTTTGCTCTCATCCGCCAAAATCGCTTCATACTCGGCAATTTTTTGCTCGAGTTCCGCCAATTCGTTGAGAATTTTATCTCTCTCCAAGCCGGTCAACTGCCCCAGACGCATTTTGACAATCGCATCTGCCTGCAGTTCATCCAAACCGAAGCGCTCCATGAGTGCCTCTTTACCTTCTTGGACATTGGGAGATTTTTTCAAAATCTCGACAACTTCATCAATATTGTCGAGCGCAATCACATAGCCCTTTAAAATATGGGCTCTTTCGCGCGCTTTCTTTAAATCAAACTCGGTTCTTCTGCGAATAATGCTCTCTTGGTGCTTAATGTACTCGGTGAGCATTTCTTTGAGGGTTAAAACCTTCGGAATCCCGTCAACCAGTGCGAGGTTGATAATACCGTAGGTCACCTGCATCTGCGAGAAGGAATACAGCTGATTGAGCACCAAATCGGGGTTGGCATCCTTCTTGAGGTCAATCACGATTTCCATTCCCAAGCGGGAAGAGTAGTCGTTGATATCGGCAATGCCCTCAATGCGCTTATCCTTCACAAGGTTGGCGATGCTTTCAATTAAGCGCGCCTTATTGACCTGGTAGGGAATTTCGGTAACGGAAATTTGGTATTTGCCGGATTTGGTTTCCTTGATTTCCGCGCGCGAGCGCAGCACAATTTTACCTCTGCCGGTGGTGTACGCCTGCCGAATACCGCCTCTGCCCATAATGATGCCCGCTGTCGGGAAATCGGGGCCTTTTATGTATTCCATCAAGCCTTCATCGGTGATTTCGGGGTCATCGATGAGCGCGCACATACCGTCTACCACTTCTCTCAAGTTGTGCGGCGGAATGTTGGTCGCCATACCGACGGCAATACCGGTGGAACCGTTGACCAAAAGGTTCGGGAAACGCGACGGCAAAACCGTGGGCTCTTTTAATCTGTCATCGTAGTTCGTGCCCCAATCGATGGTATCCTTGTCAATATCTTCGAGCATTTTCATTGAAATCTTGCTCATTCTTGACTCGGTGTATCTGTACGCCGCAGCAGGGTCACCGTCTACGGAACCGAAGTTACCGTGACCGTCTACCAACGTGTAGCGCATTGAGAACGACTGCGCCAAGCGCACCATCGCATCGTAAACGGAAGCATCACCGTGGGGGTGATAACGACCGAGCACGGAACCGACTGTATCCGCACTTTTGCGGTACGCCGCATTCGGATACAGGTTGTTTTCAAACATCGTGTAAAGAATTCTTCTGTGCACGGGTTTTAAACCGTCGCGCACATCGGGAAGTGCTCTTGACACAATAACACTCATAGAATAATCCAGGAAGGCTTGTCTGACTTCCTTATTAATTTCTATGTCGACTATTTTTTCATTTTCAAAAAAGTCACTCATCTGATATTATCTCCTAAAACTATGACTTGCTGTGAATATAATATAAATATTTTGTAAATTATACATCTAAATTGACCACGAACTGCGCATTCTTTTCAATGAATTCGCGGCGCGGCTCTACCTTGTCGCCCATCAAAACAGAGAAGGTTTGGTCTGCCATTTCCGCTTCTTCTATGGTCACGCGCTTCATCACGCGCGTTTCGGGGTTCATGGTTGTTTCCCACAACTGAATGGGGTCCATTTCACCGAGACCTTTGTAGCGCTGCACGGCACAGTTGGCACCCATTTGCTCGAGCAGGGCATCTCTTTCTTCATCGCTAAATGCATACTCATGGGTCTTGCCTTTACTGACTCTGAACAGCGGCGGACAAGCCAAATAAATGTGCCCTTGTTCAATAACCTCTCTCATATAGCGGAAGAAGAAAGTCAACAGCAGGGTGCGGATATGCGCACCGTCGACATCGGCATCCGCCATAATGACAATTTTGTCATAACGCAGCTTATTAATATCGAAATCTTCCCCGATTCCCGTGCCCATCGAAAGCACAATCGGCGTTAACTTTTCATTGCCGTAAACCTTATCAATACGCGCTTTTTCAACATTGAGCATCTTGCCCCACAGCGCCAATATCGCCTGGTATTTTCTGTCGCGCCCTTCCTTGGCGGAACCGCCTGCCGAGTCACCCTCAACGATATAAAGTTCTGTTTTGGAGGGGTCTTTTTCGGTACAGTCTGCCAATTTGCCGGGCAGGGAATTGCTCTCTAAAGCGCCTTTTCTTCTTGCCAAATCTCTGGCTTTTCTTGCCGCTTCTCTTGCGCGGGAAGCTTCGAGCGCCTTATTGAAAATTGCCCTGGCTTCGTTCGGGTTTTCTTCAAAGTAGTTCATTAATTTGTCGGTCACCATTTTATAGACCATTTTGTCCATATCGGTGTTACCGAGCTTGCTCTTGGTTTGCCCTTCAAACTCCGCATTGGTCAGCTTGACATTGACCACAGCGACAATGCCTTCGAGCACGTCTTTATTGGTTAAGCCTTTGTCACTGTCCTTAAGCAGATTATATCTTCTGCCGTAGGTTTTAAACACATTTAAAAGTGCGCGCTTAAAACCGGTTTCGTGAGTACCGCCGTCAATCGTGCGGATATTATTGGCATAGGAATAAATCTTTTCGTCATAAGCGTTGGAATACATAATGGCGACTTCGGAAGATTTATCCTCTAACATACTGGAAAAATGAATGACTTCACTGTTGATGGAAGTGTAAGCGTAGGCATCCATCACATGCTCCACATAGCTTTTAATACCGCCTTCGTAGCAGTATTCTTCCTCATAAGGTTCTTCGCCTCTGCGGTCAGTCAGCGTAATCTTTAAGCCCGCATTGAGGAATGCCTGCTCACGCAGTCTGGTGCGCAGCGTGCCGTAGTCATACACAGTCGTTTCCGTAAACACTTCCGGGTCTGCTTTAAACTTAATAAAGGTACCGCTGCCCTCAGCATCGCCGACAATTTCCAAATCGGTCACCGGGTCGCCTCTTTCAAAGCGCTGGCGGTGTACATGCCCTTCTTGTGTCACTTCGACTTCAAACCACTCGGAGAGCGCGTTAACAACGGAAGAACCGACACCGTGCAGACCGCCGGATACTTTATAGCCGCTGCCGCCGAATTTACCGCCCGCGTGCAATACGGTCAGTACCACTGTTACGGAAGGCAGCCCCATTTTTTCATTGATGCCTACAGGGATACCGCGCCCGTTATCGCGCACTGTGATAATATCGCCGGGCAAAATTTCCACTTCAATATGTGTACAAATACCTGCCAACGCTTCATCGATGGAGTTGTCGACAATTTCATACACCAAGTGGTGCAATCCTTTCGGGCCGGTCGAACCGATATACATACCGGGGCGCTTACGTACAGCCTCCAGGCCTTCAAGCACCTGAATGGCATCGGCATCGTATTTTTCGGTCACAACCGTATCCATATCGCCTTCTTCTAAGACAATATCTTCTTCAAACTCTGTTGTTCTCTCTTCGTTCGTGTTCATTCATATCTCCTCGGTTTATTTTTTGTTCTTGCTGAAATGGTTGCCGGTGACAGCAGGGAAATATAGACCGTATAGTCATTTTCCGCGCTGACAATAAAAGATTTCGGCAAATCATAAGAAACATTAATGATGCGTTTTTGCTTACTTGCGTTTTTTAAATATTCTCTGGTACTTTTCATGACGGTTGTATTGTCCATATCAAAAATACCGATTATATCATCACTCCGTATAAGAGTGTCTTCTCCTAAATGTAAATACATAATTAAAACCGCCTGATGTTATGTGCTTTCCTGCACTAATTTGCCCTGATGAATGTGGAAAGTTTTGCCTTCTTTCAAGCGCAAAATCGTATGCGGGTCACAGCAAGTGATAAATACCTGCCAATCCTCAATATGGTGCAAAATATAATCCTGGCGCATTTCATCCAATTCGCTCATCACATCATCTAAAAGTGCAATCGGCTGCTGCCCTGTTTTTTCACCGAGCACGTTCGCTTCCCCTAATTTGAGCGCCAGCACTGCACTGCGCTGCTGCCCCTGAGAGCCGAATTTTCTGGCGGAAATACCGTCAATCATAATCTCAATATCATCGCGGTGCGGCCCGACACTTGTGGAAAGTGTCTGCATATCTTCACTGCGGCTGTTTTTTAATGCCGCCAAAAATTCTTCTTTGAGGGTTTCTTCATTCTCTGTTTTAAATGAGCAGTGATAGTCAATTTCCAATTTTTCTTTTCCGGATGCAATACCGGTATAAATGGCAGCTGCCTGTTTTTGCAGTGCTTCCAAATACTTTTTGCGCTGAATAATAATTTGAGAACCGAGCTGTGCCAAATTTTCTTCAAAAATATCTAACATCATTTCTAATGATGTATTATATTTATAATCCTTTAATATGGCATTTCTCTGCACCAAATTTTTTTTGTATTTGGAAAGAAACTGTGCAAAGCGCGGTTTAATTTGGCACAAAGCATTGTCGCAAAACAATCTTCGCTGATGCGGTCCGCCTTTAATTAAAGACAAATGCTCCGGAGAAAATATCACGGCGTGATATTTTTCACTTAATGCTGCTACACTGCCTACTTTCACTTCATTGAGAAAAGCACTTTTCTTTTCTTCAAAATGAATGGCGGCACTTTGCTCTAAATTGTCGGCAAGAAAAGAAACTTTGATGCGCGCTTCATTTTGGTGAAACTGAATTTGTTCCGCATCTTTGGAAGCGCGAAAACTCTTCATACCCGTAAACAGCCACAGGGCTTCTAAAATATTGGTTTTTCCCTGCGCATTTTCCCCGTAAATGATATTGACATGCTCGCCGAAATGCAGCTGCATGGCATCAATATTGCGAAAATGCGCTAATTCTAAGTCCGTGACTTTCATTTTACTACCCGATAGCAAACATCATCAATTTCGACAATATCGCCGCTATATAACTTTTTTCCTCTTTGAAGACATATTTCACCATTAACTTTGACTTCTCCGTAAATAACAGCTTCTTTTGCTTCTCCGCCTGTATAGACAGCGCCGCAAAACTTCAAAAAGGCATCTAATTTAATAAAATCGGTTGTAATAAGAATATCCTGCATATTATCTGGTTAATCTGACAGGCATAATGATAAATAAGAAACTATCATTATCAACCGGTGTAATTTTAATCGGTTTCACACTGTCAATCATCTCAATTTTTACTTCTTCACAATCGGCATTTTTCAATGCATCAATAAAATATTTGCTGTTAAAGCCGATTTCCATTTTTTCACCCAATACCGAAGCGCTGATTCTATCGTTAACTCTTGCGGTGTTGGTAATGCAGTTCATTTTAATTTCATTGCCGCTGAAAATACATCTGACCGGGCTTTTGACTCTGTCGGTGATAACAATTGCGGTTCTTTCAATTGCTTTTAACAACTCTTCGGTAGAAACGACGGTCTGTGTTTTGCTGCCGGCAGGAATGGTTCTGGAATAATTTAAAAATTCACCTTCAATGAGTCTTGAAATAATACTGTATGTGCCGATGGTAAATACAATATGTCTTTTACCGAGTGAAATAGCAATTTCTTCATCTGTTTCCGCAGAAATTTTAACAATTTCATTTAAGGTTTTGGCAGGAACAATAAATTCCAATGTTTCGCCGCTGTAATTAATTTTTTCTTTTCTGATAGCCAGACGGAATCCGTCAAGTGCAATCATTCTCAATTCATTATCTTCAATTTCAAATTTTACACCCGTAAAAATCGGTCTGGTATCGACTACAGCGCAGGCAAAAACGGTTTTTCTGATCATTTTTGCAAAAACATCCGTATCAATTTGAATATCTGTTCCGTTTTGAACGGAGGGCAGCTCGGGGTAATCTTCCACACCCATACCGTTAAGTGAAAATTCCGAATTACCGGAATTGAGAGTGCACAGTTTTCTTTCATCCGCAGTAATGGTAATCATTTCACCGGGCATTTTTCTGACAATTTCACAAAGGGTTCTCGCATCAATAACAATGCTGCCTTCTTCTTCAATACTTGCTTCAATCTGGGTAATAATTGCCAATTCAAGATCATAACCGGTTAAACTGACTTTACCTTCTTCGGCTTTAATTAAAATACCTTCAATCGAAGGAATTGCCGCTTTTTGAGAAACCGCTTTTGCAACGGTGGAAGTTGCTGCTGCCAATTCAAGAGTAGAACAGGTGAATTTCATTTTTTTCTCCTTTCAAATATCAAAACAAACTATTTTATAATAGTTTTAGTATTATAGACTGTTGATAGTGTTTAAAACTTCGCAAATGCAGTAGAGAATACTGTTTCACCTGTTTTACAAATTGTTGATAAAAAAATGTGAAATGTTATGAAACAATTGCGTAAAGTTTTAAACCTTTTTTTATTGTTGAAACAATGTTAATTTGTTGAAAACTCAATTTTCCTGTACATTTTTGATAATATCGGAAATTTGTGCTTTTAAAGCAGAGTCTTCTTCAATTTTATCTTCCACCGTTCCGATGGAGTGAATGACGGTAGAATAATTTCTGCCGAATTTTTTTCCGATTTCCTGGAATGTCATGCCGGTGACATTTCTCATAATATACATGGCGATTTGTCGCGGATTGGAAATATTAATATCGCGTTTTTTGGAATACAAATCATCTACCGAGACATTGTAGTTGCGGGAAACTTCCAAAATAATTTTTTCCGTTATTTGAGGAATCGGCTGGTTGGAAGAAACAATACTCTTAATGACGTTTTGTACATCACTTAAAACAATTTTGGAATTATCGGAAATATTGGAATAAGCTTTGAGTTTTTTGACAACACCATCTAATTGGCGAATGTTATTTTTCACCTTTTCGGCAATGTAAATTACAATGTCTTCGTCTAAATCCAACCCGTAGATTTCGCATTTATTTTTGATAATATTAATTCTCGTTTCCAATTCAGGCGGTTGAATGTCGGCAAGAAGACCTTGCTCTATTCTGCCGCGAATTCTGTCTGCCAAGGTGCTGATATCTTTTGGAGGACGGTCGGAAGAAAGCACAATTTGCTTATTATCGACAATGTAGCTGTCGATCGTATGGAAAAATTCTTCTTGTGTGATTTCTTTACCGGCAAGAAACTGAATATCATCGATAATAATAATATCCGCATTTCTGTATTTATCATGGAAAAGAGCAGTGGTTTTATTACTTAAATGATTGATAAATTCATTGGTGAATTCTTCGGCTTTCACAAAAATAATTTTTTTGGTCGGGTCATCTTCTTTTATTTTATTGGCAATTGCATTTAATAAGTGCGTTTTACCAAGACCGGAGTTACCGTAAATAAAAAGCGGGTTATAACTCATGGTGCTGTTAAAGCTGATGCCGTTGGTATTGGAAGCGACTGCTTTTGCTGCGGAATAAGCAAATTTATTGGAAGGGCCTACCACAAAGTTTTCAAAGGTTTCTTTTTGTAAATCGTTAGAAAACAAAGGTGCCTTTTTTTCTTCTTGATACTCTGCTTTTTCGGCAGTGGAAATAAATTTGACATTGACTTCAAAGCCGAATACTTCCGAAAGTGCTTCTTTCCAGGTATTGTAATATTTTTCACTCACAAGCGTTTTTACAAATTCTTCGCCGCAGTCAATAACCATGGTATCATTATCAAACGTGACAAAGCGCAGCGGTTCAAACCATAATTCCGCAGCGGTTTCGGTCACATTTAATTCCAATGAATATTTTACTTTATTAAAAATATCATCAAACGATTTCATTTTTTCTCCTTTTATATATTAATAATATAATAAGATTATATAACATACTATATTAGTTTAACATATAATATTATATTTTTCAACAATTATTCCGTATTTTGTGCAAACATTTTTAATTGTTTTAAAATTTTTTTACTTTATAATAATACATCTTTAAGTTTATTTTTAAATTTTTTTATTGACATTGCCAAAAACTATGCTATAATCTTAATTTGTATCAGTATTTTATTTACTGTTTATTCGTCACGCGCAAATTTTTATTTTGTGCGCAACAAAAAAATCATGCGCCATACTGCGTATAGAATACATTGTCAAAGACCAGTTTTGACAACAGATTGGAGGAGAAAACATGTTAAGAACTTATCAACCCAAAAAAAGGCACAGAAAAAAGGAACACGGCTTCCGTAAAAGAATGGCCACAAAAAACGGTCGTAAGGTATTAGCGCGCCGCCGTGCAAAGGGTCGCAAACAGCTCACTTACTAATCAGATGTAAATGGATAAGTACGAAAGTATAAAACTGAATAAAGATTTTCGCTTTTTGTACGCAAGAGGAAAAAATATTGTCAGCCGCAGTATTGTTGTGTATTTGAGAAAAAATCAATTACAGCATTGTCGGCTCGGCATCACAAGCGGTAAAAAAATCGGCAAAGCGGTACAGAGAAACCGCGCCAGAAGAGTCATCAGAGTTGCCTTTCGCACACTGCTGCCGTACTTAGACGGCGGCTATGACTGTGTGATTGTGGCAAGAACCCGCTGTGTGTATGCTTCCTCCGCGCAAGTGACAAAAGAATTAAGAAATTGCTTTATTCAAGCCGGTATTTTAAAAGATGAAAACAATTATTAAAGCGATTATCAGATTTTATCAAATTTGTCTTTCACCGCTTTCTCACGGCTGCTGTCGTTTTTATCCCACTTGTTCGGCCTATGCTCTGGAAGCAGTGGAAGTTCACGGTGCCCTCAAAGGGTCGTGGCTGGCTTTCAAGAGAATTTTAAGGTGTAACCCCCTCTTTCCGGGCGGGTATGACCCGGTTCCGCCTATAGACTATCAACGGAACTTAAAAAACAGGAGAAAATAATGGAAACAGTTTTTGGATTTATTTACAGTATTTTCGGATATGTTTTAGAGTTTATCTATAACTTATTCAAAAATACACCGGCACCCTATGTTATTTCACTGATTGTATTTACGGTGATAACCAGAATTCTTTTATTGCCGACCGCTATTCCGCAACAAAAGAATCAGGCAAAGCAATTCAGAATTCAGCCGAAACTGCAAAAACTGCAGCAAAAATTTGGCAATGACCGCCAAAAACTTTCCGAAGAACAACAAAAGCTTTACCAAAGAGAGGGATATAATCCCATGGCAGCCGGTTGCGGACCGATGATTATTTCGCTGCCGTTATTGTGGGGTGTCTACGGTGCTATCACCAGACCTATCTCTTATGTATTGAGATTTAAAGATGAATTAAATGCCTTTTTGGCAGATAAAGATGTCACCGCCGTTATTGAAAGTATCAGCACCAATAAAAGAAGTGCTTACTACAAAGAATTGATGGTGCTCAATCAGTTACAGGATTCATCTTCTAAATTAACGGGTAAATTTTCTTCCTATTTTTCCGCTGCTCAAATTGATCAGATGAATAATTTTGCGCAGGGATTTACTTTATTTGGAATGGATTTAACCCAAACCCCCTCAATTAAACAATTCAGTGTTCTTTGGATTATCCCGGCTTTAGCGGGTTTGACTTCATTTTTAACAGCATTTTATTCCAACAGAATGCAAAAGAAATTTAATCCCATTATGGCACAGGGTTCGAATGCAATGAGTCAGGGTTGTATGATGGCATTTATGCCCTTATTCTCGATTTACCTTTGCTTTACCGTTCCCACAGGTGTCGGTTTTTATTGGGTGATTTCCAATGTGTTTGCATTCTTCCAAACAGTTTTGCTTACGAACTTCTATGCACCGCCGAAAGTTGCGGCAAAGAGTATGATAAGCGATGTTATCAATAAGTATGCTTATGAAAAGAGTGTCAAAAACAGAAAGAAACTGGCTGAGTAATCCGTAAGGGATTGCACAGCAACCTATCGGAGGTATGAACTTGTTAATAGAAAAAATCGGCGAGGGCGCCAATATTGTTGAAGCGCGCGAAAACGCGAGAAAACTTTTAAATGCGCCCGAGTATGCTGACATAAAGTTTGAAGTTATATGTAAGGAATCAAAAGGTTTCTTAGGTTTATTCGGCAATAAAAAAGCTCAAGTAAAGGCTTCTTATGAAAAAAAGGATGAGAAGCCCAAGAAAAAGCAGCAGGCTACAAAAGCCAAGGCTAAAAAGGTAGAAAAAAAACCTGCCGATAAAAAAGAAAAGGCACAACCGAAGGCTCCGGAAAAAGAAGAGAAAAAACGCGAGCCCGTCAGTGCCGAAAGATTGGAAAAAGCAAGAGTAGAGTGTGAGGCTTATGTCAAAGACATTACTTCCAAAATGCTCGGCACCGAAGTGCAGACTTCTTCCAAAACACAAGACGACACCACTGTCTTCATTCACCTTGACAGCGGTGACCATGATGTGGACGGTATGATTATCGGTCACAGAGGCGAAACATTAGATGCCATTCAGTATCTGGCTTCTTTGGTGGCAAATAAAGGCCATGACGATTATGTCAGAGTGACTTTGGATGTTGCCAATTACAGAGAAAAAAGAGAAACAACCTTAACCGCTCTTGCACACAGAAATGCAAAGAATGCCCTGCGCACCGGCAGAAGAATTACTCTTGAGCCGATGAACCCGTATGAAAGACATATTATTCATACAGCGGTGCAGGATATTGAAGGTGTTACCAGTCACTCTATCGGGTCGAATATTGACAGACGCGTTGTGATTACGCCCGAAGAAGGTGCCTATCGCAAGAATGACAACAGGCGAGGCGGCGGCAGAAAAGGCGGCGGCAACCGTAATCGCTCTCAGAGCGCTCCCGCGGCAGCCGGCGAAAACAGAGAACCGAAAAAGGATCTTTCTTCCGCACCGCTCTACGGCATTGTCACCAAAGCGGACAACGATAGCGAAGACGCATAAAAAACAACCAAAATGGTGGTGGAGGGTTCCACCACCATTTTTTGACATTTTAGAAACGGTAATAACAAAACGTCATTAACCAAGAAAAAAATCGAGGTATTCATGAAAACAATAGCAGCCATTTCCACAGCGCCCGCGGTCGGCGGTATCGGTGTTATCCGCATTAGCGGAGAAGAAGCGATTGCCGTTGCGCAAAAAGTATTTCGCGCTGTGTCTACAACAAAAAGTCTTGCGCAAATGCAGGGTTATACGGCTGCCTACGGATTTGTACAATCAGCCGGCGGGCAAAAGTTAGATGAGTGTGTTGCGCTCGTCTTTAGAGCGCCGCATTCCTATACAGGGGAAGATGTGGTGGAACTTTCCTGTCACGGCGGGCTTTTTTTGCTCAAAAAAGTTCTTGAAGCGGTCTTTGCGGCAGGGGCAATCCCGGCAGAGGCGGGTGAATTTACCAAAAGAGCTTTTTTGAACAAAAAAATTGATTTAACCGAAGCGGAAGCGGTTGCTTCCATTATTGCCGCGCAGTCGGAAGCATCCGCGGCGGCAGCTTTGAGCGCAAAGGAAGGCGCGCTGTTTCAAAAAATCAGCGAGATAAATGAGTCTCTTGTTTCCCTTTCCGCGCATTTGGCGGCATGGACCGATTACCCCGAAGACGATATTGAGGCACTCGCCCAAGAGGAGTTGGAAGCAGTGTTGCGCAGTGCGATAGAGGAGTGCGAAGCGCTGCTTGCCACTTTCGAGGTTTCGCAAATTGTATCCGAAGGGGTTGATACTGCCATTTTAGGCAGAACCAACGTCGGCAAATCCAGCTTGATGAATCTTATCTGCGGTGAGCAAAAAAGTATTGTCACCGATATTGAAGGCACCACGCGCGATGTGGTGGAAACAAGTGTTCGCATGGGCAATGCCGTATTGAAATTAGCGGATACGGCGGGGCTGCGCGAAAGTGAAGATACGATTGAGCAAATCGGCATTTCGCTTTCCAAGAAAAAAGCAGAGAGCGCCGGCTTGATTTTGGCGGTTTTTGACTGCTCCAAGTCGCTCGGCGAAGAAGATTTTGCCCTTTTGCAGGCGATAAAAAATAAGCGCGCTATCCTTATCTATAATAAAACGGATTTATCGGCTGTGTGGGAGCCGGATTTTCTGGCAGATTACGGCAAACCTGTCGTTACCGTGTCTGCCAAGAGTCGCGCCGGCTATGAAGCGCTGGTAAATGCGGTGGAAGAAGCACTGGGCACAAAAGATTTTAACCCCTATGCCCCGCTGCTTGCCACCGAGCGCCAAAAGCAGTGCTTGGGCACTGCCCTCTCCTGCTTACGCGAAGCGTTGGCGGCGCTGCACAGCGGCTTAACCTTGGATGCGGTCAATGTCAGTTTGGATGCGGCAATCAGCGCATTTTTGGAACTGACAGGCGAACGCGCCACAGAGAAAATCACGCAAGAAATCTTTAAGCATTTTTGCGTAGGAAAATAAAGTATGGAATATTTTGCAAAGCATTATGATATCGCCGTCATCGGCGCCGGTCATGCCGGGATAGAAGCAAGCCTTGCCGCAGCAAGGCTCGGCTGCCGCACGGCTGTTTTTACCATCAATTTGGATTGGGTGGGCAATATGCCCTGCAATCCCTCTATCGGCGGCACTTCTAAAGGGCATTTAGTCAGAGAAATTGATGCGCTCGGCGGTGAAATGGGCTTGGCGGCAGATGCCACGCTTATCCAGTCACGCATGCTCAACCTCGGCAAAGGGCCTGCGGTGCATTCGCTCAGAGCGCAGATTGACCGTAAAGACTATTCCCGCTATATGAAGCATGTGTTGGAAACCCAGGACAACTTGGAAATCATGCAGGCGGAAATTATTGATTTATACCGCAGGGAGGATAAGTGGTTTCTCAAGACGAAGTTAGAGGCACTCTATAGCGCCGATTGCGTTATTCTTGCAACCGGCACCTTCCTTTCGGGTAGAATTTATGTGGGCGATGTTTCTTATGAGAGCGGACCTGACGGGATGTTCCCCGCCAAGGAACTCGGCACGGCGATTCGCAAGCTGGGTGTACCGATACGCCGCTTTAAAACCGGCACGCCCTCCAGAGTCAACCGCCGCAGCTTGGATTTCTCTAAAATGGAAGAGCAAAAGGGCGATGAGCACCTGGTTAATTTTTCCTTTACGCCGCAAACGGAAATCACCAATAAGATTTCCTGCCATATTGTATATACCAACGAAACCACTAAACAGATTATATTAGATAATTTGGACCGCTCCCCGATGTATGCGGGAAAGATTGAAGGAAAGGGGCCGCGCTACTGCCCGAGTATTGAAGATAAAATTGTGCGCTTTTCCGAAAAAGAGCGCCATCAAATCTTTATTGAGCCCTGCGGGCTGGATACGGAGGAAATCTATTTACAGGGGCTTTCCTCTTCCCTGCCTGAAGATGTGCAGGCAGATTTTATTCATTCCATTGAAGGGCTCGAGCACGCGCAGGTCATGCGCACGGCGTATGCCATTGAATATGATTGTGTAGACCCGCTCGCGCTCAAAGCGAGCTTGGAGTTTTTGGATTACGAGGGTTTGTTCGGCGCGGGGCAGTTTAACGGCTCAAGCGGTTACGAAGAAGCTGCTGCACAAGGTCTTGTTGCAGGTATTAATGCAGCCCACAAGATATTGGGGAAAGAACCGCTTGTTTTAGACCGCGCAAGCTCCTATATCGGCACCTTAATTGATGATTTGGTGACCAAAGGCTGCACTGACCCGTACCGCATGATGACCAGCCGCAGTGAGTATCGCCTGATTTTGCGCCAGGACAATGCCGATATGCGCTTAACGCCCATCGGCTACCAAATCGGTTTAATCGGTGAAGCACGTTACAACGCCTTTCTTGAAAAGCAGGCGCAGATTGCTGCTGAGCGCAAGAGAGTGGAAAAAACTTCTATTCCCCTTAGTGATGAAATCAATGCAATACTTGTTTCACATGAAACATCGCCGCTCAAAAAGGGCTGTAAGTTGGTGGAATTGCTCAAGCGGCCGACAATCGGCTACGCAGAGCTCTCCCCTGTTGATACCGACCGCCCGGCTTTGCCCGCCGAAGTGTTTGAGCAGGTGGAAATTGCGATTAAGTATGAAGGCTATATCAAGCGGCAGGAAGCGCAGATTAAAGAAATGCGCCGCCTGGAAAAAAAGGTCATTCCGGAAACGGCGGATTACGAAGCGATTACCGGATTGCGCCTCGAGGCGGCAGAAAAGCTTGCCAAAATCAGACCGCAAAATGTCGGGCAGGCAAGCCGCATCAGTGGCGTTACCCCTGCCGATATCAGTGTGCTGTTAATTTGGTTGGCTAAAAGCGGTGAAGAGAATGATTGATAAAAAGCAGTTATCGGAATATTTGGTTCAGGCAGGTATCCCGCAAAGTGAGACGGTCATCGAGAAATCAGACCGCTTTGCTGCAATGTTGGTCGAGCGCAACAAGGTTGTGAACCTGACGGCGATTACAGACCCGGAAGGTGTTGCGGTAAAGCACTTGCTTGACAGCCTTCTGGTATTTAGGTATGTCGACTTTGCGCAGGGCGCAAAAGTCATTGATGTCGGCTGCGGTGCCGGATTCCCTTCTATGCCCATGCTCATTGCAAGAAATGATTTGCAAATGACCTTTTTGGATTCCACCGGCAAAAAGCTTGCTTTTATTGAAGACTGTTTAACGGAACTTAACTTAGAGGCAGCTGTGCTGCATGCGCGGGCGGAAGAGCAGGCAAAGAAAAATGTTTCCCGTGAAACATATGATTTTGCCGTGGCAAGAGCCGTGGCAAACCTGAGGAGTTTGTGCGAGCTTACCCTCCCCTTTGTGAAAGTCGGGGGCTGCTTTGCGGCACTCAAAGGCAAAGAAGGCAAAGAAGAGTGGGAGCAGGCGCAAAACGCTATTGCCCAATTAGGCGGCAAGACCGAGAATGTCTTTGCCTACACCTTACCCGATGCAAGCGAAAGAAATCTCATTCTCATAAAAAAGATTTCGCAAACACCGACAAAGTATCCGCGCGCTTCGACAGCAATTATAAAAAAACCTTTATAATCTGTCGAACCTGCTTTTTTTACGCGCTTTTTTGCGATCAAAAACAGTGGACATGCACCGGCACATATGATACAATCTAACCGTAGTCAAAGAGAGACTACGGTTTTTCTTCACCGAGAGTGACGGACTCGGTGCGGAAATACCGGGGCGGACACGCTCCCTCTGTGCTTTCTCCACATAGCACAGAATATACTTTTCTTCTCACACCCCCAATAACACAGGAAAGGCAGAGGTAACCCCTCTGTCTTTTCTGTCGTGCAAGCACGACAGAAAAGACAGGCGGGGCAGTGTTCAGTGTTCAGCGTTCAGTGTTCAGTCAGTATGGTGAGTTCGTTAAAACGAACTCTTGTTTATTATCCATTATCTCTATAGTACGGCGCGGGACAAGCGCGTATGAAGCGCCTCTCTTGTTGCATAGCAACATCTCGCAATATGCTTTAGCATAGTATATCGAATGGCACAAGCAATATAGCGAGCGCAACGCGCATATCGATGCCCGTCGGGCAAAGATTGCCGGTGGGGATTTTACACGACCACAACATCTTGTGACAATGCTGCTGTCAAGCCATATTTTGATGGTAATTTCAACAAAAACAGACAAATATCTTTTCGATATGTTTCATGTGAAACATATTGAAAAACGCTAAAAATAGGTATATAATCTATTTTGTTCATTTTATTTAAGAAAACAGGGAGAAACCAATGAGTAAAATTGTCGCAGTTGTCAACCAAAAAGGCGGTGTGGGGAAAACCACCTCTGCCGTCAATCTTGCCGCAGCCGTTGCAGCCAAAGGTAAAAAGGTGCTTTTGGCAGATATTGACCCGCAGGGCAACGCAACCAGCGGTTTTGGTGTCAATAAAAAGGAAATACCGCTTTCTACTTATGATTTGTTAATCAATAAGACTAAAGCGGAAGATATTATGATTAAGACACAGTATGACAATATGTGGATACTTCCTGCCAATATGAACTTAGCCGGCGCGGAAGTCGAACTGGTGGATATGCCCAAGCGCGAAAGCCGCCTGAAAATGGCGTTGGCGCCCATCGACGAGCAATTTGATTTCATTTTTCTCGATTGCCCGCCTTCTTTGGGTATTATTACGTTGAACGCGCTGACTGCGGCAGACTCGATTTTGGTGCCGATTCAGTGCGAATACTATGCCTTAGAAGGGCTTTCCCAACTGATGTCTACTGTCAGAGCCGTTAAAAGAAAGTTCAACGAGCACTTGGAAATTGAGGGCGTGCTGTTAACGATGTATGACGGCAGGCTTAACCTGACCGGGCAAGTGGTGGAAGAAGTCAAGAGATATTTCCCCAAAAAGGTATTTACTACGGCAATTCCGCGCAATGTGCGCCTGTCGGAGGCACCGAGCTTCGGCGAACCGGTGCGCTATTATGACAAATCCAGCAAAGGCGCGCTGATGTATGACCAGTTAGCATTGGAATTTTTGA
Source organism: Clostridia bacterium (assembly GCA_017432485.1). Taxonomy (GTDB): domain Bacteria; phylum Bacillota; class Clostridia; order Oscillospirales; family Acutalibacteraceae; genus RUG714. Next base: position 20,516 of record JAFRJB010000024.1, read on the forward strand.
GAAATAACCGCAAGAAATAGACGAGAAGGAGAAGAGAAGATGGCAAGGCCAAAAGGCGGACTCGGCAAGGGCTTGGATGCCCTTTTTGCCGATAACGACGGGCTTTTCGGTTCAGAGGAAAGCACCGTAACACTCAAACTCAGCGATATTGAACCCAACCCCGACCAACCGCGTAAATTATTTGATGAAGAAAAGTTAATGGAGCTTGCAAAAAGCATCAGCGACCACGGCGTATTGCAGCCGATATTGGTTAGCCCGCTTTCCAACGGCAGGTATCAGTTGGTGGCAGGCGAGCGGCGCTGGCGCGCCAGCCGCATTGCCGGTGTGGTGGAAGTTCCCGTTATTGTAAAGCAATTAAGCGAAAAAGAGAAAAAAGAAATCGCGCTTATAGAAAATCTGCAGCGCGAAGACTTAAACCCGATTGAAACCGCTTACGGTATTCAGGCGCTGATTGAAGAGTACGGTTTAACCCAAGACCAGGCGGCAGAGCGCGTCGGCTGTTCCAGACCCGCGATTGCCAACTCCCTGCGCCTAATCAATCTGCCAAAAGAGGTCAAGGAATTAACCAGAAAAGGCAAGATTTCCGCCGGGCATGCAAGAGCGCTCTTAGCCTTTAAAGACGAAGAAAAAATGATAGAGGCGGCACAGTTTATTGCCAAAAATGATGTGTCTGTCAGAGAAGTGGAGCGTATGGCAAAGCGCGCGGCGAGCGATAAATCCGCACCGTTGCAAACCGCGAAAAAGCGCAAGAGAGCAGCGTTTTTTGACGAAGTGGAGCTGTCTTTGTCCGAAACCCTCGGCAGAAAAGTGAAAGTATATAATTCCGGGGAAAAGGGCACACTGGAAATTGAGTTCTTTAGTCAAGAAGATTTAAAGAGCCTGGCAAATACGATTCAATAAGCAACAAGAGAGCAAAAACAGGAGGCAAACGCTTTATGTTAGATATAAAAGTAATCAGAGAAAACCCCGACAGAGTCAAGCAGGCAATGAAAAACCGCAACGGCGATTATGATGAAATTATCGACCGCGTGCTCGCTTGCGATGAAAAAAGAAGAGAGCTCAACTCCGCGGCAGATGGGCTTAAAGCCGAGCAGAATAAGGCTTCCAAGCAAATCCCGCAAATCAAAAAAGAAGGCGGCGATGTCAGCGCCATTCTTGCCCGGATGAACGAAATCAAGGCAAAGGTAAAGGATTTGGATGCCGAAATTGCCAAGGTGGAAGCCGAGCAGAAAGATTTAATTCTCTCTATTCCGAACATTCCGCACGAAAGCGTGCCGATCGGTAAGAGCGACGAAGACAATGTGGAAATCCGCCGCTGGGGTGAACCCAAGCAGTTTAGCTTTGAGCCCAAAGCTCATTGGGATATCGGTAAAGATTTAGGTATTCTTGACCCGGAAACCGCCGGTAAAGTGACCGGTGCGCGCTTCCATTTCTATAAAGGGCTCGGCGCAAGGCTGGAGAGAAGCATTTATAACTTCTTCTTAAACACCCACACCGAACACGGTTACACGGAAGTGTTCCCGCCCTATATGGTCAACCGCGCTTCCATGACAGGCACGGGGCAGCTGCCGAAGTTTGAAGAAGATGCCTTCAAAGTGACAAATATGGACTATTTCCTTATTCCCACCGCTGAGGTGCCGGTCACCAATATGTTCCGCGGCGATATTTTAGACAAAGCCGATTTGCCGATTAGCTACTGTGCGTATTCCGCATGTTTCCGCGCCGAGGCGGGCAGCGCCGGCAGAGACACCAGAGGCTTAATTCGCCAACATCAGTTTAATAAGGTGGAGTTGGTGAAGTTCGCAGACCCCGAAAACAGTTATGAGCAGCTGGAACAATTGACAAGCGATGCGGAGCGCGTTTTGCAACTGCTCGGGCTTCCTTACCGTGTAGTGGCTTTAAGCACCGGAGACTTGGGCTTCTCGAGCGCCAAGACATATGACATCGAGGTATGGCTGCCTTCTTACGGCAGATATGTGGAGATTTCCTCCTGCTCTAACTTTGAGGATTTCCAAGCGCGCAGAGCCGCCATCCGCTTTAAAGGCGAAAAGGGCGACAAAGCAAAATTGGTGCACACCCTCAACGGTTCGGGCGTAGCAATTGGCAGAACGACCGCCGCGATTTTGGAAAACTACCAAAATGAAGACGGATCGGTTACCGTACCCGAAGCCCTCATCCCCTATATGGGCACTGATATTATCAAATAAAGCGGAGCCTTTATTTGGCAGGCAACAGAAAACAGTATACAGAAGCGGCAGCGGATATTCCGCTGCCGCTTTTTTGTGAAACAGTCATCAGATGACTGCCGGCAGGCAATAGTCGGCAGATGACAGTTGACAGATAACAGCAGACAGACAACTCTTGGCAGGCAGTCATTTAGACACCAAAAAAACTGCTATTATAATCCACTCCCCGCAAAAATCTCAACTTCACGCAAAGTTGAGATTTTTGCGGGGAAATGAAAAAAGAAAAAAGAAAAAGAGAAAGAGAAAGAGAAAAAAGGGGGGCATGGAGAGCGAAGCGCTGTCGCTACGCAAAAAGAAAAGGCGCCTCCGAAAGGAGGCGCGGTTTAAGAAATATCAAATTCAAAATCTTCCAACAGAATTTGCGGCGATAAAAAGCGGCTTTCAAATGTTGCCTTTTCTTCTTCACTTAAGCCTAATGGAATGATTTTAAGATTTCTCTTTGCGGCGAGTGCCACGGTAAAGGCGGTACCGCTGTTTTTCTCTTTGAGGTAGCAAACGCAAACATCGGCACTTTTCACCAGCTCGCGGTTGCGCTCATACATACAGTTTTTATTGTATTCTTCATAGAGGCACTGCACTTCATCGGCGTGCGAGAGCAGGTAGGAGTAGATTTGGCGGTCTGCATCGCTCCAAAACGCGGTTTGGCTTTTGCAGGGCAAAATAAAATACAACTTAATAAAAGGGAAGGTTTTTTTGAGCTGTAACACACTTTGCGCGGCAAGCGTATCAAAGCCCAAGGCGCCGCCGCAGTAAAAGGTATCTACACCTTTTGCGATGAGTGAGCGCAGGGTAACATCCAAATCTATTTTGAGCGCAATGCGCTCTTGAGGCGGAATATGGCGGTGACCGGTAAAACAACAACTGTTCATAGTAACTCCAAAAGGTCTCTCACACCGGCAAACAACCGAACAAATGTTCGCATATTAATTATACACCGAAAACCGCTTCTGTCAAGTCGTTTTTTGTCGAAAGGCAAAAAATTTTTACAACAACTGACAGTCCGGCGCAAGTCGGCGGTAATCATAGCGTACCTACGCGCAATGCAAGGCGAAAAAAGCAAAAAGAGTAATAATTGTAATTTAAAAAGTAATATGTTAAAATATATCAAAACGTCGGCAAAACCGGACCGACAATATGGGGGAGAACATGAAACGAAAAGCAGTTATTATCATCATTTGTATTTTAGTTGCCGCCATCGCGGCAGGAGGCATTTTTTTGTTAGTCAGAAATCATCAAAAGAGCGGCAATCAAACGCAGCAGAGTAATATCACAAAAAGCACCGTTAAAGTCGCCTGTATCGGCGACAGTATTACCTACGGCTACACACTGCAAAAGCGCGAAGAAACCGCTTACCCCGCGCAGCTGCAATCGCTTTTGGGCAGCGGCTATAAAGTTGTCAATTACGGCATCACCGGCAGAACGGTTGCGCTGTCGGGCGACTTTCCTTACGCGCTGGAAGATGCCTATGAGAAAAGTAAAGCCTTTACTCCCGACATTGTGCTGCTGATGCTTGGCACCAACGATACCAAAAAAGCCAATTGGAACAAAGAGCAGTTTGAAAACGACTACGCCTTTATCGTAGAGGGCTACAGAGGTTTACCCAACCGCCCGCAGGTGTATGTGATGACACCGCCGCCGCTTTACTTTGAGGGAGGCAATAACGACGCGCCGGATAAAAACGTGCTTGAAAAAGAGGTGGTTCCCTTTATCAGAGCCTTTGCCCGGAAAGAGCAGCTGCCGTTAATTGATGTGTATAAAGCGTTTGAGGGCAAGCCGCAGTGGCTGTCAGACGGTTGCCACCTCAATGAAGAAGGGGCAAAGCAGCTGGCGACATTGGTATACCAAACCATCGCCAAGCAGTAAAGGAGAGTAGCAATGAAAAAAATTATTCTCATAGCAGGTATTGTAATTGCACTTGTCGTCATCGGCTGTATCGTGTGCGCCGTATTGTATTCTAACGGGCTTTTGGGCTTTTATCACCCGCAGCGGCAGGCAAAAGAGGGGCAAGTCAAAATTGCCTGTGTGGGTGACAGCATTACTTATGGTTACGGTGTAAAGAAATGGCAGCAAAACAATTACCCCGCACAGCTGCAGGATATGTTGGGCGAGGGCTTTTGTGTCAATAACTACGGCTATTCCGGCAGAACGGCGCAAACGACAGGTGACAGACCTTACAGCGCCGAAAAGCTGTATAAGCAGAGTAAAGATTTTGCGCCGAATATCGTGATTTTTATGCTCGGCTCCAATGACTCCAAAGCCTTTAATTGGAATAAAGAGAATTTTATCAAAGATTATAAAACTTTAGTCGAAAGCTATCAAAACCTGCCCAATCAGCCGCGGGTGTATGTGATGGCACCGCCGCCCGTGTTTGAAGTCGGCGGCAAAGTGAAATATAATATTGACCAAGAAGTTATCGCCAAAGAGATTGTGCCGCTGACCAAGCAGTTGGCAAAAGAATCGGGCGTGCCGTGTATTGATTTGTATGCGATTTTTGAAGACAAGCCGGAGCTGTTTTCGGATGGCTGCCACCCGACCGCAGCAGGCGCTAAAATTATCGCCGATACCGTGCGCACACAACTGTCTAAAGACTTGACAAAATAAGGCTTTTGCGCACATGGCGCGCGGCGGGTTCAACTGAAAACTGAACGCTGAAAACTGAAAACTGCTAAAAAGAGAAATTGGCGAGCCGTATGCTCGCCGATTTCTCTTTTTAGCACTCTCGGCTCGAGAGTGCTAAAAGTTTACAAATCAGACATATTTCATTGCGGATTTATTCAAAAATTCGGGGTATGATAATAACTGTTCGAAAGGGCAAGGCGAAACTGCGGCAAACGAGTTTCCACCCTGCAGAACCAACTTTGTATTACATATCGAAAGATAATGCAATAAATTATCTCGCGGTAAGTGCGGTTCACGCCGGGCAATACCGCAAAAAGAAAGAAAAGAGGTTATTATCATGTTTGAACTCACACCATTTGTTAAAAGGAACAATTTTTCCCCGTTTTTCAGAGATTTTGAAGACGATTTTTTCAAATTCCCGCAGGCAGCGGCATTCAAAACCGATATTAAGGACTTAGGCAACGAAATCCGCTTGGAAGCCGACCTTCCCGGGGTGAAGAAAGAGAATATCAAGATTGATATTGAAAACAAATTCTTAACCATCTCCGCCGAGAGAAAAGAAGAGAAGGACGAAACGGATGAAAAGGGCAACTTCCTGCGCCGCGAGCGCACTTACGGCTCTTTCTCCAGAAGCTTTGACATTTCCGGCATCAAGACCGAGGAAATTACCGCCAAGTATGAAGACGGCGTATTGACCTTGACCTTGCCGAAGAAAGACAAGGAACTTCCCGAAAAGAGAACGCTTGAAATTCAATAAAGAAAAAGGCGCCGATGCGTAAAGGTGAGTGCCTGTAACGAAGTTTGGTTTTTGCGTTGTTTTTTCATCCGCCTAAGTGATATAATTCCTCTTGAATACGGCAAGTATGCAAGAAAAATTATCTCCCTTATTCGAATAAAACTACTTAGCAAAAACTGCTG
>JAFRJB010000025.1 GCA_017432485.1 Clostridia bacterium
ACCAAAAATCCCGCATGCAAATGCGGGATTTTTACTTCTTACCTATTCCTTCTTCACTCTTACTTAAAAAGTGCGGGATTTTTGGAAAGTAAGAAGTAATAGTGAATAGTGAAGAAGTGTTTTTTTGAAAGGTTGTAAATAAGGCAGAAAGTATTTTAACAGACAAATAAAAGACTTTTTCATTGCGCTTTGCGCCGGCATCATTAAAAAAAGCGCGCTGCTATTAGTTTTTTAAAAAAAATTGTTTTCAACACTTCGACCATAAAACTTTTGGCACATTATCAAGTTGAAGTTTTCTGATTGTAGGTTCACAATGCGATGATTCAATTTGAAATAATCTCATATTTTGTCGAAAAGTTGCGTCAATTTCGACGGAACTTTAATATAAATTCCGTTGACATTTCTTTTTTCGGGTGTTATAATATCGAAAAGTAACGTCGTAATCGACGGAATTGAGAGGAATTTATATGATAAAACGAGATTTGTTTTTAAATCGTTTAATTAAATCAATGTGGAACGGCGAAGTTAAAGTAATTACAGGTATTCGCAGATGCGGCAAGTCTGTGCTGCTGTTTGATTTGTTTTATGATTATCTTATCGGGCAAGGGATTGCCGAAGATCAAATCATAAAAATTGAGCTGGATCAAAGAAAAAATTATAAGTACAGAAACCCGATTACACTATGTGAATATATCGAGTCTGTTGTTAAAGCTGATATAAGCAAAAGGTTTTATCTTTTCATTGACGAAGTACAGTTGACCATCAAGGTTGTTGACAAAAAAAACGGCGGTATCGAAGTTACAATCTATGATATGTTGAACGAGCTCCGAGCATATGAGAATCTTGATGTTTATGTAACCGGAAGTAATTCAAAGGGTCTGTCAAAGGATATTGCAACCGAATTTCGCGGGCGAGCGACACAGATTCATGTTTATCCGCTGTCATTTGCCGAATACTACTGCGCAGTCGGCGGCGATGAAAGGCATGCACTTGACAACTATATGCTTTACGGCGGACTTCCCAAAACTGTTTCATTAATAGACGACAGAGAAAAGAAAACGTATCTTTCCGGCTTGTTTGATGAGCTTTATGTGAAAGACATTGTTGAACGAAATAGAATTGAGCGTGAGGATATCTTGAACGATATTCTTGACTTTGTCGCCTCGCAAATCAGTTCATTGACCAACCCGACAAACATTGCCAACGCACTAACAAGCATCAAAAACGAAAAAGTCAATTCTGCACTGGTTTCATCTTATATTAAGCATATCATCGATTCTTTCCTTATTGACGAGGCCCGTCGATACGATATTAAGGGTAAAACCTATTTTAAATATCCGAACAAATATTATTATACAGATATTGGGCTTCGTAATGCACGACTGAATTATCGGCAGTTTGATCCCGGGCACATTATGGAAAATATCATTTATAATGAACTGGTTCGCCGTGGTTGGTCGGTTGATGTCGGCGTTGTGGCGGACAGATCCGACAATCGAAATGTTCAGAAAGAAATTGATTTTGTTGTAAACGATGCGGATCGAAGAATTTACATTCAATCGGCGCTGCAAATCAATACGCAAGAAAAGGGTAACGCCGAACTGCAATCGCTCCTTCTGACCAAAGATTTCTTCAAGAAAATCGTAATCAGGCAAGATATTCCGCATTCGTATTACGACGATAATGGTATATATCATGTAAATCTGATTGAATTTCTTTTAGAAAAAGTTGAGCTGTTTTAACAAGAAGGAGAAAGTATACTATTATGGACAACGAAATCAGTTCGAAAACGCCATGTCCTTGCGGAAGCGGAAAACCATACGGAAGCTGCTGTAAAAAGAAGAATTTCAAGTATATAATTGAAAATAATGAAATAATAAAACAGATTCCCTTGCACGAAGAAATTATTCCATTGTTGCAAGAAGAAAAAAAGAAATTTAAACAATATTACGGCAGAGAGCCTTCCGACAGTGATTTTTTGTTTGCCTTTGCACCTATATACGGTAATGATATAGTGTTGAACACAGTTTACTTTTTCAGGCAAGAAGGAGTGCCGGAGAGGGAAATTTATGCTTATTATAAAAGCGATGGCTTACTTCCTTGCAACACTAATATAGATTTATTACCGGAAAAAGAAATTCAGGAATACAAAACTTTATGTAATGAATTTGACAAAGCAATGGAGCCTACGCAGGAACAATCTATCAATGCAGTCAAATTTGTATTGCTAACGAATTCAATAATTGAAGACACATCGTATTATGTGATTGATGCAGTTATCGACACACTTAATGACTACATCCATAGGCATAATGAAAGTGAAACGACTCCGGAATATCAAATGGAAACCGAAAAGGATTATTGCTTGTTTTCCGCGTTAAAGACAATAAAGACACTGCAAAGTATCAAGCAACTGATTGACGCGCATCTTACAGAATGCATATACGCTTTAGGACGAGGTGTTTTTGAAAATTATCTTTATTTGTGCAGCGTTAATAGTGATCCTTCTTTTTTTAACGAGTTCTTATTGCCGAAAGTGGATCGGGAGAACTATTCTTTTGCACGACGCGCTGATGGCGGTATCAACTACAAACGAGTCATAAAGAATGAAACAGGAGAAGAAAGGAGCATAAAGGTAAATATAGCGGATTTAGTTGAGCGCCTTCCTTATGACACAGACAAGGAATTATATCGAACCTTTTATACGACTGCGTGTCAATACGTCCATGTGGATGTTATGAGTGCGCAAAGCTATTTTTCCGAATGCGATCCATATGATGAAATTGACCGCGCTTTAATTGCTTCTCTGATAGTTGGATTGTTGTCTGTTTTTTTACTCCTACGGATTGCCTCAAACAATACAACTTTAAAGCAATATAAAGAAGATGTTAACCATCTTTGCCAAAATGAATTATTTCCGAAAATATCTATGTGTTTATCTGCTGCGAATAGCGATCCGGAACATAAAAATGACATATATGATCTGCTGTTGAGGCGAATATCAGAAGAGAAAAGCCGTTAATCAAGCAATTATCAAAGTATGAGTATTTAGAAGTTTTTCGAGGGATTTAGTGATTGCCTGTCATATTGGCAAAGGTGGATTTTATTTCAAAAGATACAAGCGACAAATCATCTTATTTGGCTTTGTGCTATGTTTTGGTTTCATCTTTTGCGGTGCAAAAGATTTCATTTGTTTTGCACTCTGCGCCGACATCATTAAATAACCCCGCTTTGCGTTTTCTTGCGCGGCGCATAATATATAATTTATTATATATTTATTATATCTTTTATTATTGTGTCAAAATTTTTTACACTACCTGTCAAATTTTTTAACACCACCTGTAAAAATTTGTTACAGGTGTTGTGTGTTTTTTTGACAGGTGATTTTGGCTTTTTCGCTCGTTTTTTCGCTCTTTTTTTCTTGTTTTTTCCATTTTTTTGCCGGGTTTTTGTGCAAAAAAAGAAGGTAAATTTGGGGTAAAATTCACTCGAAAAAATCAAGTAAAGTGCGGAAAAACGCACCCGAAAAGCTGCGATTTTCTGCCGTTTTTTTGTGCCGGTGTGCGGCAAGAGGCAGCAGCTTGTTTTTTGATTATTTCTCACTTTTTTGGTGCAAAAAACAGCTTCAATATGCACATTTGTGAGTAGTTAATCGCTTTGGCGCTGTTTGTTTGGTTATCTTTACAAAATATATTAAGAGTATTAATAAATATCTTTATTTACTATATAATTTTAAGTAATAGTTTTATTTTGTATGTTTTATTATATTGTTATTTATTGCAATTATAGCGAAAAAGAGGCGATTTTGAGCTATTCCTCCTTATTGAGGGTGCCCCTTCTTCCTCCTTTTTATGTGAAAAACCGAGTTTTTACATAGTGTGTCACGGCTTTTGCATCGCACCTTGACAATCGCACAAAATCTTGTTACTATTATTTTGATATATTAGGATTTTTTATAATAGTTATGAAGAAAAAACAGTCTCAAAAAAATCGCAATGTAGTTTTGATTGTGGTGCTGCTGTTTGTGCTCATTGCCGCGTTTTGCGGCGGGGTGATTTACTACCGGCTGCACCGCAGCGCGAAGGCGCAAACCACCGCTGCGGCAGCGGCTTCCTCTCAAAGCGAGAGCACCACGGCGGCGCCGAAAGAGTCGCAGGAAGATGCCAAAGCCTATTACAGCAAAAATTCCGAAAAACTGCTTGCCGTTATCCCGGTTAAAGAGTCCAAAGCCGTTTACAGCGAAGCGGCAGTTAGCAAAGCGCTAAGCGCGCGAGGCTTCGGCAAAACGGCGGCAAGCTATGCGTATGATATGGCGGGCACGATGAGCGAAAAAGCCGCAGTCGATAGCAGTTCTTCCGCATTGCACCCGCAGTATACCGCTGCTTACAAGACAGGAAGCGGCGATTATTGGACTATCACGATTTGTAATGACTGTATCACGGCATACCCCGTGACCTACAATTTAGAGCATAACAGCGGCGCCGAGGTGATCTTTGCCGAGGGCGAGAGCATCACTGCTTACGACAGCGCCACCAACTGTTTTTACGAAACAATTCCCAAGCCAGAGACCTTGGTGGTGAAGCGCATTCCTTCCATTACGGCAGAGGCTTTGGAACAGCTTTCGGCACAGGAGATAGAAAAGCTATGAAACACAGGCCGCACAATTTTATCAAAAAGGCGTTTATGTTCACAGCTGCCTGCCTGGCTGCCCTGCTGATGGCGGGGTCGGCTTCGCCTGCTTTTGCGCTCTATGACCCCGGTGACGGCAGAACCGGCGAACCGATTATGGTTTCGTTCGGCGATTCCTATTCTTCCGGTGAAGGTGTCGAGCCCTTTTACTATTCCGAGCGGGCAGACAGGTACACCCAGCCCGATTGGCTGGCGCACCGCTCGCGCTTAAGCTGGCCCGGCAAATTGCAGCTGCCCGACGGCAGGGGCAATCGCCTGGTGATGGCGCAAAACAAAGCGTTTTACAGCAATAAAACCAAGTCTTATGATTCCTTCAGCAAAAACAACTGGTACTTTGTTGCCTCCTCCGGCGCGGTGACCGGTTCGCTGCGCGGCACGCAAAATAAAACCTTTGACCACGACCCGTCTACCGCGTCGCCGCTTGACCACAATACCGTTACGCTCGACAATCAGCTTAAGGTGTTTGATTCGATTGCGCCGGGTACGACCGATTATGTGACGATGACCATGGGCGGGAATGATGCGCATTTTGCCGATGTCTTTGTGTATGCCGCGTTTAACTGCTCTTTTCTTAATGTTAACGGGATGGATGACTACCTCAATAACATTTGGGATGAATTTTATAACGGCAGCAGAAGCATTAAAAACCGTTTAATCCGCGCCTATAACGACATTCACACTGCTGCCGGCAATCAGGCGGACATCATCATTGCGGGCTACCCGAAAATCTTGCCCAAAAACGGCTTTTTGATTTTCAGCGCGAAGGAAGCCAAGTCCATTAATACCGCGATTACAAAGCTCAATAACGAAATGCAAAGCATTGTGCAGAGTTTACAGGCGCCCGATTTTAAAATTCACTTTGTCTCGGTGGAAAAGGCCTTTGAGGGGCACGAGATTTACACCGGCACGTTTAATGAATACCTCAACGGCATCAAATTTGTCACTTCTGATGACTTGGAGCACACCCAAATGATCAGCTCCTATTCCCTGCACCCGAATTCCAAAGGGGTCAAGGCATATGCCGCCTGTGTGCAGCAGTGCATTGACCAAATTGAAGAAGAGAAAGCGCAAAATAATCCGATTGTCGACAATCCCGATACCGATGAGGGCAGCGGCGAGACAACCGCGCAGCCGCAGGCGGTTGCGTTTTCGAGTGAAGGCGGTGCCATCAGCGCACTGTCGGGCGAACAGGTGCAAATCCCCGTCGATGTATGGGGCAATGCGCCGATGAAGTGCTGTTCGCTGCAATTTGAATATGACAGCGAGGTGCTGCAAATCGATTCCGTGACTTCCGCCGAATTGTGTGAAGACAGTGTCGAAAGTTCCATTGATGCCGCAGACAGCGCGGTGACGGTCAACTGGAGCAGTTTGGATTCCGCAGTAGGCAGCGGCACCCTCTTTTACCTGAATGCAACGGTTCTTAAGGCGGATGAAACCGTGATTCGCGTTAGTGACGATGCGGCGAATGCGACAGACAAATACGGCCGCTCGTTAACGGCGCGCTGTGCGGATATCACCTTTAACCCTGCCGGCGGGGTCGGCACGCTCACGGTGGATTTGAGTGAACTAAGCGATTTAGAAGGCGCATTTGTAATGAATGAGGAAAACAGCCTTTTCACCGCTTCTGCCGATACAGGTGAGGGCTATGCACTCGCTTCGTTTGAAACGACCAAAGCGCAAAACCGCATTTGTTTCTATAAACCCGGTTATACGCGCTTATATGTTGTCATTGACCACATCACAGCAGGTGAAACGATTGATTTAACCGCCACTCTGAAAAAAGCGGCGGCAGAGCGCCCGTTACTTTCTATGGGCGATGTGGATGGTGACGGCTGTGTGGGCTTTAGCGATGTGTCGCAACTGCTCTCTACCGCGCACTACGGCTTGGCGGTTGACGAAGCGCAACCCGGCTTTGACTTAGATGGGGATGGCATGATTTCTTTGGAAGATATTGCCATCATTCTCAGCGCCGACAACTACGGCGCGGCAGATCTAACCCTCAGCTACGAGGCGCCTTGCGCATAGAAAAACAACAAAAATGAAAGGACTATCTCGAAAGATAGTCCTTTTTTGGTTCGTTTAGGAGAATATTTGCCCCGGCAGCACGAGTTTTTCTTTTTCGGGGAAAGATTGGTCAAACGCTTCCGCCTGAGCCTCATCTACAGCGTACAAATCCGGCGGGGCATAGGTGCCGCGCACACCGGAAAGGTAGCCCGGTTTTAATTCTTTGCACAAGAAAAATGAACTGTCGGCTCCCTTCGGGAGCCCCGGGTAGCGGATGCCGAAGTCACTTGCGGCGCAAAAACCGCTTTTGCCGTAAAAGGCAATATTGCCCTCAAAGCAAACCGCGCCAAAACCGAGTGCTGTCGCTTTCTCAAGAGAATAGTCGAGCAAAATTTTGCCGTAGCCCTGCCGCTTGCGCGCGTTGGCAATGCAAATCGGCCCCATGGTCAGTATCGGCAGTGTGCTTCCGTCATCGCAGGCAATAGCTGCTTTGGCAAACACATTTTGCCCGATAATGGTGCCGCCCTGCTCCATCACAAAATCAAGCTCCGGGATAAAAGCGGGGTGGCTGCGCATGGTGTGGAGTACATAGTGTTCTAAGCACCCCGGTCTGTAAACATTCCAAAAGCTTTCGCGCACCAAGTTTTCAACAGTGCGGTGGTCGGTTTCTTTTTCTAAACGAATGGTGTAGTCATTTGTTTTCATTGTTTTTCCTCCTGAAATTTGTTGACTGACAAAGCGGGAGGTCGGTGGTTGCGCCCTCCCGGGTTATGCAACCGACTCCGAGTTGTGGTACTTAATCAAAAAGCACGCTCCTTAAAAATAGTATTTCGCTTCAAATAAAGCGTGAGTATATATTACCATATTTACTCTTTGCAGGCAATACACTTTCCCGCTTCTTTTTGCCCGAAAAGGTTTGAAACGCGGCGCTGTTTATGATAAAATATATTAGTTAACATATTTTGTCGCAGCGGCATAAAAAAATTGGCGGCACAGGAGGTCATTATGGCAAACGAAAATTTAGCAGCTTTGGCAGCAAAGCGCGAAAAAGCGATTGTTAAAACCAGTGTGGTCGGCATTGCCGCCAACGTGCTTTTGGCAGCGTTTAAAGCCGCCGTCGGCATCATTTCGCACTCCATTGCCGTCACGCTCGATGCGGTCAACAACCTTTCCGATGCGCTTTCTTCGGTCATTACCATTATCGGCACCAAGCTCGGTGCCAAGGCGCCGAACAAAAAGCACCCGCTCGGTTACGGCAGAATTGAGTATATCAGCACCATGGCGGTAGCGGCGATTGTGCTGTATGCGGGCATTACCTCTTTGGTGGAGTCTATCAAGAAAATCATTACGCCCGAAGCGGCGGATTACAGCACGGTTTCGCTGATTATCATTGCCGTGGCGATTGCCGCAAAGCTGGTGCTCGGCTTATATGTCAAGCGCCAGGGCGTCAAGCACAATTCCGGGGCGCTCGTTGCTTCGGGAAAAGATGCGCTGTTTGATGCGATACTTTCCGCTTCGGTGCTTGCTTCGGCGGCAATTTACCTGATTTGGGGCATTTCGCTCGAAGCCTATATCGGTGTTATCATCGCGGTCATTATCATCAAATCCGGTCTGGAAATGATGAACGAAGCGCTCAATGAAATTGTCGGCAAGCGCAGCGATAAAGAGGAAGTCGCCAAGATTAAAAAGCTTATCTGCGAGGAGCCCCAAGTGCGCGGCGCCTACGACTTGATTTTATACAACTACGGCCCGAATAAAAACTACGCCAGTGTGCATTTGGAACTGCCCGACACCATGACAGTCGATGAAGTCGACCGCTTAACGCGGCGGGTGCAAAATAAGGTCTATACGCAAACCGGCGTGATTATGACCGGTGTGGGTGTGTATTCTTTCAATACTTCCGATGAGGAAGCCGCCGCCATTCGCAACGCGGTGCAGCACACCGTGCTTGCCCACGATTGGGCGCTGCAGATGCACGGCTTTTATGCGGATACCGAAAAGAAAACCATGCGCTTTGATGTGGTGGTCAGTTTCGATATTGAGCGAGAGCAGGCGATAGAGGAACTGACAAAAGAAGTGCAGGCGCTCTACCCCGATTACGCCTTACAAATTATTCCCGATATTGATGCGTAGCGATGTGTAAAGACTCTAAAGAATTATTCTATTGCAGTGAGCGCGCACAGTGGCGCGCGTGGTTGCGCGAAAACTATGATAAAAAAGAAGAAATCTGGTTTGTTTTCCCCACCAAAGAGGCGGGAGAACCCTGCATTTCTTATAACGATGCGGTAGAAGAAGCGCTGTGCTTCGGCTGGATTGACGGCAGAGCCGGCAGCCTGGATGAAAAGCACCACATTCGCCGCTTTACTCCGCGCCGTCCCGGCAGCGCCTATTCGCGCCCGAATATTGAGCGCTTACTGTGGCTATATGAGCGCGGCATGGTTGCACCGCAGCTTTGCGAGAGTGTGGAAAGTGTTATTCGCGAGCCGTTTGTGTTTCCGGAAGATATTTTGGCGGCACTGCGCGCCGAGAAGGCAGTGTGGGAAAACTACTGCCGGTTTAGCGAACCCTACAAAAGAATTCGCGTTGCTTATATCGATGCTGCCCGCAAGCGCCCGGGAGAATTTGAAAAACGCTTAAAAAACTTTATTGAAAAGACACGCCAAAACAAGTTAATTGTCGGTTACGGCGGGATTGAGAAATATTACAAAGGAGCAGAAGATGTCTGATTTCTACAGCCGGGAAACTGCCGCTATCAAAGATGCACGCGGGCTGACACCGCGCGATTATTACGATATTTTAAAAAATGTTTGGTGCGCCGAAACCTGTGCGCCGCGTATGCGCGCGCAGTGGAGCCTCGACAACCCGACCAAGGGGCAGTGCTCGATTACGGCATTTTTAATGCAGGATATTTACGGCGGCAAAGTCTACGGCATCCCGCTGGGTGACGGCAATTACCACTGCTTTAATGTGGTCGGCGACTGCGTGTTTGATTTAACGAGCGCGCAGTTCGGCAACAGGAAACTCGATTATAGCGACTGCTGCGAGCAGTCGCGCCAAGTGCATTTTGCGCGCGAAGAAAAGCGCCTGCGCTATGAAAAGCTCAAAAGCGAGTTGGAAAAACAGTTTTAATAAAACCTACACAGTTCGGTGACAGGGCACTCTGTTTGTGCTCGAAATCACCGCACTTTTTTATTAAAATAATTAACATTGTTAAGTAAATCTATTGCGATTATTTATCAAATTTAGTATAATGTCTATAATCTAATATAATTTTAAAAAGGGGAAAATGCATGGAATTCATGACTAAAACCACAGCACTCGGTGCCATTAAGGGCATCGAACACGAAAAAAGCGTAGAGTTTCGCGGTGTGCGCTATGCGCGCGCGGGGCGCTTTGAGCGCCCGGTAGAGGAAGGCGCGTGGGAAGGCACCTATGACGCCACGCAGTTCGGCGCCTGCTGCTACCAGCACAGAGCGTTTGAAGATGATGCCGTGGTCAACCCCTTTTACCACAAGGAGTTTCGCGCAGGGCTTGATTTTAGCTATAGTGAAGACTGCTTTTTCTTAAATATCGAAGCGCCCAAAGAGGCGAAAAACTGCCCGGTGCTTATCTTTATTCACGGCGGCAGCTTTACCGGCGGCAGTGCCGATGAAGCGCATATTAATGGCAGGCGCTTTGCCGAGCAGGGCATTGTGTTTGTGGCGCTTAATTACCGCTTGGGGCCCTACGGCTTTTGTGCCCACCGCGATTTGAAAGACGGAGCAGGCGCCTTGGCAAACTTCGGGCTGTATGACCAAACCGCCGCTATCAAGTGGGTGCGCCGCCATATTGCCGATTTCGGCGGTGACCCCGACAACATCACCTTAATGGGGCAGAGTGCCGGTGCGATGAGTGTGGATATTCACCTGAATAACCCCGCGCTCAGAGGCGCGTTTAAAGGCGCGATTATGCTCAGCGGTACCGGCTTGCAGCGCTGCCTGCTTAAACCGATGAGCATTGAAAAAATCTCCGCGTTTTGGGACAATGTTGCAGCACTTGCCGGCGTTTCCGATATACAGGCGCTCAAGCAGGTCGAACCGAAGACCTTATATTATGCGTGGAAAGATGCCTGCAAGCAGTTAACATTCAGCATGCCTTACACCTTCCCGGTGTATGATAATAAAATTCTCTTTAAAGAAACATTTAACCTCAAATATATTCCCGATATGCCGTATCTGATCGGCTGCACCTGCACGGATATGTTCCCGATTGTGCTCGAGAGGCTCGATAAAAAGTGGGGGAACTATATCGCGAGGCACCACAAAAACCGCGCCTATTTCTACTGCTTTAACCGTTGGCTGCCCGGCGACGATATGGGCGCGTGGCACTCGGCGGATTTACTCTATGTCTTCTCGACTTTAGAGCGCAACTGGCGCCCGTTTGAAGCGGTCGACTACACCATTTCGCGGCAGATTTCGGCGGCGGTGTGTGCGTTTGCCAAAACCGGCAACCCGAACTGCTTGGAACTGCCGGCGTGGTACCCGGGTGTCAAGAGACCGATGAGCTTTAGTGAACACGCGGCTTGCACCGAATGGCATACAAAAGACAACATTCAATTCACCTTTAGCGGAAAGGGCAAAACAATCTGATGGCAAGTTTCAATCATCCGTTTTCAGCGGCAGAGCAAAGTGTAAGCAGCCGCCGCTATACAAGTGAAAACATCACGGCGCAGCTTGATTTTCTCGGCGAAAGCTGCCTGCGCGTGGCAATTTGGCGCACAGGCGATACACTGTTGCCGACTGTCTGCATCAATCCCGACAATACACCGCTGCCGACCGCGCGCGACCGGCTTTCGACAGCGGGCTTTTCTCTGTGCGCGCCGCAGGTAACTGCCGGCGAAGACAAAGAGAAGTTTTTGCTGCCCTGCGGGGTGGAAGTGACCCTTCACAAGCACAATTTTCTTTTAGAGTACCGCCGCGCGGGGGAAGTGCTTTTTGCCGACCGTGCACCGCTTGCTTATAACTTCGGCGGGGAATTCGGCGCAGAGCAGTACCACTACATCACCCGCAGCCGCGGCGAGGCGGTGTTCGGCTTGGGTGATAAGGGCGGCGCGCTCAATAAAGCGGGCAGAGCCTTTCGCATCGAAACGACCGACTGCATGGGCTATGATGCCGCCCAAAGCGACCCGCTCTATAAACACATTCCCTTTTTTATGTGCGAAAATGAGGTCGGCTGCTACGGCATTTTTTATGATACGGCAGCGACTTCCTATATCGACTGCGGCAAAGAAATCAATAACTATTACCCCGCCTATAAATACTTTAAAACCGAAGACAACTGTTTAGTTTACTATGTCTTTTTCGGCTCGAAACTTTCGGTGCTGCAGCAGTTTGCGCGCGCCTGCGGCAAGCAGGCTTTCCCGCCGCGCTGGAGTTTTGACTACTGCGCGAGCACCATGGCATATACCGATGCGCCGGATGCCGCCGCGCAAATGGACGGCTTTTTAGAGAAACTCGGTGAAAGCAAGCTTTCCTGCAGCGGGTTTTACCTTTCTTCGGGCTACACTTCGGTGGGCGAGAGGCGCTATGTCTTTCATTGGGATAAAAGTAAGTTCCCGCAGCCGGAAGCGTTTATCGAGAAATTTGAGCAGCGCGGCATTCATCTTATCCCGAATATTAAGCCCGCGTTTTTAGACAGCCACCCGCTCTATGCGGCGCTTGCCGCCAAAGGCTATTTTGTCAAGAATGCAGACGGCACTCCTTTTGTCACCCAATTTTGGGATGGGCTTGGCAGTTACCTTGACTTTACGAACCCCGCCGCCGCGGCGTTTTGGCAAGCGCAGGTGCGCGAACAGCTGTTAGACAAAGGCATTATTGCCACTTGGAACGACAATAACGAATTTGATATAAAAGACAATACGGCACTTGCCGCCGGCTTCGGCAGCGGCGCGGTGCCTGCCGGTGCGCTGCGCCCGTACCTGACCTACTTAATGGTTGCCGCTTCCTACCGCGCGCAGGTAGAGAAGCGCCCGCAGCTGCGCCCGTTTCTTTCGAGCAGAAGCGGCAATATCGCCGTGCGCCGGCTGGCACAAACCTGGTCGGGCGACAACCGCACCGCGTTTGAAGATTTGCGCTACTGCCACAACATCGGGCTGACGATGTCGCTGTCCGGCCTTGCATTTTACGGCCACGACTTGGGCGGCTTTTTGGGCGCTATGCCCTCGCGGGAACTGCTTTTGCGCTGGCTGCAGCACGGTATTTTTGAACCGCGCTTTACCATTCACTCCTGGAATGAAGACGGCTCCGCGACTATGCCCTGGAGTTACCCCGATATTTTACCGGCAGTCAGAGGGCTGTTTGCGCAGCGCCGACAGCTCATCCCCTACCTGTATAACTGCGCCTACCGCGCGGTCGAGGAGGAAATCCCCCTCAATGCGCCGCCGCTGCTATATTATGACGATAAAGCGCTTTATGAGCAGACCGATGCGATGATGGTCGGTACCGATATCCTGGTCGGCTTTGTGTTTGATGAGGGCGCGCCGGAAACAAGTGTGTATTTGCCCGCAGGCGAGGCGTGGTACTGCGCCGACAAGTGCTATCAGGGCGGGCAGTCGGTTCGCGTGCCGCTTGCGCCCGAAGACCCGGTGCCGTACTTTGTCAAAGCCGGCAGTGTGGTGGCAACCGAGGAAGGCGGCATTGTCCTAAGTGTCTACCCGCTTAAAGAGGGTAAGTTTGAAAGCCGCTTCTTCTGGGATGACGGCGAGAGCTTTGCCTACCAAAGCGGCGAGTGCGTTGATTTGCACATCACAGTAGAGTGTGATGCCGACACCGTTACCGTTTCTTGTAAGAACTCAGGCAACACCGCGTTTACACCCGCGTTTCGCTTATGCGCGGCAGACAAGCGCACATTCATAGTCAAATAAAGGAGATTTTTATGCCGATGCAAATGGGATTTCGCTGGTACGGCGAAAATAACGACAATATCTCTTTGGCGGACATTCGCCAAATACCCGGTGTGAGCACCATTGTGTGGGCGCTTCACGACAAAATGCCCGGCGAGGTGTGGCAGCCGGAGGAAATTCGCCGCGTGCAGCAGCAGTTGGAGCCCTACGGCTTTAATATGGATGTGGTCGAGTCGGTCAATGTGCACGATGACATCAAAATCGGCTTGCCCTCGCGCGACAAGTATATTGAAAACTACATTCAAACCATCCGCAACTTAAAGCCTTTCGGGGTCAAAGTGATTTGCTACAACTTCATGCCGATCTTTGACTGGACACGCAGCGACCTTTTTCACCCGGTCGGCGACGGGTCGACAGCGCTCTTTTACCAAAAAGATATGATACAGGATGACCCGAAGGCGATGGCGGAATATGTGATGGGATTTACCGAAAAGTACCACATGAGTTTCCCCGGCTGGGAGCCCGAGCGCATGGCAAAGTTAGATGCACTCTTTGAAGCTTATAAAGATGTTACCAAAGAAAAGCTGTGGGAAAACCTGCGCTACTTTTTGGAAAAACTCATGCCGGTGTGCCACGAGTGCGACATCAAAATGGCAATTCACCCGGATGACCCGCCGTGGGATATTTTCGGCTTACCGCGCCTGCTTGTCGATGAAGCAGGCATTGAGCGCTTTTTGAAGATGGTCGATGACCCCTATAACTGCTTAACGCTGTGTTCGGGCAGCTTAAACGCGAACCCCCAAAACAATGTGGCGCATTTGGTGCGCAAGTATTGCGACAGAATTGCGTTTGCCCACATTCGCAATGTTAAGCACTTCGAAAATGGCGATTTTCAGGAGGCGAGCCACCGCGACTGCGATGGGGATACCGGCATTTTGGAAATCTTAAAAGCCTACCACGACGGCGGCTTTAGCGGCTACATTCGCCCCGACCACGGGCGGCATTTGTGGGATGAAAAGCCCGGCACGGTGCGCCCCGGCTACGGGTTATATGACCGCGCACTGGGGATTATGTATATGTTAGGCGTTTGGGATTATTTGGAAAAAATGCGGAATGCGGAATGCGGAATGCGGAATTAGAGGTGGCGCGCACAGCGCGCAATTAAAATGCAACGCACAGCGTTGCCGCCTTTCGCTAATTTGCCAATAGGCTAACTGCTAATAGGCTGCCTGCAATTTGCGCAGCAAATAAAGGAGAAATTATGGAACAGAATGTATTAAATACCGATTTGAGCGGCAAGGTTGCCGTAGTAACAGGTGCCGGCGGGGTGCTGTGCAGTGCGTTTGCCAAAGTGCTCGCGCGCGCCGGAGCCAAAGTGGCGCTGCTTGACTTAAATGAAGAAGCGGCGCAGGAGTATGCCGCCCAAATTTGTGCCGAGGGCGGTCAGGCGAAAGCCTACGCCTGCAATGTGCTCGAAAAAGAGATGTGCGAAAGCGTTGCGGCACAAGTGCTGGCGGATTTCGGCCCCTGCGATATTTTGCTCAACGGCGCCGGCGGCAACAACCCGCGCGCCACGACCGACAAAGAGTATTACGAAGCGGGCGATTTAGAGAGCGAAACCAAATCTTTCTTCGATTTAGATAAAGAGGGTGTGGAGTTTGTGTTTCACTTAAACTTTATCGGCACACTTTTGCCCACCCAAGCCTTTGCTAAGCAAATGGTCGGCAGAGAGGGCTGCAATATTTTAAACATCAGCTCGATGAATGCTTACACCCCGCTGACCAAAATTCCCGCCTACTCGGGCGCGAAAGCGGCAGTGAGCAACTTCACCCAATGGCTGGCGGTGCATTTTTCCAAAGAGGGCATTCGCGTCAATGCCATTGCACCGGGCTTCTTTGCCACGCAACAAAATAAGGCACTGCTCTTTCACCCCGACGGTTCGCCCACCGCGCGCAGCGGCAAGATTTTGGCGGCTACCCCGATGGGGCGCTTCGGCGATGCCGAAAAAGAGTTGGCAGGCGCAGTGCTGTTTTTGCTCAACAACGAGGCGGCAGGCTTTATTACCGGCGTAACCCTGCCCATCGACGGCGGATTTTCCGCTTATTCGGGCGTTTGACTATAGCGCATGGAAAGGACAATACAATGAATAGCATGAACCAAAAAATTTCACAAATCGGCGTGGTGCCGGTCATTAAACTCAATCACCCCGAAAGGGATGCGGCGGCGCTGGGCAAGGCGCTGTGTGCAGGCGGTGTGCCGGTGGCGGAAATCACCTTCCGCGCTGCCGGAGCAGATACCGCCATTCGCCTGATGAAAACGGCGTGCCCGCAGATGCTTGTCGGTGCCGGTACGGTCACAACCACTGAGCAAATCGACAGCGTGCTTGCGGCGGGCGGCGATTTTATTGTTACTCCCGGGTTTGACGCTCAGCTTGTGGCATACGCTATTGAGAAAAATATCCCGATTTACCCCGGCTGCACTACCGCAAGCGAGTACCACCAGGCGCTCAAGTTCGGCTTGGAAGTGCTCAAGTTCTTCCCGGCAGAGCAGAGCGGCGGGCTTGCCAAGATTAAGGCGCTTGCAGCCCCCTTCCCGATGTTTAAAATTATGCCGACCGGCGGCATTTCTTTAAAGAATTTAAAAGAGTATATTTCGTCTCCTGTCATTGCCGCATGCGGCGGTTCGTATATGGTCACTGCCGATTTGATTGACGGCGGCAAGTGGGAAGAAATTACCGCGCTGTGCCGGCAGTCGGTGGAAATTGTTAAGGAGGTAAGAGAAAATGGCTAAAGTCATTACCTTCGGCGAACTGATGATTCGCCTGCAACCCTACAATTACGAGCGCTTTGTGCAGGCAGATTCGCTTGCCTTTACTTTTGGCGGCGGTGAAGCCAATGTGGCGGTATCGCTTGCCAACTTCGGCTTTGAGAGCTGCTATGTCACGAAACTACCGGCGCACGCCATCGGGCAGGCGGCAGTCAATTCTTTGCGCCGCTACGGGGTCGACACCTCGCGCATTGTGCGCGGCGGCGACAGAGTCGGTATTTATTTTAATGAAAAAGGCGCGGCACAGCGCCCGAGTGTGTGTATTTATGATCGCGCGCACTCCGCGATTGCCGAAGCAAAAGCGGAAGATTTTGATTGGGACAGCATCTTTGCGGGTGCCGATTGGTTCCACTTTACAGGCATTACCCCGGCGCTCGGCGCAGGCGTTGCCGCAATTTGTAAAGAGGCGTGTATCGCCGCCAAAAAAAGAGGTATTACCATTTCGTGTGACCTCAATTACCGCGGCAAACTCTGGTCAAGAGAAGAAGCGCGCGCCGTGATGAGCGAGTTGTGCAAGTATGTAGATGTGTGCATTTCCAATGAGGAAGATGCAAAAGATGTCTTCGGCATTGAAGCCGAAGCGACCGATATTACTGCCGGTTCACTCAATCGCAAGGGCTATGAATCGGTGGCGCGGCAGTTAAAAGAACAATTCGGTTTTGAGAAGGTTGCCATCACCCTGCGCGAGAGCAAATCCGCTTTTGATAATGACTGGAGCGCAATGCTCTATGACGGTGAGCAGTACTGCTTCTCAAAAACTTACCACCTGCATATAGTCGACCGTATCGGCGGCGGCGACAGTTTCGGCGCCGGTTTAATCTATGCGCTTTTGAGCGGCAAGAGCACACAGCAAAGCGTGGAATTTGCCGTGGCGGCATCGGCACTCAAGCACGCGGTGGAAGGCGACTACAATATGGTCAGCGTTGCCGAAGTCGAAAAACTCGCCGGCGGCGACGGGTCAGGGCGAGTGCAACGATAATGCAAAAGCGCGGCTTTTGCATTGTGTTCAGCGTTCAGTTTTCAGTGTTCAGAAAAGGAATTGTATATGTTTTTGGATGAGAATTTTTTGCTTTCAACCCCGACAGCGCAGAAGCTCTACCGCAGCTATGCGGCAGAGCAGCCGATTATCGATTACCACTGCCATTTAAGTGCAAAGGAAATTTATGAAAATAAACCTTTTGAAAACATCACCCGGCTGTGGCTCGGCTCTGATCATTACAAGTGGCGCTTAATGCGCTCTTTCGGTATTGATGAGCGCTATATTACGGGCGAAGCTACCGACAAAGAGAAGTTTTTTAAGTGGGTGCAGGCGGTTCAAACCGCCATCGGCAACCCGCTCTATCACTGGAGCTGTTTGGAGTTAAAAAACTACTTCGGGTTTGATCGCACACTGTGTGCAAAAGAAGCCGAGAGCATTTGGGCGCTTTGCAACGAGAAACTCGCGCAGGCGGATTTTACCCCGCGCGGGCTTATGGAGCGCTCGCGTGTAGAAGTGATTTGCACCACCGATGACCCGGCGGATGACCTGCAGTGGCACCAAAAACTTGCCGACAGTGACTTTGCAGTGAAAGTGCTGCCGAGTTTTCGCCCCGACAGAGCGCTGGCAATCGAAAAAGAGGATTATTTAGACTACTTGGCGCGTTTGGGAGCGGTTGAGAGCTTTGCTAAGCTCAAAGCGGTGCTTGCGCAGCGCTTGGATTTCTTTGTGTCCCTCGGCTGTATACTCAGCGACCACGGTATGGCGGCGGTGCCCTATGCACCGGCAAGTGAAGCAGAGATTGAAAGCATTTTTGCCGCGCGCTTAAAAGGGAAATTGCCAAGTGAAAAAGAGTGCGCGCAGTTTAAAACCGCGCTGCTGCTGTTCCTCGGCAAAGAGTACCGTAAGCGCGGCATGGTCATGCAGCTGCATTTTGGGGTGATGCGCGACATTTCC
The DNA here is from genome assembly GCA_017432485.1 of Clostridia bacterium. GTDB lineage: Bacteria > Bacillota > Clostridia > Oscillospirales > Acutalibacteraceae > RUG714. The sequence goes on from JAFRJB010000025.1 coordinate 18,333, forward strand.
GCGCGCGTGTACCGCGCGCTTGGCGCGGATGCGGGGGTAGATGCCATCGGCGCGCAGGTTTCTGCGGAAGATTTGGCGGCATTTCTCGGCGATTTAGACAGCACGGCAGAGTTGCCCAAAACCATTCTCTATTCGCTCAACCCCAATGATAACGCGATGATAGACAGCATCATCGGCGCTTTCCAAACCGGGGAAGCGAAGGGCAAAATCCAGCACGGCAGCGCCTGGTGGTTCAATGACCACTACGAGGGTATGCGCGCTCACTTAACAGCTCTTGCCGCACAGGGGCACTTGGCAACCTTTGTGGGAATGCTCACCGACTCGCGCTCATTTTTAAGCTACGCGCGCCACGAGTATTTTCGCAGAATTCTCTGCGGCCTTATCGGCGAGTGGGTGGAAAGCGGTGCCTACCCGGCGCAAGAAGAGTTGCTTGCCGGTATTGTGCGCGGGATATGTTACGAAAACGCCAAAGCGTATTTTGAGTTTTAGTGAAAGGGGCTGTTTAACAGCCCCTTCAGCGTGTAGAAAAACTCGTTTTTCTACACGCTGGCAGATGTTGAAAGAGTGAGCTAAAATTTGTCAATCTCTGCGCTGAGGCGTATGAAGATACTCCAAGCAGAGATTGGCAAAAACACAAAATCGCCGTACGGCGATTTTCTATACACTGTTTCCAACTATTTGATATTTGTGTATTATTAAAGATATTTTTGAATACACTTTAGAATCGATAACTAAAATTATTAATCGTGTGGTTTTAGCCACTTTTTCGACAGTCTGAAGGGACTGTAGACAGTCCCTTTTACTTTGTTGACAATACTTCACTTTGCATATATACTGGAATTATGTAATACACTTAGGCGGGTTTGTATTATATTTGTACTGCCTGAAGGAGGAGAGAGTATGGCAAATATCAGTAATATCGGCAGAAATGAGTGGATGCTCAAAGGTCCGCTTGCCAAAAAAGGCTACGATTGGTGGTGGCATTCGCTGACTGCCGAAAACGCCAAAACCGGCGAAAAGAAGCCCTTTTATATCGAGTTTTTTACCTGCAACCCGGCGCATGCCGAAAAAGAGCCTGTCATTGTGTGGCACGATGAGGCGGCACAGCGCAGCGGTAAACGCCCTTCCTATTTAATGGTCAATGTCGGCTTTTGGGGGAAAGAGCACGGGCAGCTGCACCGCTTTTTCTCTTTGAGAGATGTGGCACTGCACGCTTTTCCGCCGTTTTCAATTAAAGCGGATGACTGCTATTTGGATGAAAAGCGCACCTGCGGCAGTGTCAGGATTACGCCCGAAGAAGCCGCGGCACACCCCGAGTGGATGTGCGATGCCGGGGAAATGAGCTGGGATTTGACCATTGAAAAAGAAATCGCCTTCCATGTCGGCTACGGCGCGAGCAAATTTTTCAGAGTCATCAATGCCTTTGAAATGTTTTGGCATGCCGAGGGTATCAAAACGCTGTACGGCGGCAAGATTACGCTCAACGGCGAAGAGTACATCGTGCGCCCCGAGACCTGCAACGGCTATGCCGACAAGAACTGGGGCGGGGATTTTACCAGCCCGTGGGTATGGCTGTCTTCGAACAACCTGACCAGCCGCATCAGCGGTAAAAAACTGACCAACAGTGTCTTTGAAATCGGCGGCGGCAGACCGAAGATTTACTTCTTTGCGCTCAATCGCAAACTGCTCGGCACCTTCTACTACGAGGGCAAGGACTATGAGTTTAATTTTGCCAAATTCTGGACCGGTTCGGGCACCAAATTTGCCTGCCGCGAGACAGAGGATGAAATACAGTGGCATGTCACGCAAACGACCTTAACAGCGAAACTGGATACCTACATTCGCTGTAAAAAAGAGGAAATGCTCAACATCAATTACGAAGCGCCCAACGGCACTAAGCGCCACAACCGCCTGTGGAACGGCGGTACCGGCACCGGCATTTTGAAACTCTACGAGCGTAAAGGCAAAGAGTGGGTGCTCATTGATGATATCTATGCCGAAGGCATCGGCTGTGAATACGGAGAATACGATGCATAGTGTGAAAGCGTGCTTTCACACTATGCAAAATTCGGAATTCGGAATTCGGAATTCGGAATTAGAAGTGGCGCGAACATCGCGCATTTCGCATGCATGATGAGCGCATATTTACATTGTAAAAATAAAGAGAGGAAACAGAGATGATTACCAACCATAATATTGTTTTAACCGGCGCTTCGAGCGGTATCGGCTTTGAAGTGCTCAAACATTTAGTCAAAGGCGAGGGCAACCTCATTCTTGCCCCGGCGCTTGATGCCGAGGAAAAGCTCGCGCACTTTGCCGACAATGTCATTCCGATGAATGTGGATATCGGCTCGCAAGCGGGTGTCGATGCCATTTTTGAGAAGGCAAACGAAGTTTTCGGCGGCGCCAAAATTGATTTATATTACCAAAATGCAGGCTTCCCGTATTACGAAGCCTTTGAGTATGTGGATTGGGACAGGATTGCCAGAATGTTTGATGTCAATACCATTGCGCCCATTTACACCTACGCCAAATACCGCGAGCACTTAGCCGGCAGACCCGGTAAACTCGCCTACACCATTTCCGCCATCGGGCAGATGGCAATGCCGGGCTATGCGCTCTACAGCGCGAGCAAGTTCGGCTTGGAGGGTTTCCAGCAGGCGATTCGCATTGAGAAGGACAGCAATTTGCAGCTGACCTGCCTGTATCCGGTCGCGACCGATACCAACTTCTTCCGCGTTGCCAACCCCGTGGAGTTTGAAAAACCCTTCCCGGTACAAAAGCCGACCACCGTGGCAAGAAAGATGGTCAAAGGGCTTGAAAAGGGCAAAAAAGCGGTATCTCCCTGTGTGCTCTTTGCCGTTTCCAAAGTGCTGATGGGGCTTTGCCCGCCGGTGCGTACCTTCTATTGGAAGTTGGAAAACGACAAGTTGCAGCGCTTTAAGAAAAAGTTAGAGAGGATTACGAAATAATGGCATTTGAAATGCTTTTTTCGCCGATGCATATCGGCACCATGCAAGTGAAAAACCGCGTGGTGATGACTGCCGCGGAGTTTTCGCTCGGGCAAACCAACGGCGAACCGACCGAGAGAATGATAGCGTACTACGAGGAGCGCGCCAAGGGGGAAGTCGGCTTGATTATTCCCGGTATCTGCCGTGTCAACGACATGGCGGCGACCTCGACCTTTACGCAGCTTTCCATGAGTTCCGACAGGCACATCGAGCCGATGCGGCATATGGCAGAGCGTATTCACGCCGCCGGCGCCAAGCTCTGTATTCAGCTACACCACCCGGGCAGGCAGGGCTACTGCAGTTCGATTAATTCGCTGCCGCTCATTCAGCCGCTCGCAGAGCGTTTCCCGCAGCTGGTGCCGCAACTGTTTAAAGCCACCCCGCTGCTTTTGGGCTTGGAACAAAAGAAAATCTGCATGTCGCAGCAGGCACCGAGCAAGTGCGAACTCTCGGCGCACGGCGCTATGCGTATTCATGCCATGAGCCGCCGCGAAATCAAGCGCTTGATTGGGGATTATATCGATGCCGCGGTACGCTGCCAAAAGGCAGGGGTGGATGCGGTTGAACTCCACGGCACCCACGGCTATATGATTCAGCAGTTTTTATCGCCCCACACCAATCGGCGCAGTGATGAATACGGCGGTTCGTTTGACAATCGCATGCGTTTTTTGGAGGAAATAGTCACCGGCATTAAAGATGCCTGCGGCAAAGATTACCCGCTGATTGTGCGCATGACGGCAGATGAAATGTATGCGCGCATCGGGCAGCCGGAAACGGGCTATGACTTAGAAGAAGGCAAACGCATTGCCCGGCGCCTGGAAGCGCTCGGGGTCGATGCGCTCAATGTTTCCTCCGCGTGTTACGATACCTATAACTACTGGCTGGAGCCGACCTCTTTTGAGCCGGGTTGGCGGGCATACCTCGCTAAAGAAATTAAGAGCGTGGTCGGTATTCCGGTGATTGCGGCAAACTTTATTCGCTCACCCGAGCAGGCAGAGCGGCAGCTGCAGGAGGGGTATCAGGACTTTATCGGCTCTGCCAGAAACTTTATTTGCGACCCGTATTGGGCAAAGAAGGCAAAAGCCGGGCAGCCGGAGACCATTCGGCGCTGTATCGGCTGTTTGCACTGCATTAAATCGTTTATTGAAAACGCCTCTTTAAAGGGTGCGCCCGGTGAGTGCGCGCTCAACCCGACTGTGGGGCTTGAGAAGGCTTACAGCGCTCTGCCGCAGGACGGTAAGGGCAAGCGCGCCGTGGTTGTCGGCGCGGGTCCCGCGGGCTTAATGGCGGCAATCACCCTGCGCCACCGCGGTTTTGAGGTCACAGTCTTGGAAAAAGAGCCTGCCGCAGGCGGGCAGGTCAATATTGCGGCGGCAGGGCCGCATAAGGACAAACTCCACTGGGCGATTGAAGATATGCTCACCGAGGCAAAAGCGCGCGGTATCACCCTGCACTGCGGCAAAGAAGCGACAGCAGGCTCCATTGCCGCTATGGGTGCGGATGTGGTGTTGCTTGCCACCGGCGGCACAGCGCTGCGCCCGCAGTCCATTCCGGGCATTAACGGCAACAATGTTGTCACCGCCCCCGAAGTGTTGCTTGGCAAGGTCGATATGCGCGGCAGTAAGGTCGCGGTCATCGGCTCCGGGCTGACAGGGCTGGAAACGACAGAGAAACTCAATGAAGCCGGCAACCAAGTTGTGGTGGTGGATATGACAAAGGAAGTTGCCCCGGGCGCCTGGTTCCAGTTTACAGAGGATTCTTTGAGCCGGATTAAGCCCTATGGCACTAAGTTTTTGATGCGCGCAAAACTTCTCTCTATCGGCAGCAAAGGCATTCGCGTGCAGCACGTAAGAAGCGGCAAAGAGAAGTGCCTGGCGGTAGATTACGTGGTTTTAGCGATGGGTGTTGCGCCGAACAATGCGCTTCAAGAGCAGTTGGAAAAGAGGGGCATTCGCTGTGCTCTTATCGGTGATGCCTGCCGCGGCGGCACCATCGGTAACGCCACCCAAAGCGCCTTCCACACGGCATTGGCAATCTAAAGGAAAATATTTCTTAAAGAAAAGATTGACATTTGCCCCTAAATTGCATATAATAGTTTGCACAACAAAAGAATTGTTGGCAAACACTCGGAGGCTTAGCTCAGCTGGTTAGAGTACTTGCTTGACATGCAAGGGGTCACTGGTTCAAGTCCAGCAGTCTCCACCAAAAAGAAACCGCTCAACAGAGCGGTTTCTTTTTGGTGGAGGGTGCGGTTCGGACTTGAACCGTGGTCCATCTCGCAGCGGTTCGCCTTGGCGGAGCTGCGAGGGACATATAATTGCGGAGGCTTGCGTAGCAAGCGGACTCATGAGCGTAGCTCAAGTCCAGCAGTCTCCACCAGAAAAACTCACTTCTTCGGAAGTGAGTTTTTCAATGAAATAAATCCCTTTAGGATTTATGAAGTATTCCTATGGAATATGAAGTAGCGGTCGCTATGAAGTATGCTGCGCATATGATTAAGGGATTTATTTTACTTCATATTGCAGTGAAAACTGCAATACTTCATAATTCTTTAGAATTACTTCATATTGCTATGCAATATTTCATTAACAAAAACCTCGCTTCACGCGAGGTTTTTTCTTCATTTCTTCATTGCTGCTTATATCAGCACCCCGTTGCAGTGGTCGATTTCGTGTTGGATGATTTGCGCGCTCCAGCCCTCGAAGTTTTGGGTGCGCGTTTGGAAAGCTTCATTTTGCCACTGCACTTTGATTTTTTTGTAGCGCTTACAGGCGCGCGGCGCGCCCTGCAAAGAAAGGCAGCCTTCTTCGGTGTCAAAGGGCTCTGACTGCTTGAGAATAACCGGGTTTAGCATCACTTTAAAGTCGCCATTATCGTTGATGGCAATGATACATTTCTGTACACCAATCATATTGGCTCCATGCCGACACACGTTTCTTTGTTTGCTTTTAAAGTATCCATCAAATCCGCTGCAACCGATAAATCTTCTTTGGTGGCAGGTGCGGATTTTAAAGACAGCATAAACGGGTCGTGAATAATTTCTCTTACCATCGGTAACTCCTTTTTTCTTTTCTTTCTCTATCATACAGGATTATTTGCATAGAAACAAGCCGTAAATCCATACAATAAGAATAAGGGATAAAAAGGGGGTGAAAGTGTGAAGAAAAGTGCCTGGAAAAACTATGTCTTTTACATTGCCATCAGTGAAGCGGTCGGGCTGCTTGCAGGGTTTCTGATTCGCGAGGGCACAAAGATGTATGCGCAAACGATTGCTAAGCCGCCGCTGGCGCCGCCTGCAATTCTCTTCCCGATTGTGTGGACAGTTCTATATGCGCTCATGGGCATTTCTGCGGCGCGCGTATCATTGCGCGAAGCCTCGGCGCGGCGCAAGCGGGCGCTCTATCTCTTCGCGGCGCAGCTTGTTTTTAACTTCTTTTGGAGCCTGATTTTCTTCAACGCGCAGGCGTTTGGCATCGCCTTCTGCTGGCTGCTCGCGCTTTGGGGGCTGATACTGTGGATGCTCCTTGCCTTCAAAAAGATTGACCCGCTCGCAGGCTACCTGCAAATTCCTTACCTTGTGTGGGTGAGCTTTGCCGGGTATTTAAATCTGGGCGTGTGGCTGTTAAACAGGTAAAAAAGAGAACCTCAAATCAAATTGAGGTTCTCAGAGTGTCGACAAAGTGGCTAAAACCACACTTGTCTTATTCTTTATGTTGTTTTTTGAGTGTTTTGAGAATTCATCAATAAATCAAGAATGATTAATTATAAATTTTTTGTTTTGAGAAGAATCGCCGTAGCTACGGCGATTTTGTGTTTTTGCCAACTCGAGCTTGGAGTACCTTTGTACGCCTCAGCGCTCGAGTTGACAAATTTTAGCTCACTTTCTCGACCTCTGTCAGCTTGTAGACAATGACTTTGTCTACAAGC
>JAFRJB010000026.1 GCA_017432485.1 Clostridia bacterium
CCCCGACAAAGAGGGCGCCTATTCCTGGTGGAGCTACCGCATGCGCGCCAGAGACAGAAACGCCGGTTGGCGCATTGATTATTGTTGCGTATCCGAGCGCATGCACGACAAAATTACAGACGCGACCAGTCGCGCCGACATCTTCGGTTCCGACCACTGCCCGGTGGAGTTGGAAATAGATATTTAGACAAATAAGGATTTGTCGAGGTCTACGACCTCGCAAATTCTTATTTGTGCCGTCAGCGGTCAGCGGTCAGCAGTTAGCGAATGGTGGCGTTGCTACGCAACGCATTTAAATCGGGTGCGGGTGTCCCGCCCTCGGCTGGCTGCCGACTTTCGGCTGCCGACTGCTGAGCGACAGCTCGACAAATCCATATTTATCAAAGGAAGGTTAATCGATATGAAGAAAAAGAATTTAGTTCCCGTTTCTTTAATTACCGGCTACCTCGGTGCCGGTAAAACGACTGTTTTAAACCACGTTTTATCCAATCAGGAAGGCTATAAAGTCGCCGTAATTGTCAACGATATCGGCGAAGTGAATATTGATGCTTCACTTATCGCCAAGGGCGGCACCGTCACCCAAAAAGATGAAAATTTGGTGCCGCTTTCCAACGGCTGCATTTGCTGCACGCTCAAGGTGGATTTGATGAACCAAATTATCGAGCTTGCCTCTTCCGGCAGGTTTGACTACATTCTCATTGAAGCCTCCGGCATTTGCGAGCCGGGTCCGATTGCCGGCACCATCTGTATGCTTGACGGCACCAACACGCAATTTGATGTGCCTGCCGTAGCGTATCTTGACAGCATCACCACCGTGGTAGATGCCAAGCGCATGGCTGACGAATTCGGCGCAGGTAAAGCACTTTTGAATGGCTCTTTAGAGGAAGAAGACATCGAAAACCTGCTCATTCAGCAAATTGAATACTGCACCACGATTGTGCTCAATAAGATTGATGATGTCACCCCCGCCGAGCACAAGGCAGTGCTTGAAGTTATCAAAGCCCTGCAGCCGGAAGCCAAAATTATCGAGACCAATTTCGGCAAAGTGGATGTCAAAGAAATCCTTTCAACCGGCAATTTTGATATGGAAAAAACCATGGCGAGCGCCGGCTGGATGAAGGCAATGGAAATGGAGGGCGAAAACTCCGAGCAGCTCGCAGAAGCGCACGAAGAACATGACCATCACGAGCATCACGAACACCATCACGACGATGAGCACCACGAAGGGCATCATCTCCACCATCATCTCCATCACCACGAGGAAGGCGAAGCCGAAGAATACGGCATTGCCACCTTCGTTTACCAAAATGTAAAACCCTTTGACCAGCTCAAATTTGAAAACTTTGTGTTTGCTCACTGGCCCAAAGAGGTCATTCGCGCCAAGGGGCTGTTTTGGGTCAAAGAGCAGCCGAATATTGCCTACATTTTCGAGCAGAGCGGCAAACAAAAAACCGCCACGGATGACGGTGACTGGATTGCTGCTTTCCCCGAAAAGGAAAGAGACATGATTTTGGAAATGAACCCCGATTTAAAGGCTGCCTGGCACCCGGTTTACGGCGACAGGATGAATAAACTTGTCTTTATCGGCAAAAATATGGATAAAAAAGCAATTATCGCGGCACTGGATGCGTGTATCGCCAAATAAGGCTTTGTCGAGCTGTTCTGCGACTCACATCGCAATTGTAAAACTCTCCTTCCACCACTTCGTGGTCCCCCTCCCTCGACAGAGGGAGGCTACAAATTGGAAAATCATAGACCGTTAAATCAACATAGATTTCATCGGAGTAAGTTTCGCCCTCGTTCCCACTTGCTACGCGAACGAAGTGAGCCAAAGCACATTGTAAATACGATGGTCTTTGATGTGCCAATTAGAGGCGTAGCCGCGCCTCCCTCTGTCGAGGGAGGTGGCGCGCGATTGGCGCGACGGAGGGAGAGTGAAAGAGGTCGTAGACCTCGACAAATCCTTATTTGTCAGGCAATGCTTAAAAACGCAAATGCCGGAATGTTTCTTATAATACAATATATAACATAGAGCGCTGCTACCGAAATCCACAACCACTTATTTTTCGGCAGCAGTGTTACTTTTTTGCCAAAAAGATGCAGCCACTGTTCGATGTAACAGAGCACACCTGCCACGAGCAGCACGATTGCCAGCGGATTAAACCGGAGGCTCTGCAGCAGCTGCCCGCCGAACAGCGCGCCAAACGCCCGCGTTAAGCCGCAGCCGAAGCACAGCACACCGAGGTGGGTGCGAATCGGGCAATGATACGGCGCAATGTGCAGCAGCACCCACACTGCCGCCGCCAACGCGGCAGGCACCGCAAGAAGCGCACACAGGCGCAGAATTTTGAGTTTTTTGGTGCGTTCGTTTTCCATAAAAAAATTATATACAATATTATATGGCTTGTCAATTTTCTAAAATAATAAGCGAGCAAATCAAATAAAAAATGAAGAAAAACAGAGAAAAAACGAGCATTTAAAATATATTTTAAATTTTGTGTTGACTTCACATTTCTCTTGTGGTAATATTATCGGGCATTAAAAAATAACGGAGGTAGAATTATGTCAACTACTATGCCCAAGGCAAATGAAATTGAGCGTAAATGGTATGTAATTGATGCCCAAGGCAAACCGCTCGGTAAGACTGCCGCGAAAGCAGCGGAAATTCTCAACGGTAAGCATAAGGTTGATTTTGCACCCCATGTTGACTGCGGCGATTTTGTTATCATTATCAACGCTGAAAAAGCAGTGCTCACAGGCGCAAAAGCAGACAAAAAGATCTATTATCACCACACCGGTTATATCGGTAATTTAAAGCAAATTTCTGCAGGCGATTTGATGAAGAAGAACCCCGAAAAGGCAATGACCTTAGCCATTAAGGGCATGCTTCCTTCCAACACCATCGGCAGAAAATCCATGACAAGACTCAGAGTTTACAGAGGCGCAGAGCACAACAATGCGGCTCAGAAACCCGAAGTGCTTGAATTTTAAGGAAGGGAGTTACAATTATGTACGAAAGTAATTATTTTTACGGCACAGGCCGCAGAAAGAGTTCCGTTGCTCGCGTGCGCGTATACCCGGGCACCGGCAAAATCACTATCAACGATAGAGATATTGACGATTATTTCGGACTTGAAACTCTCAAATTAATCGTTAATCAGCCTTTTGCCGTTACCGGCACCGAAGGCAAGTACGATATCGTTTGCCGCGTTAACGGCGGCGGCGTAACCGGCCAGGCAGGCGCAATTCGCCACGGCCTTTCCAGAGCTTTATTGCAGGCAGATGAGAACCTCAGACCCGCCCTCAAAAAGGCAGGCTTCTTAACCAGAGACCCTCGTATGAAGGAAAGAAAGAAGTACGGTCTCAAAGGCGCTCGTCGTGCACCGCAGTTCTCGAAGAGATAACAGCCATTCAAACAGCCCTCAAAAGGGCTGTTTTTTTTCACATTCCTTTACCACAAGAAAAATCGGTCCGGAAGGCTTGCGCCTTTCGGACCGGTCTTAACGCACGCAGTGTGCGGAACCATGGGAGGTGAGGCAATACTTTTACCGACTCTTCATATGTGCCGTTTTGTACTTTGCGTTTCAAAAAACGCCCCCTTAATATGCCTCAATATATACTGTTCAAGTAAGCGGATTTCTGAAGTTAATAACTGTCGCATCGCTGAGCACTTCGCTGTAAGCACCGCCGCCGGGAGTGCTGACGCGAATGTAGCAATCGCGATCTGTCACGCGGACATTCGGGTCATCAATCGAAACGCTCGGGAAATTGTACCAGAATTTGAAGCCGATGCCGCCTTGGTCAACATAACCTTCCGAATAATACACCTGCTCATCACCTGTGCTGATCAAAGCATCTTGCGGAATATTGGAAAGATTAAATCCCTGATTGGTCAAGAAGGTGCGCAAGCTCGTTCCCGGATACACTTCTGCAACATAGGAAGCGAGTTCGGCCATTTCGTCGTGTGAGAGGTTACCCTCATCCATAATCGTATAGATTTCTCTGAACTTGCTTTCATTGCCAACGGTATCAAAACAGCCTGCCAACATTCTGCGAGCAAAAATTTTGTTTTGCTTGCCGTATTCAATATAGACATTTCTGTTTGTCTGGCAATAGTTTTGGAAGTGGGTCATCACACTATCCTCAAGGCTCATATCAAACATACGCTCGTGCATATCGTAAATCTCGGCTTCCACAATGCTGGTCAGAGATTTCACATTGTGATACGTGTTGAGTTCATCCTCATTGAGGGTTGCAACATCCTCATCGGTGAACTTGGAAATAGTCTGTGCCGCTTTCAGACACTGTGCATTAATGCTGTAAGCATATAAGCCCAGGAAGATAACTCTCTCAATATAGGGCATTGAAAAATCCATTGCCTCACCGCTGAACATTACCTTGGGAACAAACTGATCATACACCACTTGATACAGGTCACGGTCTTGCTGCTGGGCAAAGCTGGAGGAAGCCATCGTATTGATGAAGTCCTGATACTGAAAATACAGATTGTCCTGCTCAACCCATTCGTCGTTCTTGCCAATGAGTGCGGCAATCTCCACTGCCTTCTCATTATCGTTGAGTGTGCTGTCATTGTTAATGGCATCGATTTGGCGATTGGTTGCCTGCAAAGCGGTCATTAACTTGTCAAAGCCGATGCCTTTGCCGGCAATTACGGTTTGGTCAGTAATCATATCCTCGATCTCTTGGGTGTACTCTTTCATCTGCTCTTTCACTTCATCAAACTGTTCGTGAAGGTCATCGCGCAATTGGGCGATTTCGGCACTGATATCGGCGAGTGTAGGACCGTCATCCGTATAGGAAGAAACAATCTTATCAATCACAGCCGAGATGGCGCCGCCGGCGGGTACATATTGCCGAATCAGCGCTAACGCCGCTTCATAGGCAGCCTCGGGAATGGGCGAAGCATTCGGTGCGGCTGCCCGGCAAATGAGGGTGCCGGAACCTGCACAAAACACAATGAGAACACTTAATACCAATGCAATAACCTTTGTTTTAACAGAAGTTCTTTTCATAATGCTCACACTTCTTTCTATAATTATTCAAGTCATTGTCGCCGGTATTGATCGGCTTCTTTCTGATTGCATCCTTACTATAGCATAAAAAGTGCGCTTTGCCTATATGCAAAGAATGCTCGATTTGTAGCCTATTTTACACCGGCGCGGCGCCGTGTAGCATAAGCGACAATCGGCGCTTAAATTGTCGGCAATTTTGCGCAAAAAAACACACCGCAGGCAAAAAGGATTGCAAGCCGGCAAAGAATGTGATACTATCATATATAAGGTAAAAAATTGGATTCTTACCCCAAGGAGTACATAATATGTCAGAGAGGAAGATTGACCGCAGAGCGCTCAAAACGCAAAAACAGCTCAAAATAGCACTTGCCGAGATGCTCACCAAAAAAGAGCTGCGGCATATCACGGTGCAGGAAGTGGCGGATTTGGCAGATGTGCACCGCGTAACCTTTTACAAGCACTACTACGATATCTATGATTTATATGACCAATTAAAACAGGAAGTGCTCGCGGAACTCGGGCTGCGGACTTTGAGATTTCACGAAGAACCCGCCAAGGAATTCGGCTTGGAATTGATTGATTATATTCAAGAGAACCCGAGCATATTTAAAATGATATTCAGCCCTTACAACACTGCCGAATTAAAGCACTCTTTCACCACGATGATAGAAGGCATCTTTCGCCTGGTGCGCAGTGAGCAAACCCTTGTTGCACTCGATGACAGTCGGCTCGACTACATCTCCGCCTACTGGTCAAGCGGCTGCATTGCCGTGATTGAAAAATGGGTACAGTCGGATTTTGCGCACTCGAAAGACTTTATTCTTCAACTGATCATCGACATAGATGTGCATATGAAAGAATACTTGGATAAAAACTTTTCAAATAAAAATTCATAACGATACTAAAACAGCGGGCAGCCTTTCGACTGTCCGCTATCTTTCTATATAATTTATTCTTTCATCAAAGGCGCTTATGCGTCTTCTTTCTTCTGCTTGCGGTGAGCGGTGAATTTGTAAATTTCTTTACCCGCTTCATCGTACTCGCGAATTTCCATAAACCACGCTGCTTCTTTCACACAGGGAAGGTGCTCTTTGTCAAAAAAGAACACTTCGCTGAACACGCCGCCATGCGCCGTGGGGTGATAGAGTTTTTCGCTGTGCTTTTCGCGAATAGGCGCACTGCAAACGCCGCAAAAATACGCATCTTCCGGCATCTGACTGCCGCATTTTTCACAAATCATATCTCCTCCGTAAATAAGGATTTGTCGAGCCCCTTGCGGGCTCGCAAATCCTTATTGAAGTAAGAAGTAATAGTGAAGAGGTAAGAAGTGAGGGCGAGACACTCGCACTCGTTCCGCTTCGCTCAATTCCTTTTGGTGCGGCGTTTGCCGC
>JAFRJB010000027.1 GCA_017432485.1 Clostridia bacterium
CAGAACACTTTTTTGCTTTTCTCGACAGTTCCTAAATCGTTTTTAGTAAGAAAAAAATATAAAGTAAATGCTATTAGAAAATCGCCGTTTTTTACCGATATAACGGCGATTTTGTGTTTTTGCCAGTCTCTGCTTGCGGTACCTATGTACAGCTCAGCGCAGAGACTGACAAATTTCATCTTACTTTTTCAACATCTGCCAGCGTGTCGAAAACAAGTTTTTCGACACGCTGACTACCGCAGCCCTTATCGGGCTGCGGTAGTAGCAGTGCAAAAATGCACCTTATTCGTTTTCCTCAAAGTCCTCTTTTGTCAGTTTGAGATTGACTTCACCGGGATTGATGGTAATGCCCTGCACGCTCTCATTGTGGGAAATGTGCGAAAGAATATTCTTTAAAGTGAACACACCGAATTTTTCGGATGTGCCGAAAATGCGCACAGCCGTTTTAAAATCGGCAAACACGGGGATATAGGTCTTGCCGCGGTTGACAACGGTTTTGACCATCACGCCTTGGCGCTGCTCGCTGTTCTCTTCACCCGGCAGCAGCGGCACTTTGTCTGCCATAAGCACAAAGGGCACAATCTTATCACCGCACAACACGCCTGCCTGTTTGGAAATATAGACCACTTTATCGCTTTCAATATTGGCGGCGCTAATAGGCACAATCAGCGGGCAATCGGGCAATACCGCCAGAATTTCTTTCTTTATGGCTTTCTTTTTGCCGGCTGCCGCATAGGCGCTTATGCGCTGCGGTAAGTCATAATCCGCCGCTCTTGCGCCGCCTTCTTTGGCGCTCTTTGCCGCCTTCTTCTGCCGCTTCAGGCGCAAAGGCTTGTGTTCCGGTGCTTTTGCCGTAGTCCTCGCGGGTGTTTCGGCTGTTTCGGGCTGCGCCGCTTCGGCTGCTTCCGAAACAGGTTCCTCGACCACTTCGGGTTCTTCAACCTCTGCCGATGTTTCTACTTCAGGTTCCGCTACTGCTTCCCCGGCAGGAGCTTCTTCCCGCTCTGCCTCGACAACTTCCTCGGCGGGTTCTTCTTTGGGTTCGGGTTCTGCGGCAAATTCTTCCACCGTCTCCTGTTCTGCTTCTTGAACGACAGTTGCTTCTGCCGCCTCTGCTTGTGAAGCAGTTTCTTCAGCTGCATCAAGCGCTGCTGTTTGCGCAGCTGCCATTTCTGCCGTATCCGCCTCAATGACTTCCTGTGCAACTTCTTCTATCGTTTGGGCTTCTGCTTCTTCGCCGGTTTCTTCGGCAGTTTCAGGCGCTGCTTCTTGAGCGGCGAATACTTCGATTTCCTCCGGCACTGCCGCTGTTTCGGCTTCGGGCTCTGCCGACTCTTCGACAGATTCTTCTACCGGCTCCGCCTCGACGATTTCCTCGGCAGGTTCCTCTGTCGTTTCGGGTTCCGGAACTTCCTCAATGGTTTCTGCTGTCATTTCCTGCTCTGCTTTTTCCACGGCAGGTGCTTCGACCGCTTCGGGTTCCTCAACTACTGCCGGCACTTCCGCATCTTTGACTGGAAGTTCTTTTTTGCGCTTCTTGCGGCGCCCGAATAACCCGCGCTTTTCTTTCTTGGCAGGTTTTTCCTCTGTAAGCGTTTCCACCGCTTGAACAGGTTCTTGCACCGCTGCAGGTTCAACACCTTCTGCAACGACTTCTTCTGCGCTTACCTGCTCAGGCTCTTCCGCGATAAATGCTTCCTCTGCCTCGAATGCCTCAACCTCAGCCGCTATTTCAACTTCCGGTTCTATCGTTTCTGCGGCAGGTTTTTCTACCGGCTCTGCTTCGGCGGATTCCTCTGTTGTTTCGGGCTCTGCTTCTTCTGCAGCCGGCTCTTCAACCTGCGCAGGTATTTCGACTTGGGGTTCTGCCGTTTCTGCGGCAGCTTCCTCAATCGTTTCGAGTTGCGCGGTTTCTGCGATAACTTCTTCAACTGCTTCTGTCTCTACCGACTCTGTCGCTGTTTCGAATTCGGGTTCTGCCGCTTCTTCGACAGAAGCTTCTTTTTTGTGCTTTTTGCGGCGCCCGAATAACCCGCGTTTTTCTTTCTTGGCGGGTTTTTCTTCTGCAACCGGTTCCTGTGCTTTAGCGGCTTCCTCAACAATGCCTTCTGCCGCTTCCGGTTCTGCATCTTCGGTGGGTTCTGCTACCGTTTCGGGCTGTGTTTCTTCCGCTTGTGCGGCAGGTTCTTCAATCGCTTCGAGTTCCGGCGCTTCTGCCGACAACTCTTCCTCATTTTCCACCGTTTCTTCTGCGGATTCTTGTCTTTCTTCCGATTCTGCAGCAAATTCTTCTGCCGCTTCAGACCCTGCTTCTTCCATCGCCGGCAGTTCCGGCGCCGGCTCCTCGTCCTGATCCGGAAATTCCAAGAGCACGGAGCAGCGCGCAATTTCTTCGAGCGCGGCAAACAAACCGCTTACATAATCCTCATCTGCGCAGGCAATACTTTTACCGCCTTTCCAATAGTAGGCAGTTACCAATGCGCCGCTCTCATCCTCGGCACAGGCAAGCGCCTTCGGGCGCTTTGCTTCGTGTACATTCGGCATAAAGGCGCTTAAATACTGCACCTCGTCAATCCCCAAAAGCCTGTCGCAACAGTCCAAATCACCGGTTTTGCTGCGGCGGTCTTTGCCGGTCAACAGGTCGCGCAGCATATACTCGGAGCAAGTGTAAGTTTCCATCGGCAGCGCACCGGTATAGGTCTTGGCAAAAAAGACACGCCAATCATCCGGCCCCACACTGCGCAGATACACGCTTTTTTCATTCACGCCGCTTGCCGTTTTGATATAATACGCCTCAAAATCCGGCGGAGTAACACCGGTCGGGTAAATGCGCTCCACTGCGCTCGGGTAGTGCTGCTCAAAAATTTCCTGCACCTGCTGTTTATCGGCCAGATCACGCCAATTCTTTTCACTTAAGTGTTTATATTTGCCGGAGCCTTTGCCGCCGTTTTTTAAAAAGTCGGGCAATTCGCTGTAATCGACAGCAAGATACTGCACACCGTTATGTAAATAAAGCTTCCCTGTGTGCAAATCAAGAAACAAGTGTGCATTCTCATCGCTCTTGAGCGCAAACAGCTCAAAGAGGTTTTGCTCCTGCATCTTGATATCGTCACCAAACAGCGCCAGGAACCCCTCTTGTATCACATCTTTATAAGATTGAATTCTCTTGACCTTTTTGGGCACTTTTTTAGATTGCTTGGTTGCTTTCATCACGACTCCGCCATTCATTTTTTAATAAAATTAAATGCTATTTAATAGATTTTATCATATGCGTGTCGAAAATGCAAGAAAGCCCCCGCTTGGCACGGGGGCGCCGTTACACTTACTCATTTTTATTGAGCATATTCATCACTGCCAACGGGTCCTGCACCTCATTGTCAACGCGCATTTCCAAATGCAAATGGCTTTCATCCTTTTGCTCACAGGGGATAGTGGCGAGCGTGCCTAACACCGCACCTTTTTCAATCACTTGCCCTTTGGAAACATTGGTTTCGTTGCCGAGCGCGCAGTATTTGGCGGTTACTTGCGCACCGTGGTCAATGACCACCACTGTGCCCCAAAATGCATCGCGGTACACATCGAGCACTTTGCCGGAATTCGCGGCGCGAATTTCGCTGCCCTGCTTGGCAAGAATATCAATGCCGTCATGCACGCGGTAATCACCCATCGTAGCACTTTTGATTAACTTGCCTGCCGAGTAATCTTTGCCGATTTTTCCGCTGACCGGCAGCAGCCATTCCCCTTTATATGCCTTATTATTTTCATAGGCATAGGTGGTTTTTTGGGTGGTTTCGCTCTTTTTTTCGGCTTTGGCGGTCGTGTTTTGAATAGCGGTAGTCGGCTCATCCAAATAGTCACCGGCTGTCATACTGTTTTGGCTAATGGGGGAAGTGGTCATCATCAATTTATTGCTGCGGTTAATCGCCCAAATGCTGATGCACAGCGCCGCAATCAGGCTCAGGGTGACCGGGTAAAAGGCGCGCGAATTCATAAATCGCTTGTAAAAAGATACTTTCTTTTCGTTTTCCATCATCATTCCTCTTTTCAAAGTTGCTTTTTCAATGCTTAGTGTTGGAAAAATTTCGCTAATTATGCAACGCATTTTTGCAATTTACAAAAAATTCATAAATTGTACACCCCTTATTCAAAACTGTCGACTATAGTATAATTGTACCAAGCAGAGAAGCTTGGGTACACCTCCTAAAGTTTCTTTTTGAAACAAAATCCCCCTCATACATTTAAAACCAAAACAAACAGGGAACCGGCCGCCGGAAACGACGGTCGGTTCTCCTGCTTTCTGTCTTGTGTTAACTGTAAAACGGTTAGCATATCCGTTTTTACATCATATCTTCAATCCCGCCGACAAGCCCTGAGACGACTTTCGATGCCTTCTTTACTGCTTTCTTGACACTGCGCTGATTGGAAAACATATATAATCCGAGGGCGCCGACCGACATACCGGCAACCATACCCGCGCTGAGCGCACCGACTGCTTTTTTGCTTGATTTCTTCACTTTTTCTGCCTCCCTTGTTTTATTATGCAAAAGTAGTGTTTGCATTGCGGCGATTTTTATACACTTTATCTCATTGACAACTGCTCGCTATAATAATATAATGAGTAGTAACGATATTTTGAGGAGTTATGAAAATGAAAAAAATCTTAACATTAAATAAAATTTCACCTATCGGCTTAAGCCGATTTGATGCCAACAGCTATGTTTGCGGCGAAGTTGAGCAGCCCGATGCCGTTATTGTGCGCTCCGCTTCCATGCATGATATGGAAATCCCTGCCTCGGTCGTGGCGATTGCCAGAGCCGGTGCCGGCACCAACAATATTCCGATTGACAAATGCTCCGAACAGGGCATTGTGGTCTTCAATACCCCCGGCGCCAATGCCAATGCGGTGAAAGAGCTGGTGATTTGCGGTCTGTTTTTGTCTTCGCGCAAAATTGTGCAGGGTGCAATATGGGCACAAACACTCAAAGGCAAGGGCGATGAAGTCGGCAAGCTGGTCGAAAAAGGTAAAAGCAATTTTGCCGGCACCGAAATTTTAGGCAAAACCTTAGGCTTAATCGGTCTTGGCGCTATCGGCAGAAAGGTTGCCGAAGCGGCAGCGGCACTCGGTATGAAAGTGATCGGCTACGACTCTTTCCTGCCCGAAGGCACCGAGATTGCCGGGGTGGAAATTGTTAAAACCATCGAAGAAATTTATCAAAACAGCGATTATATTTCTCTGCACATTCCGCTCAACGACTCTACCAAAGGTATGGTTGATGCCGCCGCTCTTGCTGCTTGTAAAGACGGCGTAAAAATTCTCAACTTTGCGCGCGGCGGCATTGTAGATTCCACTGCGCTCATTCCCGCTTTGGAAAGCGGTAAAGTCAGCGCCTATGTTATTGACTTCCCGGATGACAGCATTTTAGGTGTCGAAGGTGTCATTGCCATTCCGCACTTGGGGGCTTCGAGCGCCGAGAGTGAAGAAAACTGCGCGGCAATGGCTGCTGACCAGCTGATTGATTACATCGAGACCGGTTCGATTAAAAACAGTGTCAATATGAGCCCGGTTGCACTTGAAAAAGGTGCAAAAACCTGCGTATTCTGTAAAGAAAGCGCTGCCGCGGCAGTCAGAAACGCCGGCAAAGTGCTCGGTGAAGCTGCCAAAGGCGGGTACTGCTACATTGCGCTCGAAGGAACCGTAGACATTGCCGGCGACGGCATCTTAAAAGTAAGGGTATTATAATGGAAAAGAAAGAAAACGAACAAAACGAAAACCTTGTGCAAACACCGGAAACTGCACCGAAAAGCGGACAAAAGAAGCAAAAAATTCTTATTATTGTTTTAATTGTTGCGATTGTGCTTGCCATTGGCTGCTTGGTGACAGCGCTTGTGCTCAAGCGCCATAATGCCGGCGCGGCAACGACTACCGGCGCTTCCGTCACCGCCGAAAGCGGCGAGGCCACCACGGTTGCGGATGAAGACGCTGCGGGTATCGAGTATGTCAAAGAGCCGTATAAGTCCGATTACAGGAAAATCGCTTCTACCGGCATCAAGGGTGAGCCGGATGCTAAAATTAAAGCGAATTTTTATAACAAAACAAGGGATGCTTCGCCCGAACTGCAGTTGAAAAACTTTGATTTGCTCAAGGTATATGAAGGTTTTCGCATTTACGATACGACCGGCACCACGGATGCGGCAGGCACCAAGAGTTATCTCTTAATTGTCTACGCGGAAAGCGGTAAAGCCATTATGGTCAACTACGAAGAGTATAACAGCACCGATGAAAGAGCGAAACTGCTCACCGAATACATCGAAGAGCTTGATAAAAACTACGAGCGCCACGCGAAATACGCAAAATCGCTCGAAGGCGAACATATCTTATACGAATAAAGAAAAGGGCTATGCAGCCCTTTTCTTATTCGTCATTCGGAATGCGGAGTTCGGAATTCGGAATTAATGGTGGCGCGCTTTGCGCGCATTATAATGGAGCTTCGTTTTTTCGAACGCCCTTAAAATGCGAGGCGGTGCCTCGCCACCTCAACTCCACTCTCCACACTTCAATCTCCACACTAAAAAAAACAATGCCTCAAGGGGCACCCTCAATAAAGAGGGACAGGTTTTTGCGTTGTTCTTTCATCCGCCTAAGCGATAAAAAATCCCTTGAATACGGCAAGTATGCAAAGAATTTTTTCTCACTTATCCGAATAAAATAACTTAGCATAGCCGACAAGAGTCAATCACAAACAGCCTCTCGCTTGCCCTTTTTGGCTAATTTATTCGATTTTTCATTGTTTGGCGCTAGCCAAACTTCTTCAAAATCGCACAAATAATCACAAAAATTTCTACGCGAGAGGTGCTACGCAGTTTTGGTTAACCTATTTTTTACAAAGGCGAGGCAAAACAACGAAAGAATGCACCCGCATTGTGAGGTGTTTTAACGAAGCATTTGAGAAAAAGAGGCAACCAAAACCTATTTGAGTTTGGCTCTTGTCGGCTATAACTGCAAAGCACTCAAAATCAGCCTATTTTTTGTTAGAATAAAGTCAAAAAC
>JAFRJB010000028.1 GCA_017432485.1 Clostridia bacterium
CCTCAATTATTCACTATTCATTATTCACTATTCACTACAAATAAGGAATTTGCGAGGTCGGAGACCTCGACAAATCCTTATTTGTGCAAACTATGCTCCAAGCCTACTTTATAAATTTCTTCTACATGTGCATCATCCAACGAGTAGCAAATGGTCTTGCCCAAGCGGCGGGGCTTGACTAAACCCGCGGTGCGCAAAATGCGCAGCTGGTGAGAAATGGCAGACTGCGAAGCGCCCAGCGCCGCCGCGATGTCACACACGCACAATTCACCCTCTTTATAGAGCACCGCGATAATACTGATGCGCGTAGAGTCGCCGAAGACTTTAAAGAATTCGGACAAGTCATACAGCACATCATAATCCAGCGCAAAGTTTTTAAAGTCGTGGTGCGGGTGTTCCCCACTGCAAAGCTTCTCTTCCATGCCTGCCTCCTAATATATTAATACATTATCATATTTTTTCAGCTGATGCCTGACTTGTGTTGCATCATACATATGAATAACTGCTCATATGTTCTAATGTCAGTATATTCCTTTTTTTCTCTTTTGTCAAGAAAAAAACGGGCGTTTGATAACGCCCGTTTTTTTTAATATCTTTTATTTCTTTTTCTTCTCTTTGCCTTTGTCCAGGAAGCCGTAGCACAGGGCTGCCAGCGCTGCACCGACTAAGGGAGCAACAATGAACACCCAAAGGGAGCTCATCGGCTCGCTGTTGCCGCTGATAAGCGCTACGAGCGCGGGGCCGATACTTCTGGCGGGGTTGACCGAGGTACCGGTCAAGCCGATGCCCAAGATGTGGACAAATGTCAGCGTTAAACCGATAACAAGACCGCCGAAAGAGCCGTGCTTTGCTTTGGCGCTGGTCACGCCCAAAATGCACAGCACAAACACAAAGGTGAGCACGCACTCTACAATCAAACCTGCTGCAACACTGCCGTTAACGCCGGCAAGACCGTTGGTGCCGAAGCCGCCGGTTTGGTCTTTGACAGAACCGAGGTTGAAGATGAGCGCCAAAATGCCGGAGCCGGCAAATGCACCTAAGATTTGCG
The DNA here is from genome assembly GCA_017432485.1 of Clostridia bacterium. GTDB lineage: Bacteria > Bacillota > Clostridia > Oscillospirales > Acutalibacteraceae > RUG714. The sequence goes on from JAFRJB010000028.1 coordinate 1,049, forward strand.
CCACAACATAGCCGCAAAAATCTTTCACACTCATGCCTTTGCTGATGAGAACGGCAAGAGAAACTGCCGGGTTAATGTGGCAGCCGGAAATGTTGCCGACACAATATGCCATTGCCACGATGCTTAAACCGAAGGCAAGCGCTGTCAACAGATAGCCGCTGCCGTTTGCCGCATCACAGCCGACAAGCATCGCTGTGCCGCAGCCGAAGCAAACGAGCACAGCCGTACCGATAAACTCGGCAAGGTATTTTTTAAATGATTTCATGCTTTAACTCCTTTTTATTTACATATACTGCGCCAAATCAACGCCGGCGGCAGCTAAAATAGCAATCAAAATACCGTAAACAATCATAGTAATAACCCACAAAATAATGGTGGCGATACAGTAATTTTTCTTATTCTTATTGGTATTGGGGCTGACCAGCCACACAATCCAGCAAATGATGTTGACAATCGGAATTGCCGAAAGAATGAACATACCGATGTAAGAGCCGACACTGAGCACTTCGGTTGTAGGGTCAACTGCCGGTTGTGAATAACCGGGCTGCGCCTGTTGCACCGGGGGTGCTTGATAGTTTTGATTATCCATAGTCAATCTCCTTTCACTGTCTATAAAACACTCTATCGCTCATTAAATATTAAAAAAGTGAGCAAGTTCACCGCTTGATACGACACCCAGCGTAATCAGTAAAAAGACTAAAAGGCCGTATATTACGCCGATGATAAGAGAGAAAATAATGCTGGCAATGATGTAGTTTTTCTTGTTTTTATTCGTATTGGAGCTTGCCAGCCACACAATGATGCAGATGAGGTTGACCACCGGAATCATGGAGATAAAGAATACCCCCAAATAAGAGCCGATGCTCATCACCTCGGTTGTCGGGTCCGCATAAGCAGGCTGCTGGTACTGCGGCGCATACGGCTGCTGCACCGGCTGCCCATAGGGTTGGTACTGCTGCTGCGGTTGCTGCTGTTGCTGCACCGGCTGTTGCTGCACCGGCTGTTGCTGCACCGGTGGTTGCTGCGGTTGATAGTTTTGTTCGTTCATAGTGACATCTCCTTATTGCATATAAGTCGGCGGCACCTGCTGTTGCGCCGGGTTCGGCTCATAGGTGAAGCCGGGAGTATATTTCGGACTATAACCGTATTGGTTGGGAGCGGGGTTACTGTCCGTTGCAGACCACACAATCACCAGAATGGTGCCGACAATCGGAATTAAGCCGAAAAAGACATAGCCGCCGCTTTTACCGATATCATGCATTCTTCTAAAGCTCAGTGCAAGATCGGGAATAACGATTGCCAATAACCAGCCGTAGGTAAGAACGATCATAATGATGCTGACGACATAATTGCCGTTGGTCACATAAGCAAGAATACTGGACAAGGCGCTCAGCACTGTGCTGATAATCATTTGGAACAGGAAAATGTACCAATATTCCGCGCGCCTGCTTCTGCCGGAGAAGTTGACATAGTTTTTGAAAAACAGTTTGATGCACTCACCGAATGAGGGCGCCGGGTTTGCCTGCGGCTGCATCACGGGAGGCATCACAGGCGGTTGTCCGTATTGCGGCTGCGCTTGTTGATACTGCGGCTGCTGGTACTGCGGTTGCGGTTGTTGCACCTGCGGTTGCGGTTGCTGATATTGCGGCTGCGCTTGTTGATACTGCGGCTGCGCTTGAGGCTGCACCTGCGGCTGCGGCTGCTGGTACTGCGGTTGAGGTTGTGCTTGCGGTTGAGGCTGTGCCTGCGGTTGCTGATAGTTTTGACCTTCCATAGTCGTTTCTCCTTATTATTTTAGCCGCGAACGGCTTTATTTCATTGATTTCAAATAACTTTGATATTCCTGCCGGTATTCCTTCTTGATGCTGAAATCCGGTTTTTCCGGCAGTTCCTCGGCTTGCGGGTCGGTAGTCGCTCGCAGCTCTTTGAGGTAGGCTTCAAATTGTGTAATTTCATTCAGGCACTGCCGCGCCTTTGTATTTTTGTTGTTTTTCAGATTCAGCTCAGTTGCCTTCAAGAGCATATAGTAATACAGATTATACTCACTGTTGGAATAGCGCGCGCACTCAAGCGCCTTCTTTTCGGAGTCAATCATTTTCTGAATCTTGCCCGCGGTAAATTGTTGCCTTGCCTTGGCTGCGTGGGCAATAGAAACATGTTGGTTTGTTTTTAAAATGGTATCGGCTATTTGTGCCTGCTTTTGTGCATCCTCTTCCCGGCTGAGCAGATTCATCTGCGCCAAGGTATAGGCGGGGCAAAGCGCTGCCGCTTTATCGTTTTTGCCTAAAAGGAAGAAAGCTGCGGTTATGGAAAACCAGGTGGTGAGCACAAATAACAACGAAAGAATCACGCAAATGCTCCACTGCGCACCGCGCTTAAGGCGAAAACTTTGCACCTTAGAACTATCCAAAAGGCAAATGATTAAAATAAAATCAATGACCAAAAATTGCAGGTTAAAATCAAACAGCGAGTGAAACAAGGTAACGGCAATCATCAGCTTGTGGTGGAAAGGCTTCTTTTTGTTAAAAAACGCCCTGCCGATCACAAACAAAAAGCCGATTGCCGGAATCCAGCCGATATCCAGGCAAATTTGCAGCACTTCATTGTGCACAAACATATTCGCATAGACAGCCGTTTGGAAACTGCCCCGGGTAAAGTAATACCCCATATAGCCCAGCCCGAAGGGGTGCTTAAGCAATTCTTTTGCCGCGTCCTTCGCATAAATGAGCCTGCCTTTAAGAGTGGTGGAAGAAGCGGAAATAGTCAAAAAGCGCGATAGCGTATCGGTTTTGCCGCTCACAAAGTAGTAAACCGCCGCTGCCGCGAGCAGTACGCCTAACAGAACAGCAAGTGAAAGCTTTGTTTTCTTATCTTTTGAAACGATAAAAACGGCTATCAGGCTTGCTAAAAGCAACACAAAGCAGGTGCGGCTGCCGGTGAGAAAAATGCCGCCGAGCAAAATGAGCATTGCCACCGGCTTGAGCGGATGAAAATCGCCGCAAAGCGCCGTAATAATCAGCCCGAGTAATAAAAACAGCGCAAAGCTGTTCGGGTATTGGAAAAAGCCGGCAATGCGATTGTTGACCGAGAAAAACTCCGGGGCAATATGCGCATAGGTCATCACTGCCGAAATCACTGTCATCAGTACCCCGGCAGCAGGCACAAAACCCAGCAATTCTTCGCGCTGTTCTTCGCTTTTTGAACAAAGCAAAACAGCGAACAAAACAAGCGCAAAATACTTTAAAAAACCGATGAGCGCATAGAGCCGATCCACTGCCCACAGCGCAGTCACCAAAAAGCCTGCCGCGATCAAAAGCAGCACTAAGCCTTCTATGGATTTAGAATAGTAAAGCTTTTTACTTTTAAAAATTTCAATGC
>JAFRJB010000029.1 GCA_017432485.1 Clostridia bacterium
GCGGCAAACGCCGCACCAAAAGGAATTGAGCGAAGCGGAACGAGTGCGAGTGTCTCGCCCTCACTTCTTACCTCTTCACTATTACTTCTTACTTCAATAAGGATTTGCGAGCCCGCAAGGGGCTCGACAAATCCTTATTTGACGAACTGCTCAATTAATGCTACAATATCTCTATTAAAAAACAAGGGGGAAAACCTATGTACATCACCTGTTTAGACTTGGAAGGGGTTTTGGTGCCCGAAATCTGGATTGCGTTTGCCGAGGCAAGCGGCATTCCCGAACTGAAAAAAACCACCCGCGATGAGCCGGATTATGACAAGCTTATGCGCTACCGCTTGGGCATTTTAAAAGAGCACGGTTTAGGGCTCAAAGAGATACAGGATGTGATTGCGACCATCGAGCCGCTCGAAGGCGCCAAGGCGTTTTTGGATGAACTGCGCTCGATTTGCCAGACCATTATTATCAGCGATACCTTCACCCAATTTGCGGCACCGCTGATGCAAAAACTCGGCTACCCGACGATCTTCTGCAATGAGCTGGTCATCGGCGAAGGCGGGGAAGTGACCGACTTTAAAATGCGCTGCGAAAAGTCTAAACTGACCACGGTGCGTGCGTTGCAGTCCATCGGTTATGAGACCATTGCCGGCGGCGACAGTTACAATGATTTGGCAATGATTGAAGCCTCCAAAGCGGGCTTTTTGTTCCGCAGCACCGCGCAGATTAAAAAGGATTACCCCGACCTGCCGGCGTTTGAAAGCTATGCGGATTTGCTCGCGGCGATTAAAGAAGTGATTGCTTCATAAGTTTGGAGAGTGAAGAGTGGAGAGTGGAGTTGAGGACGGGCGCTGCCCGTACCCGATTAGAAAGATTCCTCGACTGCGCTCGGAATGACATGCCATTTCTTCATATACCCTTATACCGAACACTGAACCCTGAAAACTGAACACTGAAAAAGGCGTGGCTTTTCCACGCCTTTTTTAATTAAGTAGTGACAAATTTTTTTGTGTGTGGTAAGATATAACTAACAAGGTTTCATTTAGGATGGGAGGATGACATATGGAAAAAACAAAAAAGAAAAAAGTGATTAAAACTTTACTCAAAATATTTATTCCGATTATAGCAGTTTTAGTGGCTCTGGCAATCGGTTTACAGATAGCGGGATTCGGCGCGCTGTTTGGGCAGTATGATCCGCAGAGCAGCAAGAAATACCCTCAGGTGATTGAGGATTACGGCATTTGGGACAATTCGCTTGACCAAGCCATTCCACAGACAGCGCTGTATAAAATCGTGATGGACCATTTCAATTCTCCGCTGCCGGAAGGCAAGACCGCCAAAAAAGTGCTCTTTATGGGCTTTGACGGTTACAGAGCCGATGCGCTCAAACCCATTATGGAAGACCCGGACAGTGCAATTATGTACATCAAGAGCCAGGGCGGGTTGTACCACACCTACTCCGGCGGTATCAGCGGCGAATGCGAACAGCCTACCTCGACCGCACCGAGCTGGTGCTCGATGTTGACCGGCGGCTGGAAAGCGCTCCACGGTGTAGAGAATAACGGCTTCGAGAAAAACGATGCCGAGACTTTCCTGACCACCCTTGCAAAACAGGGTCACGCAGGTTCCTTCACCATCTCCTGGAGAGAGCATTTGGGCTTGACCTATCGCCCGGATGTGGCGCTTGCCATTCGCGAAGGCTTACCGATTGAATACAAGTATTGTGTGGATGATTCCGATACCTACTACCAGGTGCTCAAGTATTTGGCACACCCCGCAGGGAAAGAAAAAACCGCCCAAGAGGACCCGGATGTGGTGTTCTTCACCTTCGAGTTTACCGACCACAACGGTCACCTCTACGGCTTCGGTAACAACAACAATTATACCCAAGGTGCGCTGGATGCGAACTTCTTCGGCAAGAAAATACTGGATACCATTGAAGCCAGAAGCACTTATGCAAAAGAGGATTGGTTGATTATCATTACCTCTGACCACGGCGGCACAGGGCATGCACACGGCGGTCAGTCGCAGATGGAGCGCCAAACCTGGTTGGCAACCAACAAAAAGCTCGAGATTACGGATGAGTATTTAAACTTTGACAACAGCAAGAAATAAGAAATAAAACGGCGGGGAGGATTTCCTCACCGCCGTTTCTGTTTTCTGTATGCTGTAAACTGTCAACTGAACAACTAAAAAAAAGGCTTTAAAAGCCTTTTTTAGTTGTTCTCAATCCACATCGCGGGGCGCACGGCGCTGGTTTTGTAGTTGTAAACACTGCTGCCGTAGTCGTGAATGGCGCCCTGTAAATTGACAAAAGCGGCATAGTCATCTTCTCCGCCGGGGCTGCGCAGCCACCACCAACATAGAGATGTATTGTTTTCATTGGTGATTGCCACACCCCTTTTGTAGGCATAGTAGGTGGGGGTGCATTTGCGCTGCGCACCGGTTTTAAAATAGCGCTTTGCTTCGTCAATGCTAAGCAAAAATACGCGATCTTTCGTATCTTTGCCGGGATCGGTTTCATATTTCGGGTTTTTTTGTGCCAAGACGATAGTCGGCACTAATTGTTTTTGCTCTGCCGGTGTAAAAGCGGTTTCGATAAATGTGGAATTAAGCCACTTTCTCAAAGCACAGTTGTCCCAGGTCACTGACTCTTGGCGGTTGTGAAAGGAAGCGGCATCCAGCCCGTATTTACTGATCACTAAAATACCCTTCTTTTCTTTGGCAAGCACGAGCCAGGCAATGTCTTCTTTGCCGTTTTTGGTGTCATAATCCTGCTCATAGCTGCCGAAGTACACGGTATCGCCCACATTGGCTGCCTTGAGTTTTGCGGGTTTATATGCTTTATAGAGCGCATCGGTTCTCTCTAAACTGTCTTTATACTCACCCATCGAAAGAAAACCTTCATAAGCGGTGACCACATCACCGGCTTCTTGGGCGGCAACAGCAGCTTGGTAGCGCCGCTCGGGCAAAATGCGCACGCGGAAAAAGATAGCAAACGCAACTGCAAGGCACAACAAAGGAATGGTAACCGCTAAGATAATCTTGCGCCGCTTAGCGGCTTTTTTTATGCGCGCTTCGGCTCGCTGTTGGGCAAGCAGTTCTTTCTCTTTTGCCGCTTGGAGTACGTGCTCTTCCATCATTTCGCCTTTTTCGCGGCACTCGCGCAGCAGTTCGTCGGCATCTTTCCAACCGGGGATTTTGGTCAGTTCACCGGCGGCGGCGCGGTAGTCGTGGGAAGAGCCGCCTTCCATTTTTGCTTTGGCGGCGTAGTACACATCGTCTTTATAGTATTGCTCCGCCTTTTCCCGACATTCTCGGGCAAGCTGCGGGGCATCGCGGTAGTCGCCGAGTTCTTCCAAGAGTGCGGCGGCATTTTGGTAGGCATATTGGGTGTAGGCATCCTGCATCATCACCGTAGCGCTGTGGTATTGCTTATCCATGCGCGCATTTTTTTCGGCAATTTGCAGCTTGAGCCGGTCGGCAAGCGCCTCATCGGCAAACCAAAGGGCGTTGCGCAGATTGTCGCTGTTTTCAAAAGGCTCGTTTTGCGCCGAGAGCTGCTCAATATTATCAATATGCAGCTCGGCAAAGAGTTTTAAGAGGTAAGCATCGGCGCTTTTATTGTCGAGCGCCAAGGCTTTATCGCAGTTTTCATCCGCTTCCTGCCACTTTTGTTCCTCAATACAGCGGGCGGCTGTTTCCAGGTAGCGGGCAGGGGTGTTATATTTGCGCACTTCGGCATCTTCTTCGGCAACTTCGTGGCCGGCATCGGTTAAGCCGGCTTCGCGCGCCGCCTCAATCGCCTTTGCCTGCTCTTCATAGAGCGGTTTTTGCTCTTCGTGGGCGTAGAGCAGGGCACTCAGGTACTCTTTATCCTGTAAAACAGGTTCGCTTAGCTCAGTGTTAACGGTAGGAATTAAGCGCCCGGTTTCTTTGTCTTTGACATAGCGCACGCCGTAGCGGCACAGCAAAATGGACCAATAGGTCTCGGCATCGGCACCGTAGGAAGCGCGGATTTTCTCATATTGCTGCAGCGCTTCTTCAAATTCGCGCCGGCGGCGCAGGCGGTTGGCAGTATTAAAGAGGGTGACTTTCGTATCGTCACCCGACAGCGGCATGGTTTGGAGCGTGCCGCAAGAGCGGCAGGTGCCGATGGCACTGCCGGACCCGCGCCTGAGCGCGCCGCCGCATAATTTGCATTGATATACTGCCATAGTTTCCCTCCGGGGCAAATCAAATATGTAAAGCATATTTGATTTTAGTGTTCAGTGTTCAGTGTTTAGTGTTCAGCGGCAAAAGGGCAAAAAGACTTAAACCCTAATAGCCTCTCGCTTGCCCTTTTCGGCTAATTTCTCCGCTTTCTCTTTGTTTGGCGGCAGCCAAACTGCATCAATAGCATAGAAATTATCTCGAACATTTCAGCGCGAGAGGTGCTATGCAGTTTTGGTTAGCCTATTTTTTAATAAGATAAGGCAAAACGGCGAAGAAATGCTAACGCATTGCAAGGCGTTTTAACGCAATATTATGGAAAAAGAGGCAACCAAAACCTATTTGGGTTTTAAATCTTCTTGCCCTCGCCTTGCATTTTATATCATCGACCCATAGTGTGGTGGATGAAACTGAAAACTGAAAACTGAACTCTGAAAACTAATAAATAAGGATTGGCGAGCGTAGCGCTCGCCAAATTCTTATTTGTTTAAGTTATTTTCAATAATACCGATAATATCCTCGTGGGTGAAGACCCCTTTGCCGACCAGGACTTTGAAATACTGACCGTTGAAGAGTTCAAACTCTGTCGGGCTCAGGTAATCTGCCCAGTCTTCATAGGTATATAAGCCGTACTGCTCGATATCTGCCTGCATCGCGGCTGCGTCATACTGCATGCCTTCACCGATGTCGAAATACTCAAATCTGCCGGGGTAATCCTCACCGGTAATCGAGAGCATATTCTCTACCATAAAGTTATCGTTGTAAGCAGTTTGCAGGGAGTAGGAGCCGACCATTTCGGACCCAATGGAATAGCCGGTCAGTTCGACTTCGGTATTGCTGCCGTCGGGCAGTTGCTTGATAAAGCGGTCACCCACATACTCTTGCACATTTTCTTCTGTGATGTAAGCGTAGGTATTTAAGTCTGCATCAAAGAAGCCGTGCTCGTAAATGGTGCGCACTTCGGTGCCGTCGCTAAAGGCGAGGGTGAGCACATCTCTTTGGCGCGTGCCGTGGTTGAAGACAATGGTAACAGGCTGCGCTTCGTAGCACCCGTTCCACAGGCTCCAGCTCATGACCATATCGCCCTGCTTGATTTGTGCAATCGGTTTTTGAGAACCGTCTGCCATTGTCACAAGCGTGTCACCGGTTACACAGGTGCTGTCGTAGGTCATCTGGGTGAACTTGTAGTAGATGTAGTAGTAATAGGTAGTGCCGTCGTTCGCTACATAGTAATACTGCACTAAGTGGTTGCAGGCGGGGTTATCTTTTTCAATCTCCGTTGTGGTGTAGCAGGGGCCGAGGCTGTTCTTGCCGTATTGGTAATACTGGCTGTTGGTGCTTCTGGCATACGGAGAATTAGCGCCCCATACCTTCTCACCCGAAACACAGCCGAAGTAGGCGGTGTCGGGGCCGCTGCCGGAAGATTTCTCGTGCGGCCATTTAGTAGCGCTCTTGTTATAGCTGTACTGCGCTGCGCCGGTGCTTTGGTTATAGTCGGTAATATTCAGCTCGCTGAATACAGGCGCGAAGTAGTAGCCTTTCTTATTCTGATAGGCGGTATTACCGGTGTTGTCGGTGGGGCCGACCGTCACAATCGGGTAGTAGATGGTCTTGCCGCCCGCGGTAGTGCTGCCGATGGTGTCGCTTGTTGCGGAGACATCGGGCATCACGTAAGTCTTGTTATCGCTGCCCGTTACTTTCTTCGCGTCATAAGTGCCTGCTGCACCGGTGTATGCAAAGTCAGCATAGTGCACGGTCGCTTCCGGATTGACGGCGCTGACCGAAATCTTAACGGTTTGGGTATAGGTGCGCGAGTACGCGGAACCATCTGCATTGTAGTTATAGGGGTCAGTGTAGGTGTAGGTGAGTTCATACTCGCCGGTTTCGGTGAAGGTGATGGACTTGCCGCTGTAATCGGTGCCGCCCATCGTAACCGTGTAGGGCAGAGTATTGCCGTTTTTCTTAGCAGTTAAAATCGAAGTATCCCACTGTTTGCTGCTGCCCTGCTCGAAGGAGATATCCACCTTCTTGGTGCCGGTGTTGTAGTAGCAGTAGGTATTGCTGCCTTCGGTTTTTGCCTGGTAGTTCTTCGTGGTGTAATCAAAGGTAGTGCTCGGGCGGATTTGAGACTGACCGTAAACAGTCGGGTCAAATGCCGGTGCCGTTAATCGTGCCGGAGAACCCATCGTCGCTTTGGGTGTATAGACCGTTGCGGTGCGGCTTAAGAAGGTTTTTTGAATGTAGCCGTAGTCGTTGCCGGTGCTGTCATGAATGGCGTTCGCAGCGGCTGTCTGCGTAACATCGTTGGCATCCGAAACAAAGAAGATACCGAAGTTAACATAGGTTTCATCCGCATAAGTGTAAGCATAGGTGGGGTCGTTAAAGACCGTTGCCATCACCGAGCTGTAGGTCGAAGGCATATCGGCACTCGTCAGCCAGTTGTACTGGTTGAAGGTGCCTTCGATGTTAATGGTGCAGTTCCCGGTCTTCGGGCGCACGGCAAGGCCGTGAAGTCCGCCGCGGGTGGAAGTGGAGGTGGTGCAGTCCTTAAAGGTGACGGTACCGCCGCCGATATCGACATTGGCAATCGCGCCGCCGTCAATGGTTGTGCCCTCAATATTGACAACACCGCTGTCAATTTGAATCGCATTTTTACACTCGGAAACATAAGAGTTATAGATATTCGCATTGCCGGTAATCCACACGCCGGGGGCGTAGTATTCGTTTTCAATGCCGCTGGTAACCGCTGTTTCATACACAGCACCCAAGAGCACGGCGTTATCAATGGTACCATTGCCGTTCATATTGATGTAGCCGTTGGTGCCGGTCCAGGTGGTTCTGTTGTCGGTGACGCTAAAGCCGTTACCGAAGAGAGTTTTACCGTTATTAATGGTGATATTCTTCACTTTTACATCACCTAAAAGTACGGCGTTGTTGGAAGTGACATTGCTCAAATTGCTGCCTGCGGCATAGTTGGTGCCGGCGACCACTTCTAACTTGAGGGTTGCGGAAGTGGTGGTGCCGTGTTTTAAGGTGACGGTGACGACACCGATGTTGTTAAACTTAATGGTGCTCTCGCGCCAGTCGCTCGCGTTGACAGTGAAAGTGCCGGTGGCATTGCCCGCCGAAGCGCTTACGGTAGCGCTTACATTGGCAGCCGTGGCGCCGCTGCCGCCGCCGAAGAGGGAACCGAGCTTGACCGCATTCGCGTTACCGACACGGTAGAGGTAATCCTCGGTGTTTTCAAACTTCAGGCTGAAGGTACCGACCGATTTGTTAGAAAGGGTGGTGTTGCAGCGCGTGCAAACCTGGGTTTCGCTGCCGGCGGTGGTCGTGGTCGCGCCGGTGGTTACCTGCCAAGCGGGGCTGTGGCCGAGTTTAGCAGTCGTATCGCCGGTGTAGTTATCGCCGCAGCGCGTGCAGGTGTAAGTGGTGTAGCCCGCAGTGGTACAGGTCGGTTCGGTGACAACCGCATTGTAGCTGTGACCGAGTGCCGGAATGACTATGGGCTCGCTGATTTCATTGTTGCCTGCAGCATCACTGCAAAGCTGGCCGCAATCGGTGCAGCGGAAGTAGGCTTCGTAGCCGGCTGCGGTGCAGGTGGCAGCCTTGCCCGCTACAGGCACCGGGCTGTGTTTAACAAAATATTCATCGGAAGCATCATTGTGTACAATCAAGGCGCGCGCCAAGCCCTGCTGGGTGGCAGCTGCCGCGCTGTTGTTAAGGATGGTGCCCGCGTAGTCGAGCACATTCATGGAAATACTCGCATCGCCTAAAGAAACGCTGATGGTTTCATCGAAAAAGACGGGCTTAATGCCGTTAATTTGGATATAGCCGTTTCCCTTAGACCAGGTGATGCCTGCAGGACCCGAGACGGTCGGTGTGCCGGCAGTGCCGGTGTAGTAGAAGCGCATCCCCGCAGAAGAAGCGCAGATAAAAGCGGCTCTCTTAAAGCGCACATTGCTGCCCTGGGTGATTTGGATATCGGGGGTATAGCTGACAGAGTCAAGCCCCAAATCGTCGCTGTAATCATCTGCAATCGCCACGGCGCCGGCTTGGCTCATGTAATCCGGGAAAATGCCCTGTGCCGCCTTGGCATAAGCGATAATGGATTTACACAAGGTATTGAGCTTTACGGGTCTGCCTGTAATGAGAATGATGGTTTCATCAGCCATGGCAATGACCTTGTCGCAATAATCCTTGGTGGAGAAAGAGAAGGTGTCAAACGCTTCGCCGCCTTTGTAAATGACAATTTCGGTCGGCTCGGCAATCTGCGCCGCTGCCTGCACGGCGGTGATTTCGTAGCGCGCACCCGTGTCGGCTAAATCGACGGTGGAAGTGACTTCGGTGTACTCCTCTTTGTTGCTGGTGCCGTTGTAGGTATATTCCATACTGTCACAGCCCTGCGCTTTGTAGTAGGCGGTGTCAATATAGTAATTGGAAACAATATTGTCGCCAACGGTTAAGCTCACGCCGTTATCGGGGGTATCGGCTGCCGCGGCATTCACGCCGAGCGCCACAACCGCGCCGAGCACCAGGCTCAGCCCTAAAAGGGCACATAAGAGTTTTTTGCTGTTTCTTTTCATGATGCTTCTCCTAAATTTCTAATCTTCAATTCACAATTCATAAGATGTTTTCAAGATAAATATTAGAAAAATATGCGTTTTTGTGAAATTCACAAAAACGTGAACTAATCCACTCTTAATATTATAATGTTTTAAATTGATTGTCAAGTTTTTTGTCGGATTGTAACAGAATGTAAACAAGACATGATAACCTCCTCTGTCTTACTTTGTGTTGCAATTCAAATGTGCCGTTTGCGGCACCACCATGCGCCAATAGGCTAATAGGCTAAAAGAAGCAGGCTATGCGCACTGCGCATAGCCTGCCGATTTCCTTCACTTGGGAAGGGGTATTGTTTTGTGCCGTGTGCTTAGAAGTACACGCTGTATCTTTCGGCAAGGTACTCGATGTAATCCCAAGTAATGTTGCCTTTTTCAATAGCGACCTTGAGCCAAGCGCCGTTAAATGCGTAGTACGCATTTTCGGGGATGATGTCGGCAAAGTCTTCGTAGGTGAAGAGACCGTACTGCTCGATATCTGCCGCCATCTTCTCGGCATCATAGGTCATTGTCTCGGTATCCACATCAAAGATGTTGAACATACCTGCAATACCGCCGGGCATGGAGAGCATGCCGTTGGTATAGTAACCGAGGTGTACTGCCGTGGTCGGGCTGTAAACGGTAACATTTTCGGTCTGTGCCCACACATCTTCGAGGGTCACGATATCCCATTCATTTTCATCAAGGTCTGCTTGCTTGACAAAGCGGTGACCGATGTAGTCGCTCATCGTTTCTTCATTGATGTAGACATATTCGCCGAGGTCGAGGTCGAAGAAGCCGTGCTCGGAAACAATCTTCACTTCGCTGCCATCCGAGAAGCAGGCGTGCATGACATTGTAATCTGCCTGCGGGTCGGAGTCGATGAAGACCATCGGTGCGGCATCATAGGTGCCGGTTTCGAGGTTCCAGACGAGCAGCATTTCTTCGCCGGTGAGTTGGTCAACTCTCTTTTGAGAGCCGTCAGCCAAGGTGATTAAGGCATCACCGGTGATACAGGAGCTGCTGCCGGAGGTGGAACTGCTGTTAATGGTGACATCGCCTGCGGGCATCTTAAAGTAGTAGGTGCCGGCAGCGGCGGAAGTGGAAGTAGTAGTGCATGCCTCGTTAGAGTAATAGGTCACATTATTGTTGCCCTGCTTAATCGTAAAGGTTAAGCTGTTGCTCTGCGAGTAGGAAAGCACCACTTTGACAACACTGTTATACGCTACGGAGCCGCCGCTGCTTACCGTCGTGCCGCCAACCGTAACAGCGGTCGAGCTGTTGCTGGTGGTAATCGTCACTTTATAAGAGGCGACTGTCCACTGCGCGTGCATGGTGATATTGCCGGTCGGCGTGTAACTTGCGCCGCCATTGCCATACTTGGTGCCGCCGCTTGTTGCCGAGAACCAGCCGTTGAAGGTGTAGCCGGTTCTGCTCGGGGTCGGAAGGGTGACAGTACCGTCGCTGCCTGCGCTAAGATCACTCGGGTTAGTTGCGCCGTTACCGTCGAAGGAAACGGTGTAAGCAGTCCATTGTGCATAGAGCGTTGTCGGCTCTGTCGGTGCAAAGTTTGCGCCTGCGTCACCGACCTTGGTGCCGCCGGTGGCTGCATCATACCAACCGTTGAATTGGTGGCCTGCCCAAGTGGCACTCGGCAGGACAATCGGGTTGACATGGTCGTAGGTATCGGAATTGGTGCCGGCTGTACCGCCGTTACCGTTGAAGTTCACAAGGATGTTTTCCGACCACTGAGCAAAGAGCTGAATATTGTCGGTCGGGGTGTAGGCATCGCCCGCAGAACCAACTTTGGTGCCGCCTTCGGCAGCGGTGTACCAACCCTCAAAGGTCTTTGCACCGTTGGTCGGTGTCGGCAGGGCAATGGCAGTGCCCATGTAGGTATCGTAGGCAGTGCCGACGGAACCGCCGTTGGCATCGTAGGCTACGATGTAGCTCGGTGACCAGTTCGCATAGTAGGTGGTGTCTTCTGCCGGGAAGGTGAAGGAAGCACCTGCGCCGCCGACTTTGGTGCCTTGACCGAAGTCTTCGGTATACCAGCCCTCTAACCAGTAGTTAGAGCGGGTCGAAGCCGGTAAGGTGCCGGTGGTGCCTGCGCCGCCGCTAATGGAAGTCGGTGTGGAGCCGCCGGAACCGTTGAAGCTGACCATAACATTCTTCGCCCAAATCGCATAAAGTGTCGTGGTGCTCGAGAAGCTCATGCTGGTGCCTGCGTTTCTGGCAGTTCCGGTACCATCTGCCTTCGTATTCCAGTTTTGGAAGGTGTAGCCTTCTCTTTCCGGAGTCGGAAGGGTGGCGGGAGAAGTGCTTGCATAGCTCGGGCTGACGGTGCCGCCCTGTGCATCATACATTAAGAATTTATTGGTGCCAAGACTGCTCAGGGAATAGTAGGTAGAATCGGTTGTGGAAGTGAAGTTACGCTTGCCGTAGGTCACCGCCACACCGTTTCTGCCGGTGTAGGTATAAGAAGTAACACTCCAGGTTGCCGCGGTCGGGTTGTTGTAGGCTTTGGAACCGCACATCAGGAATTCGTTGTTATATTTCTTAAACTCTAATGTACCGGAGTTATAGGGTGCGCCACACTTGATGTAAATCTGCGTGCCGTCCGCCAATCGGATGGTAAAGCCGGTCTTGTTATCACTATCGGCGGTCACGGAAGCAATCGAGCTTAAGAATGCAGACTGGCTGCTGCCGTCCACTACCGTGTAGGCGTTGCCGTTATCGTCATAGTCCGTAATGGTCATGCCCTTAAAGATAGGTGCTGCCGGCTGATAGTCACGGTCGAAGGAAGAACCTGCGCCGCCCCAAATCATCGATTCGGTAGTGGTGGAAGCGGTAATGACTGCATTCGGAGCCGCTTTCTTGACCGCTACATTGACCTTAATAGTTTTGGTATAGGTCGCGGTGGCGGAAGAATCTACACCGTTTTGGTCAAAGATAAGGTCATCCGTGTAGGTATAGGTCAGGGTGTATTCGCCCTTTTCGGAGAAGGTGACATTGCCGCCGGAAACAGTCACTGCCGCGCCGCTGTCTTTCTCGCAGGTCACGGAGGTGGCAACGACTTTCTTGCCGTACTTCTTCACGGTCGGCAGGCTCGCAACGCTTAAGGTCTTGGAACCGCCGGTGGTGAACTGGATTTGCAGCACGCCGTTGGAATCTTTATAGCAATGCTCATCGCCGCCGGCAGGCACATTGTCGCCCGAAGGCACTGCCCAGCTGAAGGCGGGCTCATAGTAGCTCTGGGTGCTCGGGGTGTATGCCGGTTCGGTGTAGCTCGTTTCGAGCATGGAAGCATCGGTGTTTTCCATGGTATACAGGTAACCGTTCAGGGAAGAAAAACCTGTCGAGATGGACGCTGTCATACCGCTGTAATTCTTCTTATCGCTGCGGTTATCAATGATATTTGCCGCACCGAAGGAACTGCTCATGGAGACAATGCCGCAGTTCATGTATTTCGTGCCGCCGGAAGAGAACTGATACTTGCTGTACTTGCTGCCGAACATGGTGTTGCGCAAGGTGGTCGCATTATCATTACTCATGGTGGCGTTTTCGCTGATAAAGTTGTGCTGGGTCAAAGGACCGTCAATATACAGTTTTGCCGAAGCATCGGTGCCGTCCTGCACCACGATGCCGAGGCTGTTTTGGGTGTTGACAGTGGTCACATTATCTAAATGCAGCACACCGCTTCTCTGCTCGAGGTTCGCGAAGATACCGCCGGAGAGAATGGTATTCTTAATGGTGGCATCACCCATGACGCGCACGGGAGAGGAAGCACCGGTCACGCGGCAGTTGCTGATAACGGTGTTGGTGCCGCTGTAAACCCAAATGACGGAAGCGAACTTGTCGTTACCGAAGGTACCGGTATAGCTGTCATAGGTCGGGCCGACGACAATCGCATTATCAAAGTAGGAATTGGTCAACATGATAATACCGTGGGTCATCGTTTCAATGCCGGAAGTGGTGGCATCAATCGTGAAACCGTTACCGTAGAGGTTCTTGCCGCTGAGGGTCAAGGTGGCAGTCTTGGCGCCGCTGTGGTTGACATACGGGATATAGACATCACCGAGAAGCACAATGCTGCTGCCGGGGGTGCCGGAAAGGCTGGCGCCTTCTACATAGTTGTTGCCGGGAACGACTTCCAAGTAGAGGTCATAGGCTGTGCCGCTGCCCTCTTGGATGCTGACTTTGACAGGACCTTCGCCGGTGAATTTGACCGTGCCCTGGGTCCAATCGGTAGTATTCTTTGTCACAGTGCCGGCAGCCGTTGCGTTGGCAGAAGAAACTGCGGTAACGGTGACATTGACTTTCGAAGAATTCGGGGAACCCTCGGCAACTTTAAAGAGGGTGCCGAGTTTGATGTTATTGCCGTTACCTGCTCTGTAAAGGTAAGTATCAACATTAGCGAGGTTATCGGCATGGGTGAAGGTCGCTGCTACCAGTGCCGGCAGAGTGACATTCTTGGTGTCGGAGTAGTTATTACCGCCAACCGTGACAGTCGCGGTGTAGGTGCCCACGCCGGCAGCGCCGATATCGGGCTCGGTGGTAACCGCATAGTCAATGCTGTTGTCGGTTGCACTGGTCTTGTGGCTTGCATCACGCGTGCAGGTGAAGGCGGCAACTGCTTTGGTGTAGCCGTCGGTATCATTGCCGGTCCAAGTCCAGGTGGGTGTGCCGTAGCTGTGGCCGAGTGCCGCCACTACTGTTTGGGCGGTGAGCACAGTGTTACAGCGCGAGCAGTGAGAGCCTGCGGTTAAGCCGGTCTCTGTACAGGTGGCTGCGACTGCCGCATCGGCAACTTCAACATGGCCGAGCGCGGCAACGGTTTCGCCGCCTCTGGTCTGCTGGTCGCCGCAGCGAGAGCAAACTTTGGTTTCAATAGCTGTTTTACCGGTAGCGGTACAGGTAGCTGCCACGGCATCGGTTGTCACTGCCCAGTCGCCATAGCTGTGGCCGAGGGCAGGGACTTCGGTTTGTGCGGTGAGCACCGCGTTACAACGCGAGCAGTGCACACCTGCGGTTAAACCGGTTTCGGTGCAGGTAGCTGCCACTGCCGGGTCAGTCACTTCCTCGTGACCGAGCGCCGGAATGGTCTGTTGTGCGGTGAGCACGGCATTGCAGCGAGAGCAGTGAGAGCCTGCGGTTTTACCGGCTGTCGTGCAGGTAGCTGCGACAGCGGCATCGGCAACTTCAATGTGGCCGAGTGCCGGAATGCTCACGGGTTCGCTGATTTCATTATTGCCGGCGGCATCACTGCAAAGCTGGCCGCAATCGGTGCAGCGGTAGTGGGCTTCATAGCCGGCTTCGGTACAGGTGGCAGCCTTTGCCGCAACGGGCACCAAGCTGTGCTGTACAAAGTATTCCTCTGCCGCATCGTTGTGGATAAGCAGCGAGCGCGCTAAATCTTTTTGGGTGGCTTCGGCGGCGCTGTTGTTAAGAACGGTGCCTGCATAGTCAAGCACGTTCATGGAGATGGTGGCATCGCCGAGGGTGACAGTCACCGCTTCATCGAAGAAGACGGGCTTAATACCGCTGATTTGGATATAGCCGTTGCCTTTACTCCAGCTGATGCCGTCGGGACCGGACACAGTCGGGTCGCCCGCAGCGGAACCGGTGTAATAGAAGCGCATACCTGCGGAAGAAGCGCAGATAAAGGTGGCTCTCTTAAAGCGGATACTGCTGCCCTGAGAAATGTGAATGTCGGGCGTGTAGGAAACAGAATCCAACCCCAATTCATCGGAATAATCATCGGTAATGGCGACAGCACCGGGTTTGCTCATGTAATCCGGGAAAATCGCCTGTGCCGCCTTGGCATAGGCGATGATGGATTCACACAGCGTGACCAATTTGACCGGTCTGCCGGTAATCATGATGATGGTTTCATCATTCATCTCGATGATTTTGTCGCAATAGGTTTTGGTGGAATACGAAACGCTGTCAAACACTTCGCCGCCCTTATAGATATCAATCTTAGTGGGCTCGGCGATTTGCGCCGCCGCCTGTGTGGCGGTGATTTCGTACTCGCTGCCTGTCTCGGCAAGGTCAACCTCGGAGGTCACTTCGGTGTAGTCCTCTTGGTTGCTGGTACCATTGTATGTATACTTCATGGTATCGCAGCCCTTTGCCTTGTAGTACGCCGTGTCAATATAATAGTGAGAAACAATATTGTCACCCACAGTCAGATTGACGGTGTTGGCAGGCTTGTCCTCTGCCGCTGCGGTGGCGCCCAGGGTAAAGACCATGGCAAGCACCAGGCACACAGGCAGGAAGATGGAAAGCAGTTTTTTCGTGTTTTTTGCCTTCATAAAAACGTCTCCTTCTTTACTGATTTTATTCAAACCGAAAAGCCGATTGAGAATCAACAGGGTTTTCGGCATCGTTTACAAATGCGGAATGAGAGGGCGACACATTCGCTCGTCCAAACAAATTCCGCAACAGAAAGAAATTGCGAGCAATTCCTTTAGTGTTGCTTCATTTATTTGTCCTCTCCCCAAAAAGTTTTCTACGAAATACTTTTCGGGGGCCCCGTATTTCCGCTTCGCTCTCATATCAAATGCATGGCAGTAAGACGCGCATAAACAAGAGGCTAAATATAGCCATTATTATTTTATTATTAAACAAAACAAAAGTCAAGTAGACATAATATGAATAAGTTCACAAAAATAAGTAACAATTTTGTGAAAAATGACCAAGCGGGAAATGCTCACGGGAATTCTAAATTCTAAATGCTAAATGCTAAATGAGAGGAACGAGGAATGAGGAATGAGGAATGGAGGGCGACACATTCGCTCGTCCAAACAAATTCCGCAACAGAAAGAAATTGCGAGCAATTCCTTTCCGGGTAAAAGTTGTCAAACCTTAATAGTCACTCGTTTGCTCTTTTTGGCTAATTCACTCGCTTTTTCTTTGCTTGGCGTTAGCCAAGCAGCATCAAAATCAAGCAAATTATCACAAAAATCCCTAAGCGAGAGATGCTGCGCAGTTTTGGTCTGTCGTTTTTTTTGCTTAGGCAAGGCAAAACAGCGCTGTAATACGCGGGTATTACAAGGTGTTTTAACGCGGCATTAGGGAAAAACAGACGACCAAAACCTGTTAAGGATTGGCAGCTTTTACCCTAGCTTCATTTATTTGTCCTCTCCCCAAAAAGTTTTCTACGAAATACTTTTCGGGGGCCCCGTATTTCCGCTTCGCTCTAATGTAGGGTTCGGCGCCCTCGACGAACCGCTCTGTCATCTCGACCGGAGCGGAGAGATCTTTATAATGCGCGCAAAGCGCGCCACCAATAATTCCGCATTCCGCATTCCGCATTCCGCATTAAAAAAGCACTGTGCACAAGGGTTGTGCACAGTGCAAAAAAGCGATTAAATTCGGAAAATATTAATAGAACTCAATGCCGTTGGGGTCTTCCCAATCAGCCGGTTTGGTTTCGGATGTTCCTAATACATCTTCCATCTTAAATTTGATAATTTCGAGTTCCGGTGCGGTGTATTTCATACACATAAATCCTTTCGAAAAAGTGAGAAATTATCGACTTTTGGTAACGGAATAACGCTTGTTACCCAAATATACATTCGTATTATAGCATGGTGTTTTGCAAATTGCAAGCATTTTTTTTGATTTTTTGAAAAAATGAGGAATGAGGAGTTTTCAGAGTGTGGAGAGTGGAGAGTGAAGAGTGGAGTTGAGGGCGGGAGCACCCGCACCCGTTCCGCGGCGCTCTATTAATGTGCTGCAAACGATGTAGCGATGCGGCTTAGGAAGGCTAAATTCAAAATGCTGAATGCTAAATGAATGTAGAAATCAGAATGAAGAATGCAGAATTAGTGGGCGACAGCAGCGCAAGCGCTGAATGAATAATGA
>JAFRJB010000030.1 GCA_017432485.1 Clostridia bacterium
CTTGCATTTTATGAAACCGCCCTATCAAGGGCGGTGCGCGCATAGCGCGCGGTGGGTGAAACTGAAAACTGAAAGCTGAAAACTGAAAACTGACAAATAAGGGTTGTCGAGCAAACAGCTCGACAAATCCTTATTTGTCGCAGAAAGGTAAATACATGGTATTCAGCTCATCCACATTTTTGATAGTCTTCCTGCCTGTCACACTGGTGCTCTACTACATTGTAGGCGAAGTGGTGACAAGAAGCACAACTGTCAAAAACATCATATTGCTTATAGCAAGCCTCTTGTTTTACGCATGGGGTGAGCCTGTTTATATCGTTTTAATGCTCATCAGCATTCTCTTCAACTTCTTTGCGGGCAAAGATATTGACCGCGCTAAAAAAGCAGGCAACCGCGGCGGTGCCAAAGCGGCATTTATCATCGCGATTGTGTTTAACCTTGCGGTGCTGGGCTTCTTTAAATACTTCGGCTTTTTGGTGGAAAACATCAATGCGCTTTTCCACATCGAACTGCAAATTCCGCAGCTGGCGCTGCCAATCGGCATTTCGTTTTACACCTTCCAAATCATGTCATACATCATCGACCTGTACCGCGGGGAAACCGAAGTGCAAAATCACATCATTCCCTTTGCGCTTTACATTTCCCTGTTCCCGCAGCTAATTGCAGGCCCGATTGTGAAATACAAAGATATTGCCCTGCAGCTCGAAAACCGCAAGGAAGACCTTAACACCTTCTCACAGGGTATGCTCCGCTTTACGGTAGGGCTTTCCAAAAAACTCATTCTCGCCAACACCCTGGGCGCGGTGTTCACCACCATTCAAGCACAGGGCGCTGCCAACACCTCTCTGGTGAGCGCGTGGCTGGGCATTATTTGCTACACCTTGCAAATCTATTTTGACTTTAGCGGCTACTCCGATATGGCAATCGGTTTGGGCGGCATCTTCGGCTTCCGCTTTAACGAAAACTTCCGCTACCCTTATATCGCAACAAGCGTGACCGACTTCTGGCGCAGGTGGCACATTTCGCTTTCGACTTGGTTTAAAGAATATGTCTACATCCCGCTCGGCGGTAACCGTTGCAAAACTCCGCGCGTGATCCTCAACCTGCTGATTGTGTGGTTCTTAACCGGTCTGTGGCACGGCGCAGCATGGAACTTCATTGCGTGGGGTATGTTTTACGGTGTGCTGCTGATCATCGAAAAATATGTGCTCGGCAAAGTGCTCGAGAAAATCCCGCGCTTTATTCGCCACATTGTCACCCTATTTATTGTCATGATCGGCTGGGTATTCTTCTCTGCTCCCGACTTGGGCGAAGCGGTGCAGTACCTCGCCGCCATGTTCGGCAAAGGCGCCGGCATTATTGATGCCAACGCCAAATATTTATTAACAACCAATCTCATTGCACTCATTGTCGGCATCATCGCCGCGACACCTCTTTACAAAAAGGTGGTTGCGCGCATGCGCCCGCAAACTGCCAGCCGCTTAAAGATTGTGGTCTTTCCCCTCTTACTGCTGCTTTGCATTGTGTTTATGATTAGCGAAACCTATAACCCATTCTTATATTTCAGGTTCTGATATGGCAAACAAGAAACCCGAAAAAACGCATACCCCTTCGGCTTACGATGAATTTCTGCGCTCCGGTGAATTCGACACCATTGAGAGCGATATAGACTACTTCAGCGCAAAACCGAAGCAACCGCAACCCAAGCGAGCCGCGCAAGCGCAGCCTCGCTCTGCTTCCGCGCGCACAAGCAGCCAAAAGACCATTAAGCGGGCTGCCGTGCCTGCTAAAACGGCGCGCAAAGCAAAACCCGCCGCTAAAATGAAGCGCAGCCGCAAAAAGGCGGCTCCAACCGGCAGCAAACTCTCGCAAGAGTACCTGGCTATGAAAGCCGAGCAGGAGCACTCCCCTGCAAAAGCGCCGAGAAAGAACCTTTCGCCGGAATATATGGAGCGAAAGGCGCAGCAGGCGCACGCCCGCAAAGAAAAGCAGTATAAAAACGATAATCTCAACACCCTGATTGCCGCGGCAATCATCACGGCTCTGCTCTTTGGCTTTAGCATTATTACGCTCACAAGCAGAATTAAGCCGTACAGTGAAAACGAAAACCGCTACCTTGCCGGCAGACCGAAGCTGAGCGCCGCCACGGTGGCAGACGGTAAATATATGGACGATATGGAGAGTTACCTCTCCGACCAATTTGCCGGCAGAAGTGTTTTGGTCAAAACCAGAACCGCAATTGATGTGATGTGCGGTAAAAAAGAGATTAACAACGTTTACATTGGCAAAGACCACTTCTTATTTGAAAAGCCGACTGCCTACGATGAAGCGACAGTCGCGCCGACCATTGAAGCGATTAACAACTTCACTAATAAATATAAAAAGCTCAATTCCTTTATGGCAATTGCACCGACCGCTTCTTCCGTTTTGGCGGATTTGATGCCCGCTAATGCCCCGTTGATTGACCAGCAGAAGCAAATAAAAACCGTTTACTCGAAGCTGCACAAAAATCTCCATACGGTAGATGTATATTCTACCTTGGCGGGGAACGATGACAGAAAGAACCTTTACTACCGCACCGACCACCACTGGACCACGAGGGCGGCGGAATTGGCATTTAAACAAATTGCCGCGAATATGAAGCTTGACACTTCCAAAACTTCGATTGAGAGCCTTGCTGTTACCAATGACTTCCAAGGCACTTTGGCAACCTCTTCGGGGCTCTTTAATGCCAAAGACACCATCGAAATCGCCGTACCGAAAAGCGATGTGCAGTATGTTATGACCAATGTCAGTGAAAACAAAAAGAGTTCTTCGGTGTATGTAAGTAAAAAACTCGAACAGCAAAACCGGTATGAAGTCTTTTTCGGCGGCAACTTCTCGCAAATTAATATTGACACCACTCTCAATTCCAAGCGCGTTTTGATGGTGGTGAAGGATTCCTACGCCAACTGCCTGATTCCGATGTTGGTGCCCTATTACAAGCGCATTGTGATTATCGACCCGCGCTATTATGCGGAGGATATTGATAAAACCATTAAAAATGAAGGGGTAACGGACATATTATGGCTGTATAATGCCGATACTTTCCTTGCCGATACCTCTATTCAAACAGTTTTCAGGTGAACTATGAGCATGAAAGAAAGCTTGGTGCGCTGCGCCGCAAAACTGCCGGGAGCACTCTCGCTGATGTGCGCGATTAACGCTAAAAAAGTGCGCGCTAAATACGGCGATTTACCGGTAGAACCCAATAAGATTATTTTTACCAACTATATGGGAAAAGGCTACGGCTGCAACTGCCGCCCTGTCGCGCAGGAACTTATTGAGCGCGGTGCCGATTTCGATATGGTTTGGGCGGTGAAAGACCCCGAGAAACAGCGTGGCGCATTTCCTAAAGAAATCCGCTTGGTGCAGTACGGCAGTGAAGCGATGATGCGCGAATACGCCACTGCCGGCTTTTGGGTTTGCAACTACCATTTGGTGGATGTGTTCGGTCACGGTTTGCGCAAAAAAGAGGGGCAAACCTATATTCAGATGTGGCACGGTTCCTTCGGCATCAAGCGCCAGGAAAAAGATGTGGCGGCGCTGACAAAAGACAAGGTCTGGGTTAAGTTCTCAAAGATGAATTCCCAAAATACAGACTATTGGATTTCCAACTGCCGCTTTGAAAATGATGTGTATACCCGCTCGTTTTGGGATGTCAAAAACATTAAGCCTTTCGGGCACCCGCGCAATGATATTTTCTTCCGCGCGCACGATGAAGTGCGCCGCGCAGTGAAGGCGGCATTAGGCATTCCGCAAGATTGCCGCTTTTTGCTCTACATCCCCACTTACAGGGATGATATGAGCACCGAATATTATAATGTCGATTTTACCGCGCTCAAAGCCGCGCTGGAAGAGAAAACCGGAGTGCCATGGAAAATCGCCGTGCGCCTGCACCCGAAACTTGCCGAAAGGTCAGAAGAATTTGTACCGGTAAGCGACGACGTGGTCGATGCCACGGGCATTGAAGATATTACCGACCTGCTTGCAAGCGCCGATGCGGCGCTGACCGACTACTCCTCGGCTGTCTTTGACTTTATGCTCTCGCGCAACCCCGCATTTATTTACGCAACAGACATTGAAAAATACAATAACGACCGCGGCTTTTACTACGATATTTACACCACGCCCTTCCCTGTTGCGACCAACAACGAAGAACTCATGGAAAACATTCGCAGTTTTAATGCGGCGCAATATCAAGAAAGAATAGATGCCTTTTTGGAAGACAAAGGCTCTTATGAAAACGGCACTGCCGCCAAACAGGTCGCCGACCTGATTTGCGCAAAACTGAACACTGAAAACTGAACACTATTTAAAAAGTGAGGCTTTCCAGCCTCACTTTTTAAATATACTCATTCTTTTTTAAAAAATCATTCACGCGGTGGAGAATGTTTTTATCATTCTCAAACTTGAGGTGCTTCATCGCCTTGCCGAAATCCAGCCACAGGTAATCTTCAATCTCTTCTTCCTGAATGGTGGTTTTCGGGTTTTCACAGGTCGCGGCATAAATAGAAACTACCTTTTCAATCTTACGCTGAATGGAATACTCGCTCTTTGCCTTGAAACCCTCTAATATCTGAATATCAATGCCGGTTTCTTCCTTAACCTCTCTTATTGCTGCCTGCTCATCGGTTTCGCCCAGTTCGACATGCCCTTTCGGGAAAGACCAGTGTGCCGAGCGGCGGTTTTTAATAAGCAGAAAGCGCACCGTACCGCCGATTTCGTGAAAGACCACTGCACCTGCTGAGCGCTCATAAAGGCAGTCGAGTTCAAACGGGAAATAGTCTTTTAAAACCGCTAACTGCTGCTCAATTTCATGCACAATAAAGCGCTTGGATTTGGGCGAAACGACCAGCGTTTTTTCGCCGGTATCGGTGTTGGTTAAAATGGCAATAATTCTGCCTTCAAATTCTCTGACCGGGTGATGAATGCCTAAGATATAGGCACCGGTGTGTTCGGGTAACTGAATGCGCTTGCCGGTTGCGTAGCCGAAATTAACCGGATACTCAAAGCCGTAAGCCGTATCGACAGAACCGATTGGTCTGCTGACACTGACCCTGCAATATTTTCCTAACATGGTATACTCCTAAAAATGCCACCCTGAGGGCCCAACGAAAACTGGGCTCAAACAGCCTCTTGCTTGCTCTTTTTGGCTAATTTACTTTCTTTCTTTTTGCTTGGCGTCAGCCAAGCGACATCAAAATCAAGCAAATTATCTCAAAAATATCTAACCAAGAGGTGCTTGCAGTTTATATCAGCCTGTTTTTCACTAAGACAAGGCAAAATGTTGCAGGAATACTAAATGTATTTCAAAACATTTTAACGCAGTATTAGTAAAAAACAGGCAATATAAACCTGTTTGGGCTCAATTTCCGTTGGGCAACGGTGGCGAGCGATATAATGGTAGTATTATAATATATAATGTTAGAAAAAACAAGTGTTTTTGACAAATAAAGGTTTTGCAAGGTCGCAGACCTTGCAAAACCTTTATTGGAGCGTATTAGCTGTTATATCAAAAAAATTTCATCACAATCATTGCCGCTACGGCGGGGATGCCGCCGAGGGCACTGCCGGTTAAACTAAATGCATTGACCGGTACCGATACGGCAGTCATCAGCGAAGTAAAATGAATGCCCAACAGCAGCCCGATGCCCGAAACTGCGGAGAACAGAAGGCACTTCACAAAGCCGCACTTGGCGCACACTACTAAAATGCACACCACCCCGCACAGCACAAAAAAGCCTATCATCAAAAGAAATCGTATATTCATTAACTTCACCCCTATACAATATGCAGGCACTCAAAAAAACATACCTTTTAAGGCAGTTTTTTTGAGTGCAGTAAACAGTCAGATGACAGATAACAGCGTGCCGTGCATGGCACTGCAATCAAAAAGCGCCGCAAAAGCGGCGCCACTGAAAACTGAATAAAAAAAGTGCCTCAAGGAAATCCTCGAGGCAACATTTTTTATTCGTAATCATAGCCTGCTTTGATGGCTTTTAAGTTGACATCAATCAAGTTGGCTTTGCGGGCGGAAACTACCTTCTTCAAAGCATCTTCCATTCCCTCGAAGCTGACTACACCGGTTTCTTTAATGACTTTACCGAGAATAATCATATTCGCCAAAGTGGGAATACCGGCATCCTGCGCCATTTTGGTAGCGGGGATGTAGTAAACATCCACATCGTCCCTTTCCACCTTACGGCTGATAAGGGTGGAATCCACAAAAATCTTGGAGCCCTTTTCGGCAGCCTTTTCATACTTATCGAGTGAAGGCAGGTTCATCACGATGAGCACATCGGGTGTATCGACAATCGGGGAACCGACCGGTTCATCACTGATAATGACATTACAGTTTGCCGTACCGCCGCGCATTTCGGGGCCGTAGGAAGGTAACCAGCTCAACTGCTTGCCTTCTACAAGACCCTTATAAGCGAGCACTTTACCTGCAAACAAGATACCCTGTCCGCCGAAGCCGGCGATTAAAATTCTACTGGTCATATTATTCGCCCTCCTCGCTTGTTTTGTCTTTATACACACCCAAGGGGTAATACGGAATCATCTTTTCCTCTACCCAATCGAGCGCCTGCTGCGGTGTCATACCCCAGTTGGTCGGGCAGGAAGATACCACTTCAATAAGTGAGAAGCCTTTTCCCTCAATCTGGTTTTCAAACGCCTTTTTGATTGCCTTTTTTGCCTGCTTCACATTCTTGACATTATTGACTGCCACTCTTTGAATGTAAGAGGGACCATCGAGAGAAGCGAGCAGTTCGCTGACCTTAATCGGGAAACCTGCTGTTTTCACATCTCTGCCGTAAGGCGAAGTCTGGGTTACCTGACCCGGCAAGGAAGTCGGCGCCATTTGACCGCCGGTCATGCCGTAAATTGCATTATTAATGAAAATAATGGTGATGTTTTCGTTTCTGGTCGCGGCATGGACAGTCTCCGCCATACCGATACTTGCCAAGTCACCGTCACCCTGATAGGTGAAAACGATGTTTTCGGGTTTGGCTCTTTTAATGCCGGTGGCAACAGCAGGGGCTCTGCCGTGCGCTGCCTCTACCATATCGCAATTAAAGTAATCATAAGCCATAACAGCACAGCCGACCGGTGCTACACCGATGGCGCTGCCTTCAATACCGAGTTCATCAATCGCTTCCGCAACCAGGCGGTGCACAATACCGTGGGTACAGCCGGGGCAATAGTGAAGCGGCACATCGCACAATGCATGCGGTTTTTCAAATACTACCATTACGCTTTACCTCCTGCAATATTTTTGATGGATTCCAATACCTGTTCGGGCGAAGGAATCATACCGCCGGCGCGGTTACAAAGCTCTACCGGGCACTTGCAGTCGCTGGCAAGCTTGATGTCTTCAATCATCTGCCCCATCGAGAGTTCGACACTCACAAAGCCTTTGCAGTGCTCTGCCGCCTGCTTAACCGCTGCACTCGGGAACGGCCACAGGGTAATCGGTCTTAACAAACCGGCTTTAATACCCTGCTTTCTCGCTTCGACCACCGCGTTTTTGGAAACTCTGGCAGCAATACCGAAAGCAACAACGCAGACTTCCGCATCGTCCATCATAAACTCTTCGTACATCACTTCGTTTTCTTCAACCTGCTTATATCTCTCGAAGCGATCAAAGTTGGTCTTTTCAAGCTCTTCGGGCTTTAAGTAGAGAGAATTCACAATGTTGTGCCCTCTTTGCATCTTCGTGCCGGTCAATGCCCAGGGTTTCTCCACTGTGACATCGCTTTCTTCCGGCAGGAGCACGGGTTCCATCATCTGCCCCATTGTGCCGTCTGCCAACAGCATGGAAGGCATGCGGTACTTGTCGGCAAGTTCGAAGCACTTCGCGGTCAAATCCGCCATTTCCTGCACGGAAGCGGGTGCAAGCACAATCAAGTGATAGTCACCGTGGCCGCCGCCCTTGGTTGCCTGGAAATAGTCGGACTGTGAGGGCTGAATGCCGCCCAAACCGGGGCCGCCGCGCTGCACATTGACAATCAGTGCCGGCAAATCGGCACCCGCGATGTAGGAAATACCCTCTTGTTTCAGGGATACACCGGGGCTGGAAGAAGAAGTCATCACGCGCAAGCCGGTGCTCGCTACGCCGTAAACCATATTAATTGCGGCAATTTCACTTTCCGCCTGCAGGAAGCAGCCGCCGATTTTCGGCATGCGCTTCGCCATATAAGCGGCAAGCTCTGTTTGCGGGGTAATCGGGTAACCGAAGTAGTGGCGGCAGCCCGCTCTGATCGCAGCTTCCGCAATCGCTTCGTTGCCCTTCATTAATACTTTTTCGCTCATTGTGACACCTCCCCTATTTCTCTACCGTAATCACGCAATCGGGGCACATGGTCGCGCAAAATGCACAGCCGATGCACTTGGATTGGTCGGTCATTCCCGCGGGAGAATGGCCCTTTTTGTTAATCACATCTTTTTTCAATTCGATGATTTGCTTCGGGCAGGCATTGACACAAAGCCCGCAGCCCTTGCACAAATCTTCATTAAAGGTTACTTTTGGCATTTCTATCCCCTTTCGGCAGGTTTTCACCTGCATTAATCAATAATTTTCTTTTGTAAGCGCAGGGGCAAGATGCTCTCCCCTGCAAATTCCGGCGCCAAATCTTCTTTGACGCTTGTAAACAATAGCGGCAGTCCTGTCAGCGCACACAGCCTTTCGACTTGGGCGGCGGCGGACTTCACATCCTCTGCGGTTGTTTCCGCACCGAGATTGGAGTTGTGAACAATCGCGGTAAAGGCAATGCCGCCTGCCTGCTCAATTTCGCGCATCACCTCAATCGCTTCTTCGGCAGTGCGCGTGAGCGGGCGGAAGAAATTGGCGACAAACACCATTTCGTAATTGTTCTCTTCCAAGATATACGGGCGGTATCTGCCCAGCGCCAAAGCGCCGCGCTCGTCACCGCCAATATCCATTATAGCACAAAATGAATGATTTTGCACGAGTCCGTATAATTCCTGCGGCAAAGCAGGCAAATCGACATTGGAATTGGCGTAGGCAGGCGAAATTAATTCAATGCCCGCTGCTTCCAATTCGGCGGCGGAATCCTTAGTGCGGAAGTAGGGGTTGACCACATCTAAATCCGCAATCTTGACCGCCTTGCCCTCGCCGTGAAGCCGAAGCGCAAAGTTGACTGCAATATTCGTTTTTCCGCTGCCGTAGTGACCGGCAAATAAATATACTCTTTTCATAATCCATTTTGGATTGTAGCAGTCAGCAGTCGGCAGTCAGCAGCCAGCCACTGACGAAAGTTCCACTGCAATCCACTAATCTTCTTTTAAACCAATTTCTTCGTTTTTTATGCGCGCTATCAAAGCATTAAGCAACTTGCCTATTTCTTTACACAAATCAAAAAGTGCTTGCAACTGCTCCTCATTATAATACTTTAAACGAACAGCAAGCAACATCTGTGTTTCCAATTCGGCAAGAGAACCGGAGGCGATGTAAAGAAATCTGATAAACTCTTTATCAGAGCATCTGCCGTAACCTTCAGCAATATTCGAAGGTATAGAAAGCGCACAACGGCGCATTTGACTAGACAACCCGAACAATTCTTCCTTTGGCAATAATTCAGTGTAATCATACACATTTTGTGTCAAATCCATTGACTTTTGCCAAACAATTAAATCTTTATAACTCTTGTATCTCATAATAATTCTGTTTGAATTTAATCAAAACTTGCCCCGCAAGCTACAATCGGGTATGGGCAGCGCCCATCCTTTCGCTGACCGCCGACTGCTGACTGCTGACTGCTATTTTTACAATTTGTTGCGTTGAATTTTACCGCTGATAGACTTGGGCAGCTCATCTCTAAAGACCACAATGCGCGGGTATTTATAGGGCGCCGTGTTCTTCTTGACATAGTTTTGAATTTCTTTTTTGAGCTCTTCCGTGCCCTCTTTGCCCTTGACAAGCACAATGCTCGCTTTGACTACCTGCCCTCTGACTTCATCGGGCTCGGCGGAAACGCCGCACTCGAGCACATAGGGAAGCTCCATGATAACGCTCTCGATTTCAAACGGACCGATGCGGTAGCCGGAAGACTTAATCACATCGTCTGTTCTGCCGACATACCAGAAGTAGCCGTCTTCATCTTTCCAAGCGGTATCGCGGGTGTGATACATCCCGTCGTGCCAAATCTTGGCGGTGTTTTCTTCATCGCGGTAATAGCCTTTAAACAGACCGCAGGGCGCTTCGTCATTAACACGAATGACAATTTCACCCACTTCACCGGTCTCGACACTATTGCCCTCTTCATCCACAATATCCACATCGTACTGCGGGTTGGGTTTGCCCATGGAACCGACTTTGGTGCGCGAACCGATTAAGTTGCCGATGGTTAAGGTGGTTTCGGTTTGACCGAAGCCTTCCATAATCTGCAAGCCGGTCGCTTTTTCAAACTGGCGGAACACTTCGGGGTTGAGCGCTTCGCCCGCGGTGGTCATGTGGTGAATGGAACTTAAATCGTATTTCGATAAATCTTCTTTAATAAACAGGCGCAACATCGTAGGCGGTGCGCAGAAGGTGGTGATGTTATACTTTTGGAACATCGGCATAATATCATCCGCATGGAAGCGGTTGAAATCATACACAAATACCGCGCCTTCGCACAGCCACTGCCCGTAGAGCTTGCCCCAGAGGGATTTACCCCAACCGGTGTCGGAAATGGTAAAGTGCAAACCGTCTCTCTCACAGCAGTGCCAATACTTGGCAGTCACAAAATGCCCTAACGCATATTTATAGGAATGCTCTGCCATCTTCGGGTTGCCGGTGGTGCCGGAGGTGAAGAGTAAGAACATCGTATCGTCGCCTGCGGGTGTATCGCTCTTGCGCGGGAAATGGGTAGAGAAGAGCGCATACTCTTGGTTATAGTTATTCCAGCCTTCTCTGTCGTCACCGACAATGATTTTCGTTTCCAGCGAGGGCGATTCCAGTGCTGCGGTTTCGACCGCTTCGGGAATACCGTCATCCTGCGTGGCGATAATGGCTTTCACACTTGCCGCATTGAAGCGATAGACCAAATCGTGCGCCTTCAACTGGTTGGTGGCGGGAATTGCCACAGCGCCGATTTTATGCAGCGCTAAGAAGGTAAACCAGAATTGGTAGTGGCGCTTGAGAATGAGCATAACCTTGTCGCCTTTTTTGATGCCCAGCTGCGTTAAATAATTGGCGCAGCGGTTGGATTCCTGCTTCATCTGCTTAAAGGTGAAGCGGCGCTCGTTTTTGTCGTTATCGACATAAATCATCGCCAGCTTATCCGGCTCTTTGTCGGCAAGCGCATCCACCAAATCATAGGCAAAATTGAAGCGGTGGGTATTTTTAAAGCGAATGTTAAGCAGTTTACCTTTTTCGTTTTCTTCGGTTTCAATAAACTCTTCGCACAGCAGTTTTTCATTCGGGCGTGTGGAAACAATGCTTTCTCTGATTTTTTCTTCCTTTGTCTCCTTGCCGGGCAAGACCACTGCCACAAAGGTGCAATCCTTTCCATCAACGGCAATCATACCGTGAGGGGTGGAGGAATTATAATAGATAGAATCGCCTTCGCGCAGCACTTCGCAGTTGGAACCGACCTGCACTTTGAGCGAACCGCTGATAATCAGGTCAAATTCCTGCCCCGAGTGCTTGGTCAGGTGAATGGGTTTATTCTGCAATTCGGGTGAGTACTCATAGGTCACCCAATAGGGCTCTGCGATTTTGTGCTTAAATTCGTGGGCTAAGTTTTTAATGGTAATACCGTCTTCCTTCGCGGTTTCTTTACCCGCACCGGCTCTGGTGACCGTATAGGAAGACAGGTGCGCGCCCTGCCCCTCTAAGAGCTCGGTAATTTCAATACCGAATGCCAAAGCGCACTTGTGAATAAAGGTAAACGGTAAATCCGCTACCCCGCTTTCATACGCGCAGTACTGCTCTTCGCTGACTTCGGTCTTCTTTGCCATTTTGGCGACCGACCAACCCATGATTTCTCGCGTGCCTTTGATTCTTGCCGCGACTTCACTGAGTTGGGTTAATGCTGCATTTTCGTTCATTTTGTGTTTTCTCCTTCACATCAGTTTTTTTGATAGATTTTGAGAAATTCTCGGGCTTTTCTGCCGCAGAATGAACATGGGCTTTTCTGCGCGAAAGTTGAAGCGTTTTTGCTTCAGCTTTGAGTGCCAAAAAAAACACGCCTCAATGAGTTCAAAAAACTCTTTGAGACGAGTTGTGAAATCAAATTTCAGCACCCGCGGTACCACTCAAATTGCGCTCACGCGCCACTCAGGCTCTATCAAGCCGTAGACCTTAACGCAGCCGTCACGGGAAACGCCTACTGACACAAAGTGCTTTCGGATTTCCGGCTCGGAAGGGATTGGAACTTGAAAACCTCTCTTGCCGGGCTCACACCGCCCCCGACTCGCTTGGAAGAAATGAATTCGTCCGTCTTCGTCATAGCCTTTACAATAACAAAAGTTATCGTGATATATTATATTACCGCGAAAATCATTTGTCAACTATATTTTAAAGATTTTTTCGGTATTCTTCGCAAGAATCAAGGCGCGCTCCTCATCAGTGAGCGGTAAAGCGTATAAATACGCCAATTCTTCCGCCGCGCTCCACATCGGGTAATCGCTGCCGAAGAGCACTTTGTCGGCACCGTAGGCTCTGATTAAGCGCAGGCTGACATCTTTCTCCAGTGCATAGAAGGAAGAAGAACAGTCTACATAAAAATTATCGTAACCCGCTAATTCCCGCGTTGCTTCCTCCCACATCGACCAGCCGCCGAAATGCGCACCGATAAAGGTTACATCGGTAAAGATTTCCAACAGCGGTTTCATGCGGTTCGGGTTGGAGTAGTCATAGCGGTAATCACCGGTATGAATAAGCACGGGCAGCCTACCGGCACAGAGCTCATACGCCTTTAAGTAGCGGTAATCATCGAGTTTAAATTTTTGAAAATCCGGGTGAATTTTAATGCCCTTTAAGCCGAGCTCGAGAATATGCTCGATATCCCCTTTCATATCTTCACTCTCGGGGTGAATGGTGCCAAGCCCAATCATTTTGCCGCCGCTTGCCTGCGCTTCGCGCGCAATAAATTCATTAATGGATTTTACCTGTGCGGGCGTGGTGGCAACCGAAAAAATCAGGTGGCGGTCTATTCCCGCGCTTTTCCCGCGCTCAAGCATATCTTCCGCCATACCTTTTTCATTCATGGTAATACCGTAAAATCCGCCAATTCCCTCTACCGCTTTGGCGGCAATTTTTTCCGGATAGATGTGACAATGCGCATCAATGACTTCAAAGCCTTTATACATTCTTTTCACCCCTTTTGCTTATTTTTATATACAATAGATATATCAATCCCAATAGCGCTGCGCCTACAAGAATACCGCCCAAGTCAATGAACACATCTCTAACCTGCCCCGCTCTGCCGGGCACATAGAGCTGGTGAATTTCATCGCTCACAGCATATAAAAGGCTAAACGCAATACCAAGATAAAAGCGCTTTGCATTCTTTAATGTATAGCAAAACGCAAAGGTGCTCCAAAAGCCGAGCGCCGCAAATTCACTGATGTGCGCGAGCTTGCGCACAAAAAATTCCGTAAACCCGACACCGAATAACTTTTCAAACAGCGCTCTTAGCCACCCGCTTTGCGCCGCGGAATCATCTGCCGCGTTGGAAGAAAACGCAAAGATGGTCACGCACACTGCCGCAACCATTACCCAAGAAAGCACTACAATTACCTTGCGCTTCATTACTTCGCCCTCTCGGCGCCGAGGAAATTCACTTTACCGCCAAAGGCATAGAAGTAAATCCCCTCTACTTTATTGCGCTGCACATAGTAGGAATTTGCCGTAAACAGCGGGTAAACGGCGCCATCATATAAAAGGATATTTTCACTTTCCATGCACTTGGCAACCTCGTTGCCGTCTTCATTCAGCGCTTGCATAAAATCGCTGCTCTCATAGCCGAACTCATTTTCGCCGGCAAATTTTTTCAAAAAGACCAGTGCATCACCGTTTTCGGCGGAAACAGGCAGCATTACCCCGTCGTAATTCCCCGCATGCACCTCTTTCTCAATTTCATCGAGCGAGAGCACTTGGATTTTCACTTCAAAGCCGGTGCCGAAATTCATCTGCCAATTCTGCACAATCTGCTTAGCATTGGCGTCAAAACTCGCGGTGCACAGCAAACGGAATACCGGTAAGTCTTCCTCATCGGTATCTTGTTTATATCTTTCATAAAATGTCCGGTACTTCTCGGTTGCGGCGGCATTATCATTCGCCGGGATATCTGCCGCACCGGCGCTCTTGCGATAGTTTTCACCGCCCGCCGAGCAGATATTGGGTACCAAGCCTGCAGCGGCTTTGCCCCAATCCGGCGCCTGCAGCGCTTCGCGGTTGATGGAAAGCATCAGCGCCTGCCGCAGAGATTTATACGAGCAAAGTTCACCGCCACAGTTGAGCGCAAAGCACCACACCGTATCGTCATAAGACTGCACATGCAAAGACTTATCGGCAAGCGCTTCATCGATTTTATCATCATCAACTGCCAGTGCATCGTAGTTGTCGTTTTTAAAGCTCTCAAAGGCATTTTCATCGCGGTAGAGTGTCACGGAATCGGCTTTGGCGGGGTTAGTTAAAGTATACGCTTCATTCTTGCGCATGACTAAGTTGGTTTCATTCCAGGCACGCAGTTCAAAGCCCGCGTTGGAAAGGAAGTAGTCCGCCTGCCTGCCGTATCTGCCGGCGCAGTATTCAAAAAACTGCTCGCTGCAGGGCATAAACACAGCCGAGGAAAGCGATTTAAGAAAATCACTGTTGGCGCTTTCCAAAGAGATGACCAAAGTGCTGTCATCTACCGCTTTAATTCCCAGCGAAGAAGTATCGGTAGTGCCGGAGTCATTGATTTCGTGGGCGTTTTTAATCAGCGACACACTCTCAAAATCCGGTGCCTGCGTTTCTTTAAGCACCGCGCGGGAAACGGCAAACACAAAATCATTTGCCGTAATGCGCTTATTAAAGTTTTTGATTTCAAAATCTTCATCTTCCGTGTCGACTGCCCACGCCGCCTGCGGATTTAAGTGGAAGGTGTATTTAAGTCCATCCGCCGAAACATCCCAACTTTGGGCAACGGCGGGAATGACCTCGCCTTTTTCATTCAGGCGCACCAAACCCTCCATACAGTTTTCAATGATAATCAGTTCCGCTTCTCCCTGCGCAATTTGCGGGTCGATAGACACGGGCATTTCGGCAATCGGGTAAGAAAACGACTGCTCTTGATTGCCGGAAAAGAGTTGATTGATTTTAGAACAGGAAGTCAGCGAGAACACACTCGCCACTATAAGCATAACGGCAATGGCTTTTTTCATGTTCTCACTTCCTTTCTTTTTTAATAAATTAAATCTTGCTACATCATTTTAGCACAGTGTTTTTAAAAAATGGGTTACAAAAAATTACAAAACTTAATTGACAACCCTTTACTACTATGTTAAAATATATAAAATAAATTTTTAAACGGATGCTGTGACATCTGCAAGGTTTATATTGTATCATTGTACAAATCATTTTTCATACTATGCTATTTTCAGACCTTGCCGTAATAGTGAAGGTCTTTTTTTTGAGGTGACGATGAAAATTGCGTTGAAAAACTGCATGATATACCGAAACGGTGTAATTCAAAAAGAAAGCATGACTGCCGATATCCCGTGTGATGGCGGTGATGTTCTTTCCCTTTCCAATCTATCTGTATTTCCGGCTTTTTGTGATGTGCATGTGCACTTCAGAGAGCCGGGTTTTTCTTATAAAGAAACCATTTTCACCGGCTCGCGCGCAGCGGCGCGCGGCGGTTACGGTGATGTGTGCACCATGCCCAATCTTAAGCCTGTTCCTGACAGTGCGGCGCATATCAAAGAACAGTTAGACATCATCGCGCGCGACAGCGCAATAGCCGTGCACCCCTTTGCGGCAATCACCGTCGGTGAAGAAGGCAAAGAAATTGCACCGCTTGAAGCACTGGCGCCCTACTGCATCGGCTTTTCGGATGACGGTAAGGGTGTGCAGGATGCCGGCTTGATGCGCGAAGCGATGCAGCGCGCAAAACAGCTCAATAAAGTCATCAGTGCGCACTGTGAAGATAACTCTTTGCTGCACGGCGGCTATATTCACGCCGGCAGTTATGCTGCCGCTCACGCGCACAAAGGCATTTGCAGCGCCAGCGAATGGAAACCGATTGAAAGAGATATTGACTTAGCCGCGCAAACCGGCTGCGCCTACCACGTGTGCCACATTTCCTGCTGGGAAAGCGTGGAGCTCATACGCCGGGCGAAAAAAAGCGGCATTAATATCACCTGCGAAACCGCGCCGCATTATTTATGCTTAGATGAAAACGATTTGCAGGAAGACGGCAGATTTAAAATGAATCCGCCCCTGCGCACCCCGCAAGATAAAGAAGCGCTCTTAGAGGGCTTGGCAGACGGAACGATTGATATGATAGCCACCGACCACGCCCCGCATGCGGCAGAGGAAAAAGCAAAAGGACTGCGCGGCAGCGCTATGGGTGTGAGCGGGATTGAAATTGCGTTTCCGGTATTATATACAAACCTTGTGCGCCGCGGCATTTTACCGCTGGAAAACTTGGTCGCGCTGCTGACCGACAAGCCGAGAAAGCGCTTTGCAATCGAAGAAACCGATGCATTTTGCGCCTTTGATTTAGAGCAGAGCTACACCATTCGCGGTGCGGATTTTATATCAAAAGGAAAAAGCACACCGTTTGACGGTATGCGCGTTTACGGCAAAAATAAACTAACCGTTTACGGGGGAAAGACAGTATGGAAAGAATCATGAACAAAAAAATCGTACTGGAAGACGGTTCTTCCTATTTAGGTTACGGCTTCGGCAGTGAGGAAAGCCGCGTGTGTGAGATTGTGTTTAACACCTCTATGGTCGGCTATCAGGAAATTATTTCCGACCCCTCTTACACTTATCAGGCAGTTGTGATGAGTTACCCGCTCATCGGCAACTACGGCATTGCCGATGAAGACTTTGAAACCAGAGTGCCGACCATCGGCGCACTCATTGTCAGAGAATATAACGACAGCCCTTCCAACTTCCGCTCCACCAAAACGCTCTCGGAAGTGATGGAAGAATACAAAATTCCCGGCATTTCCGGTATTGACACGCGCAAGCTCATTCGCTCCATTCGCGATTTGGGTTCGCGCCGCTGTATCATTACCGATGCATCGGTTTCCGACAGCGAGGCGCTGCAAATTATCAGCCAAACGCCGGTGCCTCACGATGCCGTGGCAAGCGTGAGCTGCAAAAAGAAATGGTATTCCCGCACCGCCAATGCCCGATTCAATGTGGTGGCGGTTGACTGCGGTATTAAACTCAATATTATCCGCTCTTTAAAAAAGCGCGGCTGCAATATTACGGTGGTTCCCTACTGCACCACTGCAGAAGAAATTGAAGAAATTAATCCCGACGGTGTCTTTCTCTCCAACGGCCCCGGCGACCCGGAGGATGTGACGGAAGTCATTGAACTTGTCAAACAAATCAAAGGCAAGTACCCGATTTTCGGCATCTGCTTAGGGCACCAAATGATATCTCTTGCCTACGGTGCCAAAACCTATAAGCTCAAATTCGGTCACCGCGGCGGCAATCATCCGGTCAAAAATTTACTCACCGGAAAAGTGGAAATTACCTCGCAAAACCACTCCTATGCCGTGGATGCCGACAGCCTCGGGGGCACCCGCTTAACCCCGACCCATATTAACCTGCTGGATAATACGATTGAAGGGGTTGC
Organism: Clostridia bacterium; assembly: GCA_017432485.1. Classification (GTDB taxonomy): domain Bacteria; phylum Bacillota; class Clostridia; order Oscillospirales; family Acutalibacteraceae; genus RUG714. The sequence goes on from JAFRJB010000030.1 coordinate 17,850, forward strand.
CTGCGACGAAGATAAAGTTTTCAGCGTGCAGTATCACCCCGAAAGCGCACCCGGTCCGCAAGACAGTGCTTATTTATTTGACCGCTTTATTCGGATTATGGAAGAAAACAGCGGTAAATAAAACCGCGCAGCGCGCAAGCACACTCTTTAAAGATTAATTATTACTGCTTACAACAGCGAAATGAAAGGTATGGTATAACAATGCCGAAAAGAACAGATATTCAAAGAATTTTAGTCATCGGTTCCGGCCCCATTGTCATCGGTCAGGCTGCCGAGTTTGATTACGCCGGCACACAAGCCTGCCTGGCGCTCAAAGAGGAGGGGTACGAAGTCATCTTATGCAACTCCAACCCCGCTACAATTATGACCGACACCAGCATTGCCGATAAGGTCTATATGGAACCGCTGACTCTCGAATACATTGCAAAAGTCATTCGCTACGAGCGCCCCGATGCAATTTTACCCGGCATCGGCGGGCAAACCGGGTTGAACCTTGCCATGCAGTTAGAGAAAAAAGGCGTTTTAAAAGAATGCGAAACCGAACTGTTGGGCACCAGCGGCGCGAGCATCGAAAGAGCGGAAGACAGAGAACTCTTTAAAACTTTGTGCGAAGAACTCGGCGAGCCGGTGCTCCCCTCTTTGATTGCAGACGATTTGCAAAGCGGCTTGCGCGCCGCAGAGAAAATCGGCTACCCTGTCGTGTTACGGCCGGCATTTACTCTCGGTGGTACCGGCGGCGGTTTTGCCGACAACGAGAAAGAATGTGAAGAATTATTAAAGAATGCTTTAAAGCTCTCTCCGGTACACCAAGTGCTCGTAGAAAAGAGTATTAAAGGCTATAAAGAAATCGAATACGAAGTGATGCGCGATGCCAATGACACTGCTATCACGGTATGTAATATGGAAAACATCGACCCGGTGGGCATTCACACGGGTGACTCCATTGTGGTGGCGCCTTCACAAACGCTGACCAATAAAGAATACCATATGCTTCGCGACAGTGCGCTGCGCATTATTCGCGCGCTCAAAATTGAAGGCGGCTGCAATGTGCAGTTTGCGCTCGACCCGCTCTCTTTCGATTACTATGTGATCGAAGTCAACCCGCGCGTTTCCCGCTCCTCGGCGCTCGCTTCCAAAGCCAGCGGCTACCCGATTGCGCGCGTATCCGCCAAAATCGCCGTGGGCATGCATTTAGATGAAATCAGATTAGCAAATACCCTCGCTTCTTTCGAGCCGACATTAGACTATGTCGTGACTAAAATGCCGCGCTTCCCCTTCGATAAATTTGCGAGTGCAGATAATGCGTTATCCACCCAAATGAAGGCAACGGGTGAAGTGATGAGTGTAGGCAGAACCATTGAAGAGAGCCTTTTAAAAGCCGTGCGCTCGCTGGAAATCGGTGTTAATCACATTCACTTAAAGAAATTTGATACATATAAAACTTCGGAATTGTTTGAGTATATCAAAACCGGCACGGATGATAGAATTTTCGCTTTGGCAGAACTGTTTGCGCGCGGCGCAGATATTTTTAAAGTGTGCAACAATTCCAAAATCGATATGCTGTTTTTGGAAAAAATCAAAAACATTGTTCTCATGCAACAGGAACTTGCAGACAAGCGCATGGATGTCAAGACACTGTACGCCGCAAAGCGTATGGGCTTTTCCGATGCCTATATCGCAGAAGTTTGGGGTATGAGCGAAGCGGATGTTTTTAAACTGCGCGAAAAGAAAAACATTTTCCCGGTCTATAAAATGATTGATACCTGCGCTTCGGAATTTGAAAGCTATATCCCCTATTTCTACTCCACGTATGAAGACGAGAATGAATCCATCGTTTCGGATGCGCCCAAAATTATTGTGCTCGGCTCCGGCCCCATTCGTATCGGGCAGGGTGTGGAGTTTGACTATTCCACCGTTCACGCCGTGCAAACGATTAAACAGTCGGGCTATGAAGCAATTATCATTAACAATAACCCCGAAACGGTTTCGACCGACTACACCTGCTCGGACAAGCTCTATTTTGAACCGCTTTGCACGGAAGATGTGATGAATATCATTCACTTGGAGCAGCCGATTGGCGTGATTGCCTCTTTGGGCGGTCAAACCGCTATCAACCTTTCCGATAGCCTTGCAGCGCACGGGGTAAAAATCATCGGCACGGACTGTGAAGCCATTGACAAAGCCGAAAACCGAGAGAGTTTTGAAAACCTGCTCAAATCCTTAGGCATTCCGCAGCCGCAGGGTGAAGCGGTTACCGATATTGAAGCCGGTGCCGCGGCGGCAGCTGCTATCGGCTACCCCGTATTGGTAAGACCTTCCTTTGTGCTCGGCGGCAGAGCCATGCAGATTGTGGCGGATGAAGCCCAGCTGCGCCAATACCTCAAAACCGCCGTGGAAATTGATAAGGATAAACCGGTTTTGGTCGACAAATACATTCAAGGTAAAGAGCTGGAGGTCGATGCAATTTGTGACGGCACAAATGTCTTTATCCCCGGTATTATGGAACTGGTGGAAAGAACCGGTATTCACTCCGGTGACTCCATCAGTGTTTACCCTACCTTCTCGGTGAGTGAAAAAGTAAAAAAGACTATCATCGACTACACCGAAAAGCTTGGTTTGGGTATCGGCATTGTCGGGCTCTACAATATCCAATTTATTGTCGATAAAGCAGAAAATGTGTATATTATTGAGGTCAATCCCCGCTCTTCGCGCACGGTTCCCTTCCTTTCCAAATCCACCGGCTATTCGCTTGCGGATATCGCCACAAAAGTGATTTTAGGTGAGAGCCTGCGCGCGCAGGGCATCGAGTGCACCTATGCGCCCGAGAAACAGCGCCACTATGTCAAAGTGCCCGCCTTCTCCTTTTCAAAACTCAGCGGCATGGATGCTTACCTCTCGCCGGAAATGAAATCCACCGGTGAAGCCATCGGCTATGACAATCAGCTTAACCGCGCCTTATTTAAAGCACTGCAGGCATCGGGCATGAATGTGGTTAACTACGGCACGGTACTTGCCACCATCGCGGATGCGGATAAATCAGAGGCGCTCCCCTTAATTCGCCGCTTCTACAATATGGGCTTTAATATTCAGGCAACGCAAGGCACAGCCAATTACCTTAAGGAGCACGGCATACGCACCCACAGCTTAAAGAAACTCAGTGACGGCAGCGATGAAATCCTCAGTGCTATCCGACAAGGCTATGTCAATTATATTATCAACACAAGAGACTTAACTTCCGGTGTGATTTCCGACGGAAAACTCATTCGCCAATGCGCGGTGGAAAACGGTGTGACGATTTTCACCTCGCTTGATACGGTAAAAGTTTTACTCGATGTTCTCGAAGAAACCACACTGACGATTTCCACCATTGATGCATGATGAAACAGACACAACTGACAATTACCGAAAACAAAAAAATAGCCGCCAACACTTTTCGCTTAATACTCTCCGGCGATTGCTCTGCGATGCGCGGTGCCGGGCAGTTTATTAACATTCTCATTCCCGCAAAATTTTTGCGCCGCCCTATTTCGGTGTGTGATTATAGCGCCGAAAGCCTGTGTATTATCTATAAAACAGTCGGTGAGGGCACAGAGATTTTAAGCCGCATGCAAAGCGGAGAAACCATTGATGCGTTAGTGGGTCTCGGTAACGGCTTCGACCTTACCAAAGATACAAAAAAACCGCTGTTAATCGGTGGCGGTGTCGGCGTTCCCCCGCTCTATAAGGCGGCAAAGGATTTGATTGACGCCGGTAAAAGCGTGAGCGTGATATTAGGATTTAATACAAAGGATGAAATCTTTTATAAAGAGGAATTTGAAGCGCTCGGCTGCCGTGTTATTGTCACGACAGTTGACGGCTCCGCCGGCACAAAAGGCTTTGTGAGCGATGTGATGGATGAAATAGATTATGACTATTTCTACGCCTGCGGACCAAAGCCGATGTTTGAAGCCATCGAAAAAATAGCACGCACAAGCGGTCAATACTCGTTTGAGGAAAGAATGGGCTGCGGATTCGGTGCCTGCATGGGCTGCACCTGCAAGACAAAGCAAGGCAACAAGCGCATTTGTAAAGAAGGCCCCGTGCTGGAAAGAGAGGAAATACTATGGTAAACACCCGCGTTGAGCTTTGCGGATTACCCCTGGATAATCCGGTCATTCCCGCAAGCGGTACCTTCGGCTTCGGCTATGAATTTGCGGATTTATATGATATTAACTGCTTAGGCACTTTTTCCTTTAAAGGCACAACCCTCTCGCCGCGCTACGGCAACGAAACACCCCGCATTGCGGAAAGTGACAGCGGTATGCTCAACGCGGTCGGCTTGCAAAACCCGGGTGTGGAAAAAGTCATCAGTGAAGAATTACCCAAGCTCGCACAATGTTTTGACAAACCGGTGATGGCAAATGTGAGCGGCTTCTCGGTCGAAGAATATGTTGCCACCACGCAGGCACTTGAGAGTTGCGCGCAAATCGGCTGGCTGGAAATCAATATTTCCTGCCCGAATGTTCACGGCGGCGGTATGAGTTTCGGCACTTCCGCCACAGCGGCAGCCGAAGTCACCCGCGCGGTAAAAGCCGTTACCGGTAAACCCGTAATTATGAAACTGTCGCCGAATGTGACCGATATTGCCGCTATTGCCAAAGCCTGCGAAGATGCAGGCGCGAACGCTATCAGCCTGGTCAATACATTTTTAGGCATGAAAATCGATTTAAAAACCAAAAAGCCGCTGCTCGCCAACAAAACCGGCGGACTCTCGGGCCCCGCGATTAAACCGCTTGCCGTGCGCATGGTTTATCAGGTTTATGAAGCGGTCAATATCCCGATTGTCGGTATGGGCGGCATTATGACGGCGGAGGATGTGCTGGAATTTATGCTTGCCGGCGCCACAGCGGTGGAAGTCGGCGCGGCAAATCTTATTTCGCCTTACGCCTCTAAAGAAATCATTGATGCGTTACCGCAAGTGATGGAGCGCTACGGTATCACATCGTTAGAAGAAATCATCGGAAAGGGACACTGATATGGGAAAAGATGTCATTATTGCATGTGATTTTCCGACTGCGGAAGAAACCATGCGCTTTTTGGACGGGTTCCAAAAAGAAAAGCCGTTTGTCAAAATCGGTATGGAACTTTACTACGCGGAAGGCCCCGCAATTGTCAAAGCCATTAAAGCCAGAGGGCACAAAATATTTTTGGATTTAAAGCTGCACGATATTCCCAACACGGTCAAACGCAGTATGGCGGTTCTCTCGCGCCTGGATGTGGATATCTGCAACCTGCATGCGGCGGGCGCCTCTGAGATGATGAAAGCCGCATTGGAAGGCTTAACACGCGCAGACGGCACAAGACCGCTGCTCATCGCCGTCACTCAGCTGACCTCCACAAGCGATGAACAGTTAAAAAATGAACTGCTGATTGAAACCGATATGGCGCAAACTGTTATCAGCTACGCCAAAAACGCGGCAGCCTGCGGGCTCGACGGCGTGGTGTGCTCCCCGCTTGAGACACAGGTGGTGCATGAAAACTGCGGCAAAGGCTTTTTATGCATCACACCGGGCATTCGCTTTGCGGATGCGGCAAAGGATGACCAAACCCGCGTAATGACCCCCGCAAAAGCCAAAGAAATCGGGAGTGACTATATCGTGGTCGGCAGACCCATTACCGCGGCGGCAGACCCCTATGCGGCATACCGGCGCTGTGTGGAAGAATTTACAGATTAGGAGGCAGAGATGAAAGAGTTAATTGCAAAAGATTTATTAAAAATTCATGCGGTGTTTTTAAGACCCGAAGAGCCCTTTACCTGGGCGAGCGGCATTAAAAGCCCCATTTATTGCGACAACCGCTTAACCCTCACGGCACCTGAAGTGAGAAATGATATTGAAAACGGCCTTGCGCGCTTAGTCAAAGAAAACTACCCGCAAGCCGAAGCGCTCTTCGGCACCTCCACTGCCGGCATTGCGCACGCGGCAATCACCGCGCACATTTTAGATATGCCGATGGGCTATGTCCGCTCGGGCAACAAAGACCACGGCAGGCAAAACCGCATTGAAGGCAGTTTGCAGGCGGGCGAAAAAGTGGTTGTTGTTGAGGATTTAATCTCGACCGGCGGCAGTGTAATTGAAGTTGTCGAAGCGCTCAGAGAAGCAGGTGCAGAGGTGTTGGGCATTGTTTCCATTTTTACCTACGGCATGCAAAAAGGCTTAGACAGGCTCGCAGCAGCCAACGTCAAAAATGTTTCACTGACCGATTTTGAATGTGTTGTGCAAACCGCGGCAAGTGAAAACTATATTAAAGCGGAAGATGTGGAAAGGCTCATCGCTTTTCGCAATAACCCTGCGGATGAAAGTTGGATAAAAACATGAAGCATTTAATTGATATTAAAGATTTCAGCACCGCTGAGTTGGATGCATTGATTGGGGTGGCAAAAGATATTATGCAGCACCCCGAGAATTACGCGCACAAATGCGCCGGCAAAAAGCTCGCCACGCTCTTTTTTGAGCCCTCTACAAGAACCCGCCTTTCCTTTGAGGCGGCGATGTATGAGTTGGGCGGTCATGTGTTGGGCTTTTCGGAGGCGGACTCCTCTTCTGCCGCAAAAGGTGAAAGTGTTGCGGATACGGCAAGGGTCGTTTCCTGCTACGCGGACATTATCGCCATGCGCCACCCGAAGGAGGGTGCGCCGCTTGTGGCTGCGCAAAGATGCCCGGTACCGGTCATCAATGCGGGTGACGGCGGTCACAATCACCCCACCCAAACGCTGACGGATTTGTTGAGCATCAGCGTCGAAAAAGGCAGACTGGATCACATGACAATCGGGCTGTGCGGCGATTTGAAATTCGGCAGAACCGTGCATTCTCTCATTGCCGCAATGTCGGAGTACCCCGGTATTAAATTTGTGCTCATCTCCCCGGAAGAGTTAAAACTGCCCGGGTATGTCAAAGATATTCTCAAAAGCAAAAATATTCCCTATGAGCAAACAACCTCGCTCGAGGAAAGTATGCCCAAGCTCGATATTCTCTATATGACAAGAGTGCAGCGCGAGCGCTTTTTCAATGAAGAAGACTACCTGCGCTTGAAAAACAGTTATATTTTAACCCCGCAAAAGCTCGGTAACGCAAAAGCGGATTTATGCATCCTGCACCCGCTGCCGCGTGTCAATGAAATCAGCACCGCGGTAGACAGTGACCCCAGAGCCTGCTATTTCAAACAGGCATTATACGGCAAATACATCCGCATGGCGCTTATCTTAAAACTGTTGGAGGTAGAGTGATGAAAATAGATTCCATTAAAAACGGCATTGTCATCGACCATATCAGCGCCGGCAACAGCATGCAGTTATACCGCTTGCTGCATTTGGATACACTCGACTGCCCGGTCGCGCTCATTCAAAACGCCGCAAGCGGCAAAAGCGGCAAAAAAGACATTATTAAAATTGACGGTGAATGGGAACTGAATTTGGATGTGTTGGGCTATGTGGATTCGGGCGTTACGGTGAACATCATCAAGGATGGCAAGATTGTTCAAAAAATTACCCCCGACTTGCCGCAAACGCTTGAAAATGTCATCTTTTGCAAAAACCCCCGCTGTATTACCGGTGTAGAGCAGGAACTGCCGCATATCTTTAAACTCACCGACCCGAAAAAGCGCATTTACCGCTGTTTATACTGCGAAAGCAAAGCATAAGAAAAAAGATTTGGCGATGCCAAATCTTTTTTCTTTCACCCTTTTTTCATAAAAAACCAGGGAAGGGGACGGTTCTTTTCCCTGGTTTTTTTTTTGCGCGCAAGCGCGCAAAAAAAGGCTCCGCGCTTGCGCGCGGAGCCGGGTGAATTCCAGTATTTTAAGTTGTTGATTGCTTATGAACTTCTAATGCATTCGAGGGTAAAAGAAGCCGAGCCGTAATAGGTTTTGGTGCCTCTTTTTCCCTGCTATTGCGTTACCCGTTTCGTGATGTGTCAGCATTTTCACTGTTTTGATTTATCTTGGAGCCCCAAGAGGCAACCAAAACTGCGAAGCACCTCTCGCGAAGCAATTTTTGTGATAATTTCTTCGATATTGAGGCAGGTTGGCTGACGCCAATCAACGAAAAATCGGATAAATTAGCCAAAAAGGGCGAGGGA